>JAUHYE010000045.1 GCA_030426395.1 Phycisphaerae bacterium
GGCTCTGCACGTGCGTCAACGCCAGCCACGCGATGATCTGCACCCCGAACCCAATGGCCAAGGCCAGCACAACCGCGTTCCGGCGCACGAAAGGCCCGACCACCGCCGCCACCACACACGCCGCGCCGAGCACCCCCCAATGCGGATGCAGCAACCCCCGCATCGAAGTCCCCCCAAGGTGCGGCCCACCCGGATCGGGCAGCAGCAGCAGCTTCACACGATCGACCACCGACCCGTCGAACCGATGCCCACCCGCCCACCGCGCGTGCTGCTCGGCCGACCAGTGACCATCGCCGAACACCGACGCCAGCTGCGGGAACACCGGGTTGCCCGCCGCCAGCTCGTTGCGCACCAGCCACGGCAGCAGGGTGACAAGCCCGACGCCAGCACCAAGGGCAAGGCACCTCGCCCACGCGCGCGGGGGCGTCGTCGCCACCAGCAACGCCCCGACCACCGGCCCCATCATGAAGAGCGCCGTCGGCTTCGCCCCGCACGCCGAGCCGACCAGGAACGCCGCCAGCACCCACCGCGTTGCGTGGGATGTGGCAGCCGAGAGCACAGCCAGCATCGCCCCCGCCCCCAGCGCCAGCACCGCCGGCTCGTTGTACGCCAAGCTCCCCGTCACGATCATCCACGGCGTCGCCAGCACCAGCGCCGCGACCGCGGTGGCGATGCCCCCGGTCGCCTCGCGCGTTTCCTCCGGCAGCACCAGCCAGCACACCCGCCCGATGAGCACAACAGCCACCACCATCACCACCGCGCTCAGGCACTGGAACGCCAGCAGCCCCGCGCCCGACCCCGCCGCCGGGTGCGTGCCCACGATGGCGGCCAGGTGATAAAACGCCGCCTCCATATATCCCGGCAGGAACGAGTACACGTTGTGCTCGACCGGCCACAGCCGCCCCATCTCAAGCCACTCGGCCGGCAGCTGCGCGTGGTAGCTCCGCGTGTCGTAGCCCAATCCCTCGCTGGCCCACAGCCACCCCGGCGGGCTCGCCGCCGCGACGATGAGCAACGCCAGCCCCGGCACCGCTGCGAGCAACGCCGGGTGCACGCTCGCGTTCTCGCCCGAGCGCCGCTTCAAGAGGTCCATCGCCAGCAGCACCAGCCCGGCAACGATCGGCAGCCCCGCGACCACCCGACGCCCACCCGAGCCGAACCATTCGAACGCCCCGAGCACGCCCAGCCCGTGGCTGAGGCCCAGCATGAGGCCAAGCCCGACCGCCGGCGCCAGCCACGCCGCGCTCGCGCGGTCCTCCATCCACCGCAGCGCCCCGGCCCCCAGCCCCCAGGCCCCCGCGACGTACGCCCCCGCCAGCGCCCCCGACGCCGCCCACACCGACGCCACGCCCACGACCGTCGCCACCCAACCCCCACCAGCCCCACCAACCCCGATCGCCGAGACCGCCAGCACGCCCACGAGCAGCGCACCGACCAGCACCATCGCCAGTTGCTTCGAGGACAGCCGCACGCTCGCACTCACCGCGGCGTCTCGGCCACGACGAACCCCGCCCGCGCCGCCGCCGCCCGGGCGCCATCGTCGCTCAGCAGCCAGTTGGCAAGATCAGCCCCCGACTCGCTGAACCACGCGACATGATGGATCGTCGCGTCCCCCCGCGGCTGGTCCAGATAGCCCACCACGCGCACCCGCCTCGCGTCCGCGTCGCTCCCGAAGACGATGCCGAAGGACTCCTCGGGCGTCGGCCGCTTCGCGAAATACGCCACCCGCTCGACGATCGCCGCGCCGCTATCAAAGTTGCCCGACGCCAGCGACACCTCGCCCCACAGCCCGCTCTCGCGCAGCGAGGCCCGGGTCCACTGCCCCAGCGCCGTCCGCTCCAGCGCGATGTGCACCGGCGCCCGCCGCAGGGCCAGCTCGCGCCGATCCAGTTGGGACCCCTTGGGCACCACCACCGCCAGCGTGTTGCCCAGCCACGGCCCGCGGCCCGCCGGCGTCCGCGTCAACTCGTCGATCGCGTGCCCGCTCTCGCTCACGTACGCGTCCGCCTCGGCCCCGCGCTCCAGCCGCATCGCCAGCCACTCGGCCTGATCCATCCGCCCCGTCCGCGCACCCTCAGAGATGACCAAATCCACCCCCGGCCGGGCCCCCTCATAGAGCGGTTCCAGCGTCCGCAGCAACGCCGCCAACGCCGGATCCACCGCCACCCGCACGGGCGTCAGCCCCCGCCCGGGCTCCGCCCCCACCTGGGCCCTTCCCGAGGCATCGGGCCACCGGCTGACCGTCTCCGGCTCCATCGCGCAGCCGCCAGCCATCAGGCCCACCGCCAGCACCGCCAGACACGCCAACACCCATCCAGCAATCACGCCTCGCACGGCCCATTCTTCGGGCAAGAGGGGCATCGGGCATCAGGCATCGGGCATCGGGAAGACTCCAAACCGAGCCGCGTGCGTGAGCACGCGGCCTCACCGTGGGAAGAAGATCGGGATCACCACAGAGGCGCAGAGAAGATGGGATCGGGTGAGAAAGAAGAGGAAGACCTCTTCCTCCCTCGCCCCGAGCTTGTCTGGACTCGGAGGGGGAGAGGGCCGAGGCGATGGAGATCCACGACAGGACGCGGACGTACGATGCGCCGATCATGGTTGCCGTGCTGGAGTACATCCTGATCCCCGCCGGCCTGCTGCTCGTGGTGGGGCTGGGGTTCTGGTCGCACCGCCGCCACGGCGCGGTGTTCGCCCTCGATGATCGCTCGAAGGCCTACCCGATCGCGGCGGTCGCCCTGGTCGTTGGCACGATCGCCCAGATCCTGGCGCCCATCGAGCACAAGCCCGTCGCCCAGCCCCTGCTGATCGTCGGATATCTCCTGCTGTTCGGCGCGCTTGTCGCCGCAGGCCTCATACAACGAAGCACTCGGGCGCATCCGTCCGAGCCGCGTCCGTGAGCACGCGGCCTCAGCGCAGAGTTGAACGCGGAGGTCGCCGAGGGCTCGGAGGGGTTCTTCAACGAGCCGCTGGCGTGAGCCAGCGGACAGGGGCACGCGGCGCTCGCTCGAGCTTTCATGCCCCCGCCTCACGGCTCTTGGCACCAATCGTCCCACGCGTCGAACCGCCATGGGCTTCGGGCTCGGACGGATCGCGACGCGATGATGCAAAAGGCCCTCACGGCGGGGGGCTCGTCGAGAACATTCCCAATGCTTACGGGCAGCCCGCGTCGAACGCGTTCTGAGCGGCCAGGAAGCCATACAGCGAGAGCGCGTGGCGTGGCCGGGAATAGGATGGCCGCGATGGCCGATGCGAACGAAGAACCACGGGCCCCTAGCCCCGCAGCGCCCACGCCCGAAGCAGACGCATGCCCAACCCCTGCTCCGCTCCCGCCGCTCTCACCGGCGTTCCTGTGGCACAAACTCGTCGAATCGTGGAAGCGGAATCCCTGGCCCACGATCGCGACGCTCATTACCATCGCCGGTGCGATTCTCTGGGTGGTGGCACGGCTCGGCCCTTGGCTGCTGCCGGCGCTGGGTGGCGTCGCGCTGGCGGTTATCGTCGGCGGGCTGGGCTATTTCACGTGGGACGCGGTGCGTTTCAGCAGGCTCAAGCGGCTCGCGACGACGGCACCCAGCGACACGTGGGCAGAGGTGCTTCTGCGCAAGGAGATGTACGCCGCCGGCTGTCTTATCATCGCCATCCTGGTCACCATGCCCTCCGGCTGGAACAGCCCCAAGCTGCACGTCGCCGAGGCACACATGGCCGAGTACCGGCGCGAGCTCGACGAGTACCTGGATCGCGACGAGCCCGACGAACGCACGAACGAGCAGAAGCTCGCCGACTCGATGGAGACGCTCGCACGCAACGAGGAGCTCATCGCGCTGGCCCGCGGCGTGGGCACGGGCCAGTACGTCGTGCGCTACGGGCTCGCGGTGTGGGCGCTGCTGCTTGCACTCTTCCAGCACGGCGTCGTGATGGTGTTCGTTCTGCTGACGGTCGTGCGGCTGGCCGAGGCACGGCGGGGCGGCTTGGGCGGGCACCCATCCCCCCCGGACGAGGGATAAACGCCCCGGTCCCCGCACGCCACGCCGCGCCCCCAGCGCGCCGGCCCGTGGACCGAGCGCGCCAACCGTTCGTCCCCGTGCGCCAGCCACTCTTCCCAACGCGCCGGCCGCTGGTCCCAGCGCGCCAGCGATTTTTTCCAATGCGCCGGCCGATCGCACGAGCGCGCCAGCGATTCTTCCCGGCGCGCCGGCGTGTGGCGCGCGCCCATTCTCGGACGACGACCCCCGCTGGCGCTCCCGGCGGGCGGGTTCTTGCGAACACACAATGAACTTCCATTTGCGAACAATCCAAATATATTTCCCAATCCGCACAATCGGGCTGGAGTCGCGACAATGAGCGATCGATCCATGGAGGAACCGGCCGCTGTGGCCGGCGACGCTTCCCTTTCTCGTGGCGGGCCCCGGCGCTCCGGGCCGCCGCAGGAGATGGTTCTTATGTTTGACGCTTCGCTCCTGTCGTTGGCGACCCGGCCCGTCCGCGCCGCCTTGACCATTCGCATCACATTCGCGGGAGGTGCATCATGAGTACCGTGCCACGCAAGGGATCCGACGCCATCCCGTGGGTGCAGGCCCACATCACCCCCTGGACGACCAACGCCGAGATGCTCAAGCTCGACCCCACGGTCATCGCCAGCCTCGATTCGCTGGCCGACCTGGCCGAGTCTCGACGCGTGGCGCTCGAGGCCGCCGAGACGGCCCGCAGCAACGCCCTGCTGGCCTACAACCAGTCGGTCAAGGACATGCGCACCCTGGCCAGCGGCCAGGTGGCCACCATCCGCTCGACGGCGCGCAACAGCGCCGATCCGACGACCATCTACACGCTGGCGGGCATCCCGGCGCCGGCCGACCCCTCGCCCCGCCCCGCGCCGGGCGTGCCCACGGGCTTCAAGGTGCAGCTGCTCCAGGGCGGGAGCATCACGCTCACCTTCAAGTGCCCCAATCCCGCCCGCACCGGCCCGGTGACCTACCGCGTCGAGCGGCGGATCGGGGCCCAGACGCCCTGGGTGTTCTTCAAGAACGCCAAGGAACGCGCCTTCACCGACGCGACCATCCCCCAGGGCACGGCCCTGGTGAGCTACCGCATCACCGCGCAGACCTCGACCAACGATGGCAACCCGGCCATCTTCGGCGTCGAGTTCGGCGCGGGCAACCAGGCCACCGTCGTCGAGCAGGTTCCCGACCAGTCGGCGGTGACGGCCAAGGCCTCGTAAGAAGGCCTTGGGGATTCGGCAGCACGCCTCAAACGCGGGCCGCCCATGCGGCCTGCTTTCTCATGGGGTCTCTGAGTTTTTCCGATGCCCAGTGCCCGATGCCTGATGCCCGATTGCCCAGCCTGAAACCCGGCCCCCCATTCGCCCAAGAATGGGGTGGTGGGGGTTGTTGGGGGATGGTGGGGGTGTCCCCGTCTCGTCAGGGGGCATTCTCGCCCCCAGCCGCCTCAGCCAGCCTTTAGAGAGCCAGGAGCATCGCATGCACGCCGCCGCGTTCGCCGTGAACATCGGCCCCAAGCCCAAGCAGGACGCTCCCCTGGACGGCAAGCGCTACGTCGACCCCTCGGCCACCGAAGAGGACCGCATGTGGGGCCTGTGGACCCACCTGGGGCCGCTGCTGGCCGCGGTGGTCACCAGCGGGGCGCTCGCGCCGATCGGCATCGTCTGGGGCCTGTACGTCGCGCACGTGCCCGGCAAGAAGAGCCCGTTCGTGGCCGACCACGGCCGCGAGATGTTCAACGCCGCCCTCACCTACACCATCTACTGGACGGTGGGCTCGGCGGTGGTGGGCATCGTCAGCTTCGGCGCGGCCCTGGTCGTGTTCTGGCCCTTCCTGGTCGTCATGGGCGTGCTCTGCCCCATCCTGGCCGCCGTGGCCGCCGCCAAGGGCCGCTATTACCGCTACCCCATGTGCATCCGGTTCATGAAGACGCCCGAGCCAGAGGCCCAAGAGCCGCAACTCACCTGAGGAAATACACTTGGGCCCGTGGGTCCCAGGCTGCTCATCATCGGGGCCATGAAGGCCGGCACGTCCTCCTTATATGAGGACCTTCGCGCGATGCGCGGCTTCGCCTTCCCCATAGGCAAAGAACCCGACAACCTGCTGACCGACGACGTGCTCACCCAGGCGGGGCGCGAGGCCTACGCCAATGCGTACGCGGACCTGCCCCGGGACGTCGTCGGCGTCGACGCGAGCGCGCAATACACGCTGCGGCCGCACTTCGGCGACGTGGCATCACGGGCCAGGGACGTGCTCGGCCCCGACCTGCGCCTGGTGTACGTGATGCGCCACCCCATCGCACGCGCCATCAGCCACCACCACTTCGACGCGGCCATGGGCTGGGGCTCGCTCGACTTCGACGCCGAGCTTGAGCGCAACCCATACTTCATCGACGGCGGCCGCTACGCCTACCAGCTCGAGCCCTGGCTGGACGCCTTCGGCACCGACCAGCTCCTGCCCATCACCTTCGAGCACTACATCAAGAACCGCGGCGAGGTCGCCCGCCAGGTCGCCGACTTCGCCAATGCCGACCCGACCCCCGAGCGGGCCCCGCCGCGGGCCCCCGCCCACCAGACCAGCGGCATCCGCCGGCAGCGCCCGCTCGCCCAGCGTCTCGCCCGCCTGCCCGCGTACCGCCGGATCGTCCGCCCGCTCGTGCCCAACACGCTGAGGCAAGCCGCCCACCGGGCCACCAGCGACGCCGCCCCGCCACGCCCCAGCCCGCCGAGCCAGGTTTCTATCGATCGCATGGTCGAGGCCTTCGAGCCCGACCAGCGACGGCTGGCGGAATTGCTGGGCCCCGCTGCCCCCTCCTGGGATCTCGGCTCGCTTTCCTGACCCACCGCCTCTCCATAGACTCCCCCACGTGGCCCTGCTCGAAGCGACCAACCTGCACAAGAGCTTCAACGGGCGCGAGGTGGTCCGCGGCGTCAGCTTCTCGGTGGGCCGGTCCGAGATCGTCGGCCTGCTGGGCCGAAACGGCGCGGGCAAGACCACCAGCTTCCGCATGACCATCGGCATGCTCGCCGCCGACGAGGGCAGCGTGCACTTCGACGGGCAGGACGTCGCCCCCCTGCCCATGTACAAGCGGGCCCGCCTGGGCATGGGCTACCTGAGCCAGGAGCCCAGCGTCTTCCAGCGGCTCACCTGCGAGCAGAACTTGCTGGCCATCCTCGAAACCCTGCCCATGTCTCGCAAAGAACGGAAGCAGAGGGCCGCCGAACTGCTCGACCGCTTCGGCTTGGCCAAGAAGACCAAAGAGAAGGCCCGCACCTGCTCGGGCGGCGAGCGTCGCAAGCTCGAGATCGCCCGGGCCCTGGTCACCAACCCCCGCATCATCATGCTCGACGAGCCATTCAGCGGGGTCGACCCCATCGCCGTCGAGGACCTCCAGCACGAGATCCGCACGCTGCGCGATGCCGGCATCGCCTGCCTCATCACCGACCACAACGTCCACCAGACGCTCAAGGTCTGCGACCGGGCCTACATCATCAACGACGGCAAGGTCTTCGCCGAGGGCGCCCCGGGGCCGCTCATCAAGAACGAGCTCGTCCGCCAGACCTACCTGGGAGGGCTGTTCCGCGGCGACGAGTTCGATGTCGTGGCCGATGCCCCGCCATCAGAGCGCCGCCGACGCCGCCGAGACGGCGGCAACGGCACGACCACGGAGCCCAGGCCGTGATCGCGCGTGCGCTCGCGATGACCGCGGTCGCTGGCCTCGCCGGCTGCACCTCGCGCACGATCGTGGTGACCAGCGAGCCCCCCGGCGCACTGGTCACCCTCAACGGCGTCGAGGTCGGTTCGACACCACTCGAGGTCGGCTTCCGCTACTACGGCCAGTACGACCTGCGCCTGCGCAAGGACGGCTACCAGCCCCTGGTCGCGACCCCCTGGGCCAACGCCCCGTGGTACGAGTACCCGCCCATCGACTTCATCATCCTGCCTTTGCCCATCGAGACCAGGGTCCGCTGGCACTACGACCTCGAGCCGGCGTCCGTCGAGCAGGACGCCGCCACCGCCCTGATCGACCGCGCCGAAGAGATGCGGCAAGCCGTCGAGCCCGGTTGAAAATTCAATCCGTGTGGAGCTGGCCGATTTCCGACGCCCGCGCCGGCGGCGGAGCATCGCCGTTGATGCGCGCGGCTACCACGCGACCGATGTAGAGCTCATGATCGGCGTCCATGTCGACGTGCCGCACGACCTCGCAATCGAACGCCAACGCGCTCATGCGCAGCACCGGAGCGCCCGTCTCCAGGCCCATCACCGGCACGGCGTCGAACGGGTCGTGATATTCCTCGGCCGAGGGGTGCGTCTCGAATCGCCGACGCAACGCCCTGTCGTGGATCGGCACGCTGCACACGGCAAAAGACCGCGAGTCGCGGATCAATGGCTCGATCCGGTGCCCGCGGCGGACAGGCACGCACAGCAGGATGGGGTCGAAGGCGCACAAGTGCACGCCGATGGCCAGGGTGCCCGCCCGGGCGTGGTCATAGCGGGCCGACAACAGGAACAGGCCGGTGTGGAGCCGGTCGCAGGCCTCGAGGATCAGCCCGGGCTGTGTGAAATCCGTATTGGTCTGTTGCACGCGCGTTCCCGGACTTGGGTTGAGCCCTTGTGTACGGCCAAGGCTCGGAAATGGATCCCGGGAGCGAAAAATATGAACAATTCCCAATCAAAATGTGGACAAACGGAGATCGACTGAACATAAAAGTGAAGAAAAGCCGAAATCGGGTGCAGAAAGTGTTGCATTGTGGGACAAAGTGGGTCATAATCCCACTCAATGGCCCTCGTGAGTGCCCAACCCGATGCTCTTCACCGGACATGCCGAGCACGCAATCGACGCGAAACTGCGTCTGTCGCTGCCCAAGAAGCATCGGGCCCAGTGGGATCCCGAGGAGCAGGGCGACCAGTGGTACTGCGTGCCCTGGCCCAACGGCATCCTGAGGCTCTACCCGGCCAAGACGTTCCAGCGGCTGGCCGAGAAGAGTGCCGAGAGCCTGACACCCAACGAGGACGAGAGCGAGCTCGAAGCCACGCTGTATGGCCTGGCCGAGATGCTCACGGTCGACGCCCAAGGCAGGATCATGCTGCCCAAGGAGCACCTGGAGATGACCGGGCTCGGGCGTGCGGTGGTGGTCGTCGGCGTGCGCAACCGGTTGGAGATCCACGACCAGGACGGCTGGCAAGCGGATCGAGCAAGGCGCTTCGCCGACTTGCCCAACCTGGTCCGAAAGGTCGACTCGAAGTGAACACGGGCGTGAACACCACGGAAGGGCCGCGCCCCAAACCAGGCCGGGAGGCGGCAGGACGCCGCTCGCCGGCCACACAAGACTCCGGCGTTCGGTTCGCCGACGCCAGCGGCTGTCGGAGAGAGAGGGAGGTCAGCCTCGGCTGACGCCTACGGGCGCGAGCCGTTCGAAACGGCGGCTCAGCGCATTTCGAGGGCCCGCAAGGTCGCGGGCGACCCACGCGGTTGTGCGAGGGGCTCACGGACGAGCCCCGGCGTGGATCTCGAAGGGCATCTCTCTCCTCCTCTCTCTCGTGGGGGCTCTCGGGAAACACCCGGGGCCCCGACATCCAGACACCACCGGCTCCGCGGCAGTTCCCACCACCACTTTGCTGCGAGCCACCACCGATCCGCCCCGGCGCCACCCGGGGCGGATCTCTTTTCATCTCGCCCACCCCCTAGCCTCGCTACCCATGACCGACTCCGCTCCACTCCCCTACAAGCTCGCCTGCCTCTGTGACCTTCGCGACGAGGACGGCCGAATCCTCCTCATCGAGCGCAAGAAGGCCCCCAACCTCGGACTGTGCTCGCCCATCGGTGGCAAGCTCGACACGGCCCTGGGGGAATCTCCCCACCAGTGCGCCCAGCGTGAGATCCAGGAAGAGGCCGGTATCGACGTGCCCATCGAGCGGCTGCACCTGATGGGTCTCATCAGCGAGCGGGCCTTCGAGGGTCGGGGCCACTGGCTCATGTTCTACTTCAGGGTGCTCGGCCCGGTCGAGGTCCCCGAGACCGACATCGCCGAGGGCCGCCTTCGGTGGTTCGAGCCCGGCGTGGTCGCGGGGCTGCCCCTGCCCGAGACCGACCGCAAGGTCATCTGGCCGCTGGTCGAAGGCCACGACCACGAGCACCTGGGCCTGCCCCTGGGCGACCGTGGGGCCCTGCCCGGCCTGTTCTGCGTGCACATCGACTGCCGTGACAACGAGCTGAAATGGTCGGTGGAACAAACCGGACGGGATACGAATACATAAATAGCCGAACGTATGGAGTGCCCCTTGGGGCTTCGTTTGGCTCGGCAATATACTGCGTACCGGCATGAAGCGACAGGCAGACTCCAACACGATCGGCCGCTGGCGGGCGCTCCGCCTGGTTGCCACCGCGATGGCGATGCTGTGCCTGGCCGTCACGCAGGTCGGGCTCGCTCAGGACGGCGAGTCTGGCGCCGGGACCGCCGCGATCACGTCCGTGCCCGCCGCCCGGCAGGCAAACAAGGTCGTGCTGCTGCCCATCCGTACCGCCATCGACCGCTTCACGATGAAGGGCCTCGAGCAGCGGATGGAGCGGGCCCACAACGAGGGCGCCCAGGCGGTCGTGATCGAGCTCGACACCCCCGGCGGCGAGGTCGGCGCGGTGCTGGAGATCAGCGACCTGCTCAAGAAGAGCCAAGTGCCCACCATCGTCGCCTGGGTGAACACGACCGCGTACAGCGGCGGAGCCATCATCGCGATGGCCTGCGACGAGATCGTCACCAACGACCCCGGCACGCTGGGCGACGCCATACCCATCAACGTCTCGATGCTCATGGGCCTCCAGCCGCTGCCGCCCGAAGAGCGGCAGAAGATCCTCGCGCCGCTGCTGGTTGACCTCGTCGATTCGGCCCGCCGCAACGGCTACGACGAGAAGCTCGTGCAGGGCTTCGTGTCGCTGGGCGTCGAGCTCTGGCTGGTCGAACGCACAAAACCAGGCCCCGAGGGCCAGCCCGTCGGCGAGCGCATGTTCATCGATCTGGCCGAGTACCGCCTGCTGTTTGGCGAGCCCCCCGAGGCGCGATCGCCGCAGATCCCATCGGCCGGCACTGGTGATTCGCCGAGCGAGACACCCGAGCCCACGCAGAGCACGCCCACCGACCCAAGCGATCCCACGGCCTTTCGTCCCGCCGCCCCCAGGCTCGAGGGCCTCGACGCCGACCAGACGCTCAGCCGAGGCCTCGCCGTGCCCACCGAGCGCCCCACGCTGAGCGAGGTCGACCGCGGCGGCTGGCAGGTCGTGGCCTACGTCGCCGACGGCAAGGCGCCGGTCACCATGACCAGCGAGCAACTCGTGCGCTACGGCGTCGCGACCGAGGTCATTCGCGATGACGAGCAGCTCAAGGCCTTCTTCGGCGCCAGCACGCTGGTGCGATACGAAGAGAGCATTTGGATGATCATCGCCCGGTTCATGTCGAACCCGGTGGTCAAGGGCATCCTCATCGTCGGCGTGCTCGTCGGTTTCTTTATCGAGATGGCAAGCCCGGGCCTCGGCGTGCCGGGCATCATCGGCCTGCTCGCGCTCATCGGCCTGCTCGCGCCCGCCGCGATGGTCGGCATGGCCGGCTGGTGGGAATTCGCCGCCCTCGGCCTGGGTGTGCTGCTCGTTCTCGTCGAGGTATTCGTGGTGCCTGGGCTCGGCGTGCCGGGTGTCATCGGCGCGGTGCTCGTCTTCGTCGGCTTGCTGGGCACCTTCACCGGCGGCGGGAGCTTCCAGACCACGGGCGACCTGCTCACCGGCGTGGTCGTGCTGCTGCTCTCGCTCTCGACGGCGGGCGTGATCATCTTCCTCTTCGCCAAGAACCTCGGGCGAATACCGGGCCTCAACCGCCTCATCCTGCAGTCCAACTCCGGGGACGACGACGACAGCCCGACGTTCTTCGACGCCATCGCGATCTCGGCGCCCAAAATCGAACTGGCCGTGGGCGCAGTGGGGAAGGCAGTTGGGGTGCTGCGGCCGTCGGGCCGGGCGCAATTTGGGGAGGAACTGGTCGACGTTGTCTCGGTCGGCCCGATCATCGAGCGCGGCCAGGCCGTGCGCGTGGTCGAGACCTCGGGCTTCAGCATCGTGGTCGAGCCGACCGATGAGGCTCCCGGCTCGCGTCCCGCGACGCCGAACGATTCGGAGGAGGTCTGATGGACCCGATGCTGGTCTGGGGACTGCTGCTGCTGGGCGTGGCCGCCCTGCTTGGCGTGATGGAGTTCTTCATCCCCAGCGCGGGCATCATCGGCATCGTGGCCCTCGTCGTGGCCATCGCCGGCGTGGTTTGCCTTTGGTCTTATGAGACGGCCTGGGGCGTCACGGGCATGCTCAGCGTGATCGTCATCGCGCCAACGGCGACCTATTTCGGGTTCAAGATCCTCCCCTACACACCCATCGGCAAGGGGCTCATCCTCAGCGATCCCGAGCCCGACAGCCCCGACGCCGTCCGATCCAACGCCTCGCACGCCCAGCGCGTGGCGCTCGTGGGCCAGGAGGGCGCCGCCCAGACCGACCTGCGGCCCGTGGGCGTGGTCAAGATCGAGGGCCAGCGGCACGACGCAGTGGCAGAGAGCGGGTACATTGCCAGCGGCACTCGGGTGCGGGTCATCTCGGCCGACGGCATCCAACTCAAGGTGCGGCAGATCGACGCCTGAGACGCTCGATCCCGGGCTGGGGCTCTTCTCACATCGCGTAAGGAACCCACCCCACACGGCACGCCGGGCTTGCTGGCCCGTTCGCAGGGCTTATAGTCCGCCCCGGGGTCGACCACGCCCCGGTGCAGGAGGTGTCTGAATGGGCGGAATTCCGAACGGTGTATGGATCGCGATCGGCGTCGTCCTACTCATCCTGGTCATCGCGGTCATCGCGATCCTGGGCCGGTTCATCAAGCTGTGGATCCAGGCGGTCGTCTCGGGCGCCAAGGTCAGCTTCGGCGACCTGATCGGCATGTGGCTCCGCAAGGTCGACATGAACGTCATCGTCTTCAGCCGCATCCGCGCGGCCAAGGCAAGGCTCAACATCTCGACCAACCAACTCGAAAACCACTACCTGGCCGGCGGCCGCGTGCCCAACGTGGTCAGCGCCATGATCGCCGCCAGCAACGCCCGCATCGACCTGCCCTGGGACGTGGCGGCCGCCATCGACCTGGCCGGCCGCGACATACTGGACGCCGTGAACACGAGCGTGAACCCCAAGGTCATCGACTGCCCGGGCGCGAACCAGCCGCGCACGACCATCGACGCCGTGGCCCAGGATGGCATCCAGCTCAAGGCCAAGGCCCGCGTGACGGTGCGGACGAACCTGGCCCGCCTGGTCGGTGGCGCGACCGAAGAAACGATCATCGCCCGCGTCGGCGAGGGCATCGTCACCACCATCGGTTCGGCCCAGAACCACAAGGCCGTGCTCGAGAACCCCGACAACATCTCGAAGGTGGTGATGGAAAAAGGCCTCGACGCCGGCACGGCCTTCGAGATCCTGTCGATCGACATCGCCGACATCGACGTGGGCGAGAACATCGGCGCCAAACTCCAGACCGATCAGGCCGAGGCCGACAAGAAGCGGGCCCAGGCCGAGGCCGAGAAGCGGCGCGCCATGGCCGTCGCCGCCGAGCAGGAATTCCGAGCCGAAGAGCAGAAGAACCGCGCGACCGTGGTGCTCGCCGAGGCAGAGGTGCCCAAGGCCCTGGCCGACGCCTTCCGCAGCGGCAACCTGGGCGTGATGGACCATTACCGCATGCAGAACATCCAGGCCGACACTTCGATGCGAGGCTCGATCGCCGGCGACGACCCAAGCAAGGGGCGACGTTCGGGCGAATAAATGCCCCAAGCAATCATGCAGAAAGCCCGGGCATGCCCCGGGCTTTTTGTTGGATTGTGGCCGCGTTCAGCTTCGCTGCTTGCGGGGATCGATCGCCGGCTTGCCGTCGGCGTATTCCCACACCACCACGTCGAGGGTCTTCACGCCCCACTTGAGCGCCGCCTCGTGGCTGGGGAAGAGCAGGTCCAGGCGGTTGCCCTTGATCGCGCCACCGCGGTCGAGCACGGGGACCACCTTGCCGTCGTTATACCCCTCGATGCTCAGCATGGTGCCGAAGGGCAGCAGGTCGGTGTCGGCGGCGACGAGGAACCCGCCGTTGGCCTCCACCGAGTGCAGCGTCGCGGTCTGGCCGTCAGCGAACGGATAGCACGAGGCGGCGTCTGCCGAGTACGCCGTCACCTTCATCGTGATGGTGCGGGCCGGACGAACCGGGCGGCCGTTGAACCAGCGGGTGCTGGTGCCGGGCTCGATGTCGCTGGCCAGCGAAGTGAACGCGATGGCGGGGGTCGCAAGGGCAGCGTTCTGCGCGCTCGCGGGAGCGTCGGCAGCCTGCGTGGTCTTGGTGGGCTCGATGGCGGCCATCGGGCTCACCGGGCCGAGCTGCTTGGCCGTGATCGCCGTCGCGACGGTCATCACCGCACCGGCCAGCCACAACACACCAACGGAAGGCTTCCACCCGCGGCGGGCGGGCGTGCCGGCCAGGCCCACCATGTCTTGCACGGGGGCCGCTTTCGCTTCGGGAAGGTCGTGAGCGGGCTCGACGAACCCAACGGGGCGCGACTGGGCTACGGGGGCGTCCACGCCCACCACGCGCCGCTGGCGCAGGATCATGTCTTCGGTTTTCTGTACCACCACCGGTCTCCGCTTGCCGGCCGACCGAGTGAATGGGGCCACCACGCCCCAAGGCTCCACCCGATCTTCGGTTGCATCCCCAGGAGCACCACCCCCCGGGGATCGACCGGCTCGCGTTGCCCCCACGGTAGGGGCCAGCGGCGATCCGGTCAGCCAACGGTCAGTTCCCGTTCTCGGACGACGTCGGCAATCCGCGTCCGTGGCTGAAGCCAAAGTGCCCCGAGCCGGCACAAAACCCAGCTTCAGGCACCAGGAAGCGGCCAGATTCCCTACCGTTGTGCCGCATGACCCCCACAGAAGTCGCCATCTGCCTGGTTATTGGGGCCTTCGCCGGCGTGTTAGGCGGATTGGCGGGCATCGGCGGCTCGATGATCATGCTGCCCGCCCTAGCCGTCTTCGTCCACGACGACGACCCGGACACCGCCCACCACATGTTCATGGCCGCCGCCATGGTGGTCAACGTCGTCGTCTCGTTCCCCGCCGCCCTCAGGCATCGCAAGGCCAAGGCGATCAACTACGGAGCCCTGCGGGTCATCCTGCCCGCCATGGCCATCTCCATCGTCGCCGGCGTGCTGATCTCCAACGTCTTCAACGGCCTCACCCTGCGGGCCATCCTGGCGGCCTTCATCGCCGCCTACGCGCTCATGACCATCGCCCGCTACTTCCGCAAGACGCCCGAGCCCGAGCGGCAGGACCAGGACATCCACGTCGTCCGCCTCAGCGTCATCGGCTTGGCCACCGGCATGGTCGCGGGCCTGCTCGGCATCGGCGGCGGCGTGCTCATGGTCCCCATGCTCCAGGTCTTCTGCAAGATGCCCATCCGCAACGCCATCGCAACCAGCTCGGCGGTCATGGTGCTGACGGCCATCGTCGGCGCGTCGCTCAAGCTCGCGACCCTGGGCCCAGAGCACGGCCGGAGCGTGATCGACGCGCTCATCATCGCGGCCGCACTCTCGCCTACGGCCTTCTTCGGCGGGCGATTGGGGGCGGCCCTCACGCATCGCCTGCCGTTGCAGGCCGTCCGGCTGGTGGTGTCGGTCGCGCTGCTCATCGTGGCTGCCAGAATGGCGGTGGACGTGTTCAGCAAGCGCCAGGCCGGCAAGCCGATCGATGCCCCGCAGGCCGTCGAGCCGCTTGCCGAACCGGGGTCGTGAGAACCGCTTCACTGGCGCGCCGTGTGCTTGAACACTCTGCTACTTTGCTCGGTTCGTCTGGGCAGAAGGGAGAATTCGAGCCATGTCTGTCGCATTCGTGAATAACACCAAGACGGTCTTCCTCCTCGGCGCCCTGATGGCCCTTGTGGTCGGCGTGGGCTACGCGCTGGGCGGGCCGCAGGCGATCATCCCCGCACTCATCATCGCGACCGCCATGAACTTCTTCGCGTTCTTCTTCTCGGGCACGATCGCCATCAAGGCCATGCGCGGCCAGGAAGTCACCAGCGGCCAGTTGCACGAACTGGTCGACACCCTCCGCCAGCGCGCCGACCTGCCCATGCCACGCGTCTACGTGTGCCCCCAGCAGGCGCCCAACGCCTTCGCCACGGGCCGCAGCCCCAAGCACGCCGCCGTCGCCGTCACGCAGGGCGCGTTGCAGTTGCTCACGCGTGAAGAACTCGAGGGCGTGATGGCCCACGAGCTGGCGCACGTGAAGAATCGCGACACGCTCACCAGCACAATCGCCGCGACGGTCGGCGGCCTGATGGGCATGCTGGCCTATTGGATGTTCCTCTTCGGCGGCAACCGCGAGGGCGGCAACCCGCTGCTGGCCATCGTCGCCATTCTGGCCGGCGTCGTTGGTGCCGCGGTCATCAAGGCCATGATCAGCCGCTCGCGCGAGTTCGTCGCCGACGCCCACGGCGCCGAAATCGCCGGCTCACCCAACGGCCTCATCAGCGCCCTGCGCAAGCTCGAGTCCTACGCCAAGCGCATCCCGATGCAGAACCCCAACCCCGCCGCCAACAACCTGTTCATCGTCGAGCCGCTGACGGGCGGCAAGACCCTGAGCGACCTGTTCGCCACGCACCCGCCCACCGAGAAGCGGGTGGCCGCCCTCATGCAGGCGCGTTAATCGACACCCAACTCGCCCTCGCACTCGCGGTCGATCGCCACGTCGAGTTCGACCGTGCGCACCGGTAGGCACCGCCGATCGTCGCACGCCTGGTAGCTCACGATCAGCATGGGTCGACCCGACCATTCGCCATCAAGCTCGAGCGCGACGGGGAACTCGACCTCGCTCTCGTGCACCAGCACGCCTTCGTCGTGCGACCACGGCGTGCCCTTGGGATAGTCGGCATACACGCGCACGCCCGTGCCCCCGCGAACGCTCACCCTGAGCGGCGGCAGGTCTGCCTTCCCCGGGTCGGCCGCATAGATATGCCAACCCTCCTTGATCCGCACGACCAGGTGGAATTCGGCCGGCAAATCAGGTCCCAGCGTCACCCGATCGCCACTGGCATAAATCTCCACCGGCGTAAAGCTCTCATCAACAGGCTCGGGCAGCGAGCGCACTCGCTCCAGTTCTGCGTCGATCACCGCCTCGGCCAACTCTTGAGCCTGACGCATGAATCGCAACAGCGCCGACGTCGAGCCCGCCGTACCAAGCGGCGAGTCCGCGATCGCCGGCGACATCGCCCGAAGCACGCCCTTGGCCTTGTCGAGCACGCCCGAATCCGGAGCCAGCTCGTGCAGCGCCCCCATCGCGTGCAACAACACCGAATGCGCACACGGCGTCGCACCGTCATACGTGCTGCGGCCACGCACGAACAACTCGGGACGACGTGTGTCGAAGAGCACGCCGGAGCGATCTGCGTCGCCAAAGGTCTGCATAGCGGTGTTCAGCATCGACGTGGCGGCGTCGATCGCTTCTTTTGGATCACCCGACTCCAGAACAATCCGCGCCCGCGCCAGTTCGGCAAGGCCACGCACGCACCACGCCGAATCCTCGAGAAACCCCGGAATACTCGCCTTGCCGTCGCGCCAGCTTCGCATCGGCAACCCGTCCTCGCCCAGCATGTGGTCACGAAGGAAGCCAGCCGTACGCTCGGCCTTCACCAGCAGCTCCGCATCGTCCAGATCGATCGCCGCCGCCGCCAGCCCGTGCAGCATCATCGCGTTCCACGCCGCCAGGCACTTGTCGTCGCGCAGCGGAGCCCTACGTTCTTCACGTACCGCCAGCAGCTTCGCATTGATCACGTCGAGTTGCTCACGCAGCCCCGGATCGTCGCGTTTCTCCAGCCGCTCATCCAGCCGCAACACGTTCGACGGCGGCGACTCGCGGTGGTGAGGGTCCTGAAAGTTCGGCCCACGATCAAGCCCATACACCGAAACCGCGAGATCGGCCTCATCGCCGTCGAGCACCGCCCGCACCTCGTCAGCGGTCCACAGATAATTCAGCCCCTCACGCCCATCCACCTCCGCGTCCAGCGCACTCGCGTAGCCGCCCGATTCCAGGCGCATCTCACGCTCGGCCCATTCGACGATTCGTCGAGCCGTGTGCGCATAGCCCACATCGCCATATACACGCGATGCCCGCGCATACGCCGTAAGCAACTGCGCATTGTCGTACAACATCTTCTCAAAATGCGGCACCGTCCACGTCACATCAACGGCGTACCGATGGAACCCGCCACCCACATGATCATGGATGCCACCCACCATCATGCGATCGAGCGCGTGCCGCAGCGCCACGTCGGCCGCCTGCCGCGTCGCGTCGTCGGCCGAGTCGCGAGCCGTCAGCAACAACTCCAGATACACCGGCTGGGGAAACTTCGGCGCCCCACCGAAGCCGCCATTGGTCCGATCGACCATCGTCAGCAGCGTGCGCAACGCCTCGGCGATCGCCTGCGGCCCGACATCGATCCGCTCGCCCACGCGCGCATTCAGCCCGTCCCCAACAGCGTCCGCCAGCCGCTCGGCCTGCTCCATCACCTCGCCACGCTGATTCTTCCAGGCCGAAGACACACCCTCGAGCACCTGCACAAAGCTCGGACGCCCGTGCATCGGCTCGGGCGGGAAGTACGTGCCCGCCCAGAACGGCCGCCCTTCGACCGGTTCGAGGAACACGCTCATAGGCCAGCCGCCGCTGCCGGTCATGATCTGCGTCGCGGCCATGTACGCCTCGTCGATGTCGGGCCGCTCCTCGCGATCGACCTTCACGCACACGAAGCGGTCGGCCATCACCTTCGCCGTCGCGTGGCTCTCGAAGCTCTCACGCTCCATCACATGGCACCAGTAGCATGTCGCGTACCCGATGCTCAGGAAAATGGGCACGTCACGCCGCCGCGCCTCGTCGAAGGCGGCCCGGCCCCACGGCATCCACGGTACTGGGTTGTGCGCATGCTGAAGGAGGTACGGGCTGCTCTCGTTGATGAGCGCGTTGGTGGGTTGCGTCTCAGGCGGCGGCATCTTTGCTCATCACGCGGACGACCATCGACGACACGCTCGCGCTGGCGAGCTCGTCGGTCGGCGCCAGCTCCTGGGTTGGGGTTGCTCGGGCCGGCCGCGAGCCCATCTTCTGCGTCGCCATCGTGCTGGCGTGCAGCACCACGTCCACCGGCAGCGTGCTGAGCGTTACACTCACCAAGCCCCGCATCAACGCCGGCGCATCATCATCCTGGCACGCCGCGATCTCCGGCAGGTGCGCATCGAACGCATCCGCATACCGCTCGGCCGCCTCACGCGCTCGCGCACACCACGCCTCGCGCTCCGGCCCCGGCCCATCGCCGCGCACCGGAAACAGGTGCAACGCGTCCACGGCGGCATCCATGGCCGTCCGCAACGCCTCGAGTTCGGGCTCAAGCATGTCCCGCGCGATCACGATGCTGTCCGCGTCGGCCTGCAACAACACCGGCACGACGAGCGCAAACCGATCCCGCCGGATACTCAGCCGCTGCTCGGCCTTCTGCACGACCGAACTCGGCTCGGGCCGCACGACAGTCAGCGCATGCCGCGCCGCATACCGATCCAGCCCCAGCATCACCGGCACGCTCACCCCAGGATCGGGCCCGGCCCGTAGCACGTCCTGCGCTACCGCTTGCAGGTAATCGTCCTCGCTGCCAAACAAGTCAAGCCGCATCAGCGGTCCGAGCGACGCGCACGCCGGATCGGTCGTCAGACGCTTCCAAGCACTAGCCATCTCGGCGGCCGGGTTCGCCAGTTCGTCCACCGACGGCAGCACCACGCCAGCCTCCCACAACGGCTGGCTCCACTGCCAACTGCGGATCATGTCCAGGTACTCGGGCACGCGGTCGGCAGCCGAACGGGCCGCGGTCGGGCTCACCCCTTGGGGCGAGGGCAGCAGCGTGTACACCTGGTCGGCCAGCAGCACGGCGGCCATCACCGGCGCCTCGCGCGTTGTGAAGTGGTATGGGCTGACCAGTACGTCCATCGAGGGATCTTAGGGCGACTCCTGTGATTCCTCTCCCGGCGGAAGCCCGAGTTCGCCGCCGTCGACCCAGTCGTTCACTTGGCCGATCATCTCGCTCAACGCGACGAACAGCATCACGTGATTCGTGGGATACGTGCGCCGCACGGGGGTGATCCCGCCCGCCCCGAACCGCTCGACGAGCAGCCCGCTGGTCGCTAACGGCACGGCCTTGTCGAACGACCCATCGACCACCAGCACCCGCGTGTCGTCGTCGAACTGTGCCGCGGCGTGGTAGCCGTCGAGGGTCGCCGTCTGGAGGTACGCCTCCTCGAATGCCGCTCGATCGCCGGCCGCGTCCTCGCCCTTGAACGTCACGAACACCGATTTGATGAATTGTTTCATGAAGGTGCTGTCGATGCTGATGCTCGCGGCGTTCGCCCCGCCGGCAACGATGACGGCCGTCTCGTACGCTTCGGGGTTGTACGCCACGACGGCCGGCAGCAGGATGGCCCCGCCGCTGAAGCCCAGGATCGCACGCGGCTTGCCCTCGAGCCGCCCATCCAATTGCGTCATGTGCCTGACGCCCGCCTCGACCGCAAACGCGCACTCGGCAGTCCGATCGTCGGCGTGCTCGGCGAACTTCTTGCCCTCGTTGGCCCCCTCGCCCGCCTCCACGTCGATCAGGATCTGCTCGGTGAATCGCGACGGCTGGCTCAGCAGCCGCAGCACGCTCCACCCGCGCTTGCGAAGATCGTCCGACCACTTCTCGTACAACTCCGGCGGATACCCGAACGTCCCCGGCACGATTACCGCCACGCCGCGCACTTCCTGAGTCGTCGCGGGTTCATACGCCATCCAGGTCCGCTCGATCTCGTACGAATCCTCGCGCAACGAGACAAACAGAAGCGTCCGCGATCCGCCCTCGGCCTGCGCTTGCTCGAAGGCCGGCGGAATCTCGAACACCAGCGCGTTGTACTGCTCGTCCTGCACGTCCTCGGCGGTGATGCCGGCCGCGTCACCGAGTTCATCGAGGTACTCCCCGGCGTGCTCGGCCGCGCCGGGCGCTCCAGCCTCGCCGAAGAAGAACCCCACCTGCAGCGACTCGTACCGCTTCGGATCACCACCAAGTTCGACGATGACGCCCTTGCCGCCCAGCGCCCCCTCGAACGCACGCGCCGGCCACTTCGGCTCCAGCGGTTCTGGATCCGCAAACGCCGCGATCGCGCAGGCGAGGACGGCGACGATGCCCAGCACGCGTGTCATTTCTTGTATCCCTCCGGATTCGCCTTCATCCACTTCCACGCCGACTCGATGATCGCGTCCAGCTCGGTGATCTCCGCCTTCCAGCCAAGCTCCTTCTGGACCTTTCCAGGGTCGGCAAACAGTGCGGGCGGGTCGCCCGGCCGCCGCGGCCCGACCTCGGTGGGAATCGCGTGCCCCGTCACCCGCCGGCAGCTCTCGATGATGTCCTTCACCGAGTACCCCTTGCCGATGCCAAGGTTGTACCGCCGGCCCTCGCCGTCCTGCAAGGCATCCAGCACGCGCAGGTGGGCGTCGACCAGGTCCTCGACGTGGATGTAGTCGCGGATGCACGTGCCGTCGGGCGTGTCGTAGTCCTCGCCGAAGATGGTGATGTGCTCGCGCTTGCCCAGCGCCACCTCCAGCACGATCGGGATGATGTGGCTATGCGGGTCGTGGTCCTCGCCCAGCACGCCCGTGCGGTCGCACCCGGCCACGTTGAAGTACCGCAGCGCCGCGAACGCGAACGGGAAGTTCTGGTGCCTGCGACCGCCGAGGAAGTCGTCGAGCACCTGCTCGCCGTGCAGCTTGCTCATGCCGTAGGGGCTCAGCGGCGCGTACGGCGCGTCCTCAGTCACGGGCGTGCTCGGCGGCTGACCATACACGGCGCACGTCGAGGAGAACACCACCCGCTTCACCCGCGCATCGCGCACGGCCTCCATCAGCGGCACCAGCGAGTTGTTGCGGTGGTACTCCAGCGGCCGCAGCACGCTCTCGCCCACCAGGCTCAGGGCGGCAAAGTGCAATACCGCGTCGACGTGGTTATGCAGCATCAGCCGCTCGAGGTGGCTGCGGTCCGTCGTGTCGCCCTGCTCGAAGGTGAACCGCTTGCCGCCGAGCTCCCGCAGCGCCTCGACGGCCCCGTCGTTGCCCCGCTCCATGTTGTCCAGGCCCACCACGGTGCGTCCGTCCTTCAGCAGCCGCTGCACCGCGTGAGACCCGATGTACCCCGCCGCCCCCGTCACAAGAATCGCCATCTCGTCTCCTATCGTCGCCAGTCGGTCAGGGCCGATGGTAGAGCCCGCCGCCCCAAGGCCATGACGGAGCCTCAATGACGACGACCGACACGCCACCGATCGAGCCTACTGGGCCTATTGAGCCCGAGCCCGAGCCCGCCCGCCTGCCCGCCCTCCGCCTGCTCGTCGGCGGGGCCCTCATGGGCCTGGCCAACCTCGTCCCGGGCATCAGCGGCGGCACCATGCTCGTCGCCGCCGGCGTCTACCGCCGCTTCGTCGACGCCGTCAGCGACGCCACGCGCTTCAGGCTGAGCATCCGCACCATCGCCACCCTGGCCCTCATTGGCGTCGCCGCCGCCGCGGCCATCGCGCTCGGGGCCCGCCCGGTCTCCTACGGCCTCGAGCACCACCGCTGGGCCATGTACGCCCTGTTCATCGGCCTGACCATCGGCGGCGTGCCCGCCCTGTGGGCCCTGGTGAGGCCGGTGACCGGCACCACCATCGCCTTCGCCCTGGTCGGCCTGGTCGCCATGCTGGCCATCGTGTTCATCCAGGAAACCGGTGCGGGCGCGGGCGGTGGGGGCGCAGGCTCCAACTGGCTCATGCTCACCATCGCCGGCGCGGCCGGGGCCGCCGCCATGGTCCTCCCGGGCGTCAGCGGGGCCTACCTGCTCCTGCTGCTGGGCCAGTACGAGGCCGTCGTCGGCGCGATCAAGGACCTCGCCCGCGGCGACCTGGGCGCCCTGGCCACCGTCATCCCCATCGGCATCGGCGTGGCCATCGGCATCGCCGGCGTCAGCAACCTCCTCCGCTGGCTGCTGCACAAGTACGAGAAGCCCACCCTGGCCGTCCTCCTGGGCCTGCTGCTTGGCGCACCCGCCGGCCTCTACCCCTTCCGAGAGGCCATCCAACCCCAGCCCGGCGACGCCTTCGAGGGCCAGGTGCTCACCGAAGAGACGGCCAAGGAAGTCGAGCCCAAGGACTGGGAAACAAGGGCCTTCACGCCCACCGGCCTCCAGGTCGCCGCCTCACTCGGCCTCGTCGCCCTCGGCTGCGCCGCCACCGTCGGTGTCGCGCGGCTGGGCCGGCGCGCTGACGCTGGGGGAAGACGCAAAGACCGGAGCGAGCCACCCGCCGAAGCGGGCCACTGACTCGCCCGCCGCCGTCTTCTTCCGAGCCCGCACGACGACATACGCCAGCAGCCCCACGCCGCCCACGACCAGCGCCACGCTCAGCCACTGCCCCCGGCTCAATCCCATCGGCCGCGCGTTCGCAAAATCCGCGTCCGGCAGCCGGTAGAACTCGGTCAGGATCCGCCCCACGCCGTACAGGATCATGAACCACGCCGTCACCACGCCCGCCACGCGCGGCCGGGCCCACACGATGAACAGCGCGAGCAGCAGCAGCGGCCCCTCGACGGCCGCCTGGTAGAGCTGGCTGGGGTGCCGGGCGTTCAGGAAGCCGTGCATCACGCCCGCAGCCGCCTCGGACGCCGGCCCATTGCCCCGGAGCTCGTCCACCAGCCGCTCGTAGGCCGCGGCGAAGGCCCGCTGCCCGTCGGGGAATTGCAGGTCGGCCGGAACCATGCCCACCGCCCCCGTCGCCGCGCGGACCTGCTCCGGCCCGATCTCCGAAGTCCCCCCGCGCGCGAGGATCTCCTGGGGAAAACGCACCGCCCACCACGGCGCGTCCTCGGCTCCTTGGACGGCGGGCCCCGCCACGACCTTGCCCAGCAGCTCGCCGTTGACGAAGTTGGCCAGCCGCCCGCACATCAAACCGATCGGCGCCACCGCCACGGCCAGGTCGACCAGGTGCAGCGTCGGCACGCTCGCGAGTTCCGGCAGATTTTCCCGCGCCGCCCGCCTGCGGAGCACCCGCCCCAGCAGTATGAGGCCCAGCAGCACGCCCACCATCCCCCCGTGGCTGGCCATGCCCCCCCGCGCGATGTTCAGGGCCTGCCAGAACGGGAACGAACTGGTGAACTCGCCGAGCAAGCTGGGGTTGTACACCAGCAGGTACCCAATCCGCCCGCCCAGCACCCCGCCGATGCCCCCGAAGAGCACCACGTCGCCGATCGTGGCCCCGGGCACGGGCGTCACGCCCCGCCACGCCGCCACCCGCAGCAGTACCCACGCCAGGGCGAAGCCCACGACGTACGAGATGCCGTACCAGTAGATCGTCGCCGGCCCCAGGCGGAGGGCAACGGGGTCCAGGTCGTGCAGCCAGGCGGCGAGCGTGGGCGTCATGGCGGGAGTGTATCGGAGAGGCCCGCGCGGGTGCCTGGTGGGTGCCTGACGGTGCCCGAGGCAGCCCCGCGGCCGATGCCGGGTGGCCGCAGCAACGTCCCAACGCCCCGGCGCCACCCCGCAACGGCCTGCTGAGACGCCCCAACGCCGGATTGCAACGCGTCAACGCCCCATTTCCAAGTGTCAACGCCCCGTTGACGCTTCGCGATGCCCCGTTTCCATGCCGCACGGGCCCGTTGCCGGGCGTCAACGGCCCCGTGACGCGCGGGAATGCCCGCCCGCGGCGACCCGCTCGGCCCGCCGGGTCGCTCAGCAGCCCTGGTCGAAGCGGTTCTGGAACGCCAGGAAGTCGAACACCGTCAGCTCGCCGTCGAAGTCGAAGTCGGCCAGCTCGTCGCCGGCGTCGAAGGCGTTCATGTAGGCCAGGAAGTCGAAGATGTCGGCTACGCCGTCCTCGTTGAAGTCGGCCCGGCAGGCGACGATCGAGATCGCCGCCTCACCCTCGATCAGCTCGTCCAGGCGAGACTCCGAGCGGACGCAGCCGTAGCAGATCTCCACCCATAGGTCGTACCTGGTCGTCGCCGTCTCGAGGACGAGCGTCTCGCCGGCGGCGTCGGCCGGGGCGGTGTAGTCCACACGCCAGTACGTGATCGGGTCGCTGGGGTCGCCCATCGTGCCCCCGAGCCCACTGAGCTGGCCCGCGAGGATGCCCTCGAAGCCCAGGCCGGTGGGCTCGCCCGCTTGCGTGCCCGGGCCGGACATGGGGCGGACGAGTTCGTGGTTGAAGAAGTCGTCGCTGCCCAGCGAGCTCAGCAGCGAGCCGGCGATGCCCGCCATGCACGCCAGCTCGTCCGAGTCGAACCCAGCCCGCAGCCGCACCTCGGTGGTCTCACCCGGTTCGAGGATCGGCCGGTCGACCTCGATGTGGATGACGTACCTCGGATCTGGATCCTGCGCCATCGCGCCGGTGGCCACCAACACCACCACGACCGACACCACCGCGACCATCGCACTCCATCGCATGACTCGCTCCTTTGCTCAGCAGGCCAATCAGCACCCAAGATCGAACCGGTTCTGGAACGCCAGAAAGTCGAACACTGTCAGCTCGCCATCGAAGTCGAAGTCGGCCAGCGCCTCGCCCGCGTCGAAGGCATTCATGAACGCCAGGAAGTCGAAAAGGTCGAGCGTGCCGTCCTCGTTGAAGTCGGCCCGGCAGGCGACGATGCGCAGGGTGGCCTGGCCATCCTCGAACAGGTGCAGCCTGGATTCGGTTGTGGCGCAATACTCGCACAGGTAGACGCCATACCTCGACGTGCGCGTCTCGAAGCCAACCTCCACCCCGCCCACCGGGGCCGGCCCGATGGCCGAGTAGGTGGCCGACCAGAAGGGCAAGGGGTTGCGCGAGTCGGCACGGATGTCGTGGAACTGGAGCTGGCCTGCGATGATGCCCTCGATGCCAGCGAGGGTCCTGCTGCCGCGCTCGGTCCCGGGGCCAGCCATCGGGGCCAGCAGGCGCTGGTCGCGCAGGAACTCGCTCCCGGTCTCGCACACGACACTCGTGTACGCGTAGGCCAGCGCGAACTCGGTGGATGGCCGGAAGCGGCCGCGCAACTCGATCGTCGCGCTCTCGCC
>JAUHYE010000166.1 GCA_030426395.1 Phycisphaerae bacterium
TCAACGCCACGGCGCCCACCGACAATGCCGTCGACTTCCAGCTCGAGATCATCGCCGCGCCCTGATGCCCACAAAGGCCCAAGAAAAGGACTGACACCCATGCACGCACGCATCACCATCACAGCATTTCTCGCCGCCGTCGCCGTCATGCTCCCGGCTTGCGGGGGCGGGGGTTATGGCCCCAGAGAGCAGGCCGCCGGCACCGAGATCACCACGCACGGCCTGAATGTTCAGGACGTGGAACGCATCGCGGCCGAATTGGCCGAGAGCCTTACGGAATCGCCGTACTTCACCGCCGACGGCGAGCCGGCCGCCGTCGCGGTCAGCAAGTTCGTGAACAACACGAGCCAGGTCAACATCGATCGCGACCGCGTGACCAACCGCATCTTCCAGGTGCTGGTCAACAGCCGCCGGGCGGAGGCGTACAGCCCCGAAGACCTGGAGGTCGAGCGGTTCGCCGGCCGGCTCAGCGACCGCCGCGTTTTCACGCTCAACAACAAGATCTACGAGGACGTCGTCCAGGCCGGCCGGTCGACGCAGGTCTCGTACATCTTCCAGATGCAGCTCGTCGAACATCGCGGCGATTCGCGTCCGCAGGTGTGGATCGATGAGCGCCGCATCACGACCGAGAGCCGTCGCTAGGGACGGTTCCCGGACAACTTTCCACGCGGGGGCACTCCATGCTCGGAAACGCTTGCGTCACGATCCTGACCGTCGCGCTCGGCGCCTTTGCGCCCGTCGCGACGGTTCTCCATCACGCTGACCAACCTTCGGCGACTCAGGAACGCCTCGACGCCCTCGAATGGCGGCCCGCGGTTGACCAGGCCGTCCGCGACGAGATGGCGCGGCAGGAACTGGTTGGAGTGGCCATCGGCGTCATCCGCGACGGACGGGTGGTGTACACCGCGGGTTATGGGATGGCCGATCGGGAAGCCGAGGTTCCCGTCACCGACGAGACGCTGTTCCGCTGGGCGTCGATCTCCAAGCCCGTCACCGCCGTGGCCGCGATGCAACTGGTCGAGGCGGGGAAGCTCGACCCGAGCGCCGATATCCGCGATTACGTTCCGGAGTTTCCCGACAAGGGCACTGTCATCACCACCGAGCAGTTGCTGGCCCACCTCGGCGGCATCGTCCACTACAGCAACGGACCGGTGATCCGCACCGAGCGGGAGTAGGACACGCCCAACCCGTACGAGAGCGTGATCCTTGCGCTCGACACGTTCGCGCCCTCACCCCTGGTGAGCCAGCCCGGCGAGCGGTACAACTACAGCACGCGCGGGTACATCCTGGCCAGCGCAGTCGTGGAGCGGGCGGGCGAGCAGTCTTTCGCCGAGCAGGTGCGCGAACGCATCTGCGAACCCCTGGGGCTCACCACGCTCCAGCCCGATTACCAGTGGGTCGACATCCCCAATCGCGCAAAGGGGTATCGGCGGCTGCGCGGCACCATCTTCCCGAGCACCGACACCGACGTGAGCTGGAAGCTCGGCGGCGGCGGGTTCATTTCCAACGTCCACGACCTCGCACGATTCGCGGTGGCGCTAATGAACTACGAGCTGGTGGACGAAACGACCAGCGAAGACATGTGGACCTCGCGGGCGGATGCCGAAGGCCGGGAAACGGGATACGGGCTGGGCCTGGGCGTATCGCGGCCGAACGGCACGCTCCGCATCGCCCATAGTGGCTCGCAAGAGAAGGCCCGCACGCGCATGGTCTTCTACCCCGAGCTTCGCCATGGCGTGGTGGTGATGTCGAACACCGAGCACGCCGACCCGGGCGCCATCACCACCGCGGTGTACCGAGCCATCAACCGATTCGAGGCCGAGAAAGAAGAGCCTCAGAACCTCGACAGCGTCGGCCCGTAGACGATCGCGTTCATCAGCATCCGCATGCCCGCGTGGTGGAAGCCGCGGATGGTCACGTCGTCGGCGAACACGACGACCGCGCCGCTGCCTACACGCTGGTGGATGATGAACGGCCGCCCGGCCATGCGATCCTGGTTCGTCTCGCTGACGGGTCCGGAGATGATGGGCTGGTCCTGGTCGTACCGGGCGACGACGTAGGCGTTGTTGTCCAGCGGCAGGTCGGAATAGCCGCGCACGAGCACGCCCATCCAGTCCTGGTGATTCCCCAGGCCGGCGGTCAACGGGTGCGTGGTGTCGAGCCGAGTGAGGGCCATGGCGCCGGCGATGCGGCGGGCGACCGAGTCCTGCTCGCGCTCTTCCCACGTGCGGGTGTTGGCGGCTGGGTCTCGCTCCCGATTGCGATCGTCACGTTCTTCCTGGGCGCCGGCGATCTCGCGGAGCGCCCAACCCGCGGCGCTGTCGCTCGCGACGACCGCGCCGCCCCGGCGGACCCACTGGCCGATGTTCTCGGCCGCGCTGCTCGAGAGCCCGCCCATCGACGGCAGCACGAGCACGCTGTAATCGTTGAGGTTCATGCGGCCCAAGTCGCCCGCGTCGACGCGCGTGTGGGGGAAGGGAAAGTTGATGTCGAGCATGTGCCAGTGCTGGCCCGCGCTCAGGCTGTTCACGCTCGGGCCGGTGGCCAGCAGCACCTTGGGCAGGCTCATGATGGGGTTGGCGTTGTTGCCCAGCATCGGGCCGCTGGCGGTAAAGCCCTCGCTGGCGCGGTGCACGCTGACGCCGCTGGCCAGCACGTCGCGCACGAACGCCTCCAGATCGCGGTCGGGGTTGCGGATCAGGTGGATCAGCAGGCTGCCCTGCGCGAAGGTCTTGCCGTCGACCTCGACCTCGCCGCCCAGCACGCGGCAGAACAGGTCGTGCTCGACGGCGTGGCCCACGGCGACGGGGAAGTTGTGCTGGCTCGAATCGATGAGCAGCGCGACGCCGCCGTTGCCGGTGATGCGAGCCGTGGGCGCGGCGAAGCGCTCGATCCGCTCGGTGCTGGCCTCGAGCACCTCGTCGCTCCACCAGGCTTCCAGCCCGAAGCTGATGGGCAGGCTCCACGCGGTGATGTCGTAGGTGTCGTCCTTCTCGACCACGGTCACCCGCTCGAACATTGCGCGCACGAGGTTGGTCATGGGCTGGTTGGTGCCGATGATCCAGGTGCCCTCGGGCAGGTCCAGGCCTTCGACGGGTTCGCCGGTGTCGTAGGTTGCGAAGGCGCCGGTGGTCACCGGCTCGGTCAGGCGGTCGACACGGATGCCGTGCATGTAGCAGAAGCTCCACAGCCTCTTGAGCACCGCTGGGTCGTTGTCGGCCGAGATCGCGAACGCCTTGGGACCGGGGCCCTCGCCCGCGACGCTATCGCGCCAGAACTTGGCGAAGCGCTCGAGCTGGGCTTCACGGTGCTCGGCGGTCGTCTCGGCGTAGCTCATGGCCGTCACGAAGTGGTCGCGCACGCGCTCGGCCAGCGTGAGGACGTACTGGTCGCTCACGCGGATGCCCAGCCCCGCGCGCCCGTGGCCGGCCTTCTCCAGCAGCATGCCGATCGCGCCGTGGTAGGTCGGCAGAACTTTTCCGTATCCCGGATACAGATAATCGAACCGCTCGCGCGTGGCGTACACGATGCCGCGCTCGTCGAAGGCCCGTGTGTTCGCGCGGCCGTACAGGGCGATCCAGTCCAGCGTGTCCTGGGGGATGTTCTTGTTGTACGGCTTGTCGCCCTCGCCCAGAAAGTACGGGCTGTGGTATCCCTGCTCGTGGTAGTCGAGGTGGAGTTGCGGCATGTAGCGCCGCATCGCCGCCAGCCGCGCCCGGCTCTCGGGGTGCACGCCCCACACCAGGTCGCGGTTGAGGTCGAACAGGTAGTGGTTGCTGCGGCCGCTGGGCCAGGGCTCCTGGTGCTCGTAGGCATCGGGCTCGGGGTCGGGCGCGATGCCCATCGCGTTCTCGTACCAGGCGACATAGCGGCTCTGGCCGTCGGGGTTCACCTGCGGATCGACCACGATCACGCAGTTGTCCAGTATGTCCTCAACTTCCTCGTTCACCGCGGCCGCGAGCGTGTAGGCGAACTGCATCGAGACCTCGCCGCAGCTCGCCTCGTTGCCATGCACGCCGAAGCTGTACCAGATGACGGCGGGGTTGTTCTGGACGATCTCGGCTCGGCGGGCGTCGGTCAGGTTCTCGGGGTCGGCCAGTTCCTTGTTGGCGGCAAGGATCTCGTCGAGCCGTTCCAGGTTGGCCGGGCTCGAGATGGTGAGCATCACGAGCGGGCGCTGCTGGTGCGTGCGGCCGTACTCGGCGAAGCGCACGCGATCGCTGCCCTCGGCCAGGGCCTGGCTGTACGCGACACGGTCGGCGTGGCGGGTGAAGCGCTCGCCCACGCGGTAGCCCAGCGTGCCCTCGGGCGTGGGGATTTCGGGGTCGAAGCGCAGCCCATCGAAGTAGTCGTACGGCAATTTCTCGCTCGACGACACATCGGACGCGCCGATCGTGCCCTGCGCGAGCACTGAGGGAACACACACGCTCAGGGCAAGGCCCACAACAACACCGGCGAATGCTCGCATCCCAGTCTCCTCGACCTTCCCATGAAGACCTACTCGAACGAAACTCACCCGACCCCGGCCTCGACGGCCGCCCCCGCCGGCGGCGACGGCAGCCCATGGGCCGGCGGCAGACGCAGGTACCGCGCCAACCACCGT
>JAUHYE010000167.1 GCA_030426395.1 Phycisphaerae bacterium
GGGGTCGGACAGAACGTTGCTGAGCACGGGCTTGTTCGTCGCCGAGAAGTTGCGCGTGGGCGACCACTCGCTCTCGGTCCAGCTCTCGTTGGCGTCGCGTTGCAGGAGGTGGGTGCGCCCGTCGATCGGGTCGCGGTAGGTCATGAAGTCGCAGCCCTTGTTGCTGTAGCTGTCGTCGTCGCTCAGGAGGTTCTCCAGCGCAACCGACCACGCCGAGGGGTCGATGGCGAACACCGTGTCGATGTCCGAGGACGACGCCCAGTTGGTCACCGCGTCGCACACCATGATGTGGGCCGCCAGCGGGTCGGCCAGCCCGCCGTCGTCCTGGATCTCGTAGTCGCGGTACTGCGTCGGGCTCGTGCCGCGGTATTGCAGGCCCGGGCCGAAGGGGTTGTTGGCGCACTTGATGCGCATCCCGTCGTCGTCGGCGAACCAGTCGTCGAGCATGTCCTTGTTGGGCTGCTGGGTGTTGACGTACACGCCCCAGTTCTCGCCGTTGAGCTCGACCAGGATGTGGTTGGCCCTGGGGTTGGGGATGAACCGGGCGACGTAGTTGTTGTACGCCACCTCGCGGCAGAAGGTGGGGTCGTGAAAGGCATTATTGAAGTTCAGGTTCTTGTAGCCCATGACCTCCTGGTCGTCGTGGATCCAGTCGACGTCGACCTTGAGGCTGAACTTCTCCGAGCCGGCGGGCAGGGCCGTGTAGCTGGTGTTGCCGCGGATGCGCACGCCCACGTCGGGGTAGACCTCGCCGTCGATCTCCAGGTCGGCCCCGATGAGGGTCTCGGAGAAGTAGTTGTCCCGCAGCATCTGCTTCCAGTCGGCGTCGTGGAAGCTCAGCCGGGCGGTGCGGAGCACCTCGATGTCGTAGAAGTCCTGGGCCGTGGCGTGGCCGGCGGCCAGCAGCAGGCAGGTGGCGGCGACGGTGCGGGTGGCGGTGCAGCGTGGCATGGTCGTTCCTCTCGCTCTCGTGGTGGGAAGGGGGCCGGCAGTGCGGGCTCCCCCGCATACCGATACGGGCTCGCCGGTGGATCGTTACCGCCCGGGGGCCTCTATCCTCCCCTATGACACAGAAGCGTGGGCCCTTCATCGGCGGCAACTGGAAGATGAACACCACCCGCGACGGCGCCGCCGCGCTGGCCGCGGCCGTCGCCGACGGCCTGCACAGCGACGGCCCGCAGGTGGCGATCTACCCGCCCTTCGTGTGGCTGCACGCGACCAGGCCGCCCAAGGACTCGAGGCTGCTGCTGGGCGCCCAGGACTGCTCGCCCGAGAAGAATGGCGCGCACACCGGCGACGTCTCGCTCGAGATGCTCGAGGAGTGCGGCGTTTCCACCGTACTCGTCGGGCACAGCGAGCGGCGGCATGGCCTCAAGGAACCCGAAGGGCGCATCGCCGCCAAGCTGCGGGCCGTGCTGGGCGCCGGCATGATCGGCGTGCTGTGCATCGGCGAGACGCTCGACGAGCGCGAGGCCGGCGAGACCGATCAAGTGAACGAGAAGCAGCTCCGCAGCGCTCTGGAGGGCACGAAGATCGTCCGCAAGGACCACCTGGTCGTCGCCTACGAGCCCGTGTGGGCCATCGGCACCGGCAAGACCGCCAGCGCGGGCGACGCCCAGGCCGCCCACGAGAAGATCCGTAGCGTCCTGGACGACCTGCTCGGCTCCGACGCCGCCACCGCCATCCGAATCATCTACGGCGGCTCGATGAAGCCGGGCAACGCGGAGGAGCTCATGAGCCAACCCGATATCGACGGCGGCCTCATCGGCGGCGCCTCGCTCAAGGCCGAGGACTTCCTCGCCATCGTCGACGCCGCCAGCGCATAAAAAAACCGCGTGCACAAGCACGCGGCCATGAGAGTCAGTTTCGCCAGTTCGCCAACGCGTCGGGCGCAAGCCCGCGCACGGCCCCGCCGGCGAGGCGACAAGATGACTCAATACCGATAGTGATCGGGCTTGTACGGGCCCTCGACGGGAACCCCGAGGTACTCGGCCTGATCCTGGCTCATCTTCGTGAGCTTCACGCCAAGCTTGTCCAGGTGCAAACGCGCGACCATCTCGTCCAGGTGCTTGGGCAGCACGTAGACCTTGTTCTGGTAGTCGGCGTTGTTCTCGTGCAGCTCGATCTGGGCGATCACCTGGTTGGTGAAGCTCGCGCTCATCACGAAGCTGGGGTGGCCGGTAGCACAACCAAGATTCAGCAGGCGGCCCTCGGCGAGCACCAGGATGCTCTTGTCCATGCTCTTGAAGTAGAACTCGTCGTACTGCGGGCGGATGTTGCGACGCTCGACGTCCTTGTCGCGCTGGAGCTTCTCCATCTGGATCTCGTTGTCGAAGTGGCCGATGTTGCCGACGATGGCCTTGTCCTTCATCCGCTTCATGTGCTCGAGCGTGATGATGTCCTTGTTGCCGGTCGTCGTGATGAAGATGTCGGCGGTTTCGATGAAGTCCTCGAGCGTCTTGACCTCCAGGCCCTCCATCGACGCCTGCAGGGCGCAGATGGGGTCGATCTCGGTGACGATGACGCGGCAGCCCTGGCCGCGGAGCGATTGCACGCAACCCTTGCCCACGTCGCCGTAGCCGCAGACGACGGCGACCTTGCCGCTGAGCATGACGTCGGTGGCGCGGTTGAGCCCGTCGATCAGGCTGTGGCGGCAGCCGTACACGTTGTCGAACTTGCTCTTGGTGACCGAGTCGTTGACGTTGATGGCGGGGAAGGGCAGCGCGCCCTTCTCGGCGAACTGGTACAGGCGGTGCACACCGGTGGTGGTCTCTTCGCTCACGCCCTTGATGGCCGGGGTGACCTTGGTGAACCAGCCCGGGGTGGTCTCGATGGTGCTGCGGATGGTGTTGAGGATGTGCTTGTACTCCTCGGGGTCCTTGTCCTCGTTGAAGTCCGGAACCGTGCCGGCCTTCTCGAACTCCTGGCCCTTGAGCAGCAGCAGCGTGGCGTCGCCGCCGTCGTCGACGATCTGGTCAGGGCCCGAACCATCGGGCCAGGTCAGCATCTGCTTGGTGCACCACCAGTACTCGGCCAGCGTCTCGCCCTTCCAGGCGAAGACCGGCGTGCCGGCGGGGTTGTCGGGGGTGCCGCCATTCTCGGGGCGACCAACCACGACCGCTGCCGCCGCGTTGTCGGCGGTGCTGAAGATGTTGCACGAGCACCAGCGGACGTCGGCGCCCAGCTCCACCAGCGTCTCGATGAGCACGGCGGTCTGCACGGTCATGTGCAGGCTGCCGGCGACCTTGATGCCATTGAGGGGTTTCTTGGCGCCGTATTTCTCACGCAGCGCCATCAGCCCGGGCATCTCGTCCTCGGCCAGGCGGATCTCCTTGCGGCCGCTCTCGGCGAGGTTCAGGTCCTTGACCTTGTATTCCAGTTGGCCCTTGCCGGTGGTGGCCACGTCGGTGGTCAGCGTCGTCATGTGTTCGTTCCTCTTCCTTGACAAGCAGATGTGTTTGACTGAATTCCTCGACACGACCCCGGGCTGGCCGGGGCCCGGACTTCCAATGTGTTGTCTACGTTGATCGCACCGCGGTGGCGGCGAAGACCTCCGGCCCGCGAGCCTCGGGAGAGCTCGGCAGTGGCCGATGTCCCACGACCTTGAGTCCCACCGCCTCGCACCACTCGCGGAGCTGCGACTCGGCGATCCCGAGCCAGCGGTGCCCCATCTCGAGCCGGAACTCCTCGCGCCCGTGCGGCTGCATGTCGACAACCAGCACGCGGCCATCAGGCTTGAGCACACGTGCCGCTTCCTTGAGCGCCGCCTGCGGGCTCTCGAGATGATGCAGCACGAGCCCGAGCACGACAAGATCAACGCTCTCGTCTTCGAGCGGCAGGCTCTCGGCCTCGCCGAGCTTCAACTCGATGTTGCCCGGTTCGCCCAAGCGCGATCGCGCCGCATCGAGCATCGTCGGCTCGCGGTCAATGCCGATGACACGGCTCGCCATGGGCGCGAACATGCTCGCGAACACGCCCGTGCCGCAGCCGACATCGGCCACGACCATCCCGCCGGGCAACAGAGAAGCTACCGCCTCGCCCGCATACCGCTCGCCGAAAAGCTCACGGCTGACATCATCCCACTGCGCACCCACGCGACCGAAGAACGCCGCCGACCCGGGTCGCCGGTCGGCGATGACCGCACGCAAACGCCGCATATCGGCGTCGAACTCGTCTCCGCGACCGGCCGCCTCGCGCACCTGGTTCCAGACGCCGCGAAGCTCGGGTGGCAGGTCGTCGCTCACGCAGCGATACAGGGTTGCGGTACCCGCAGCCCGCCGCTGCACCCAGCCGTGGTCGGCCAGCAGCTTCAGCCGCCGGCTCACCGTCGACTGCTTGACTCCGAGCGCTCGCCCGGCCGCCGAGAGGGCGACGGGAGCTAGGGCGGAAGCCAGCAGGCTCCTGCGAGTAAACGGGCGCATCGCGGACATCATCGCACGGATTTGTTCGGTGGGCGACAGCCTGGACGATTCAGCGGTGCGCCGCCCAAAGGGCCCTCACGCGA
>JAUHYE010000046.1 GCA_030426395.1 Phycisphaerae bacterium
TGAACGACTTCAACGGCGACGGCCTGCTGGACATCTACGGCGCGTGCGACTGGGACAAGAACCACCTCTGGCTCAACCAGGGCACGTTCGAGGATCCAGATCGCCCGGGCGTCTTCCTGCTCAACCCCATGCTCGACGTGACCGACAGCGCGAGCGCCACCCAGATGGGCTACGACGAGACCGACATGGGTGTCTCGCTGGCCGACACGAACGGCGATGGCCTGTTCGACATCTTCATCACCGTAACCGATACCGCCGGCTCGGGGATGCACAACAACTTCTTCGTCTCGCAGACCGATGAGCCCACGTTCGTCAACCGGGGCATCGAGGCCGGCGTCGCCGACGCGGGCAGCAAGTTCGGCTGGGGCTGGGGCACCACGTTCCAGGACATGGACCGTGATGGCTGGCCCGACCTGATCATCACCAATGGCTTCAATGCCTGCAACGACCGCCCTCGGATGATGATCCACGACGGCGACCCAACCAACGTCCACTTCACCGAGCAGTTCAGCCCGGCGCTGACCATCATCGAGCGCGGCTCGACCATCATTGGCGCCGACCTCGACCGTGACGGGGCCGTCGACCTGCTCCACACCGTCATGCTCTGGGCCGGCTCGCCCGGCTGCCGAGAGTCGGTGGTCAAGGTGCTCGAGAACGTTCCCTCGGCCACCGGTCCCCAGGCCTCGTGGATCACCGTCCGCCCGCGCATGAATGGCTCCAACTACCACGCCATCGGCACGGTTGTCCGCGTCGAACTTGACAACGCTACCGAGGACCTGGACATGATCCGCCTGCTCACCGCCGGTATCAGCATGGGCGGCCAGGAACCGGCCGAGGCCCACTTCGGCCTGGGCGCCAACGCGCAGCCCACCGACCAGCTCACCGTCACCATCCAGTGGCCAGGCGGCGCAACGCCCACGGTCATCGAAGGCACCGTGGCCGAGCTGGGCAACCAGGTCCTCCACGTCGGCCCGTGCTCGGTGGTCGACCTCGACGGCGTCGACGGCGTCGACCTGTTCGACCTGCTGGCGTACCTCAACCGCTTCGACGCAGGTGACCCGGTATGCGACCTGTCGGCCCCCTACGGCTCGCTCGACTTCTTCGACGTGCTCGAAGCCATCGCCCTGATCGAGGCCGGCTGCCCGTAAGCCGGTAGACAATCCCCGTTCTCCTTCCCAACCCAGGGAAGCAACAACATCCGCCTTCCACTCGTGGGGGGCGGGTGTCTTCTTTTGGGTTCGAGACTCGGTCGGTCTTCGCCGTTGAGGCCTCAGCCGTTCAGGCCGGTCACCTTCACCAGCGTGTAGCGCTGGCGGTGGCCGGTCTTGCGGCGGTAGCCCTTCTTGGCGCGGTACTTGTGGATGTCGAGCTTCTCGCCCTTGACCACGGGCTCGACGACCTCGGCCGTCACGGTCGCGCCGCCGACCAGCGGCGTGCCGACCTTGGCCGAGCCGCCCGCGTCGCCGATGACCAGAACCCGGTCGAAGGTGATCGAGTCGCCCTTGCTGGCCTCACCACCCTTGTAGAGGTCGATGAGGATCTCCTCGTCCTGGCTGACTTTGCGCTGGCCGCCCGACTCCTCGATGATCGCGTACATGGCAGATACCTATCAAATGCCGCACAACAAATGGGGCGGGAGGCAGCCTCCCGGCTTGGGGCCCGTGCCGTGGCGGGTCGAGAGTTTAGCAGGGTTTTGGGGCTGGGGAAAGAGTCATGTCGCATCCCAGGTCAGACACCATTGAGACGCATCATTGGTGCCTCTGCCCAGATACATTGTGCCCCCATCGTCAACGTAGAAACTAACCTCATCGACCGAGCCCAGTTCCAGCACGAACTCGGGTTCAAACGCCGGCGGCGTCCAGTCGTACGGTTTTCCTTGCCAGTCGATTGCCTTTCCGAGGGGACCCCAAGGCAGTGGCCTCTGGAAGACCGAAGGCCATCCCCCAAGTCGTGCGACGTCGGTCGATGTCCTCGCCTCATCAGCAGCGTCCGGCCAGTTCTCTGATACCTCGGGCATGTCAGCGAACTCGAGCGACTCTGGCAAATCTCGCTCGACAAACTCCCATCGAACTGGCGAGGTGCCACTCAGCCAAGTCTTGTTTGATGGGGTTGCGATCGGCACCAACCCGTCAAGTGACTGGTAGGTGCGGATCAGCCAGCCTTGGCCGTTTGGCAGTTCAATCTCGCTCTTGACACCGAGTTCTCTCATCACGTCGTGGAGATCTGCGGCAATGTCGTCTGAGTCATCACTCAAGGTAAAGAACGTAATGAGTGCCAGATCGCGTAGGGACGTGGGCACGTACGGAGCTTCATCGAGTCGAATCTGCAGTCGCGGCCCGAGCGGAACGCCCTTGTAAGTGGGCCAAGCTTCACCGGGTGCGGCGAGCGTCACCCGGCCAAACCAACTCCCATCTTCACGACTCGGGGCGCTCGGATCGGCGTGCATGAGCGAAGCTGGTCGACCCCATCGCTCAGCGATCTCGTCAACCGTGAGTTCTTTCATCCCTCAAACCCCCACCTTCTCCCGATCCTTCTTCTGCCTTTCCGCCCGCTTCCGCATGCCTTCGTCCAAGATGCGCTTGCGCAGGCGCACGCTCGTGGGGGTCAGCTCGACCAGTTCGTCTTCCTCGATGTACTCCAGCGCGTCCTCGAGGCTGAGGTTGCGAGGGGCCTTGAGGGTCACCGTCGCTTCCTTGTTGGCCATGCGGATGTTGGTCAGCGCCTTGAGACGGATGATGTTCACCGGGATGTCGTTGTCGCGGTTGTGCTCGCCGACGACCTGTCCGCCGTAGACCTTGTCGCCCGGCTTGACGAACAGGATGCCGCGGTCGTGCAACTGCTCGACGGCGTGCGCGGTCACCTGGCCGGCTTCGGTGGCGATGAGCACGCCCTGCTGGCGGCCCGAGCTATCACCGCTCATCGGCACGTACCGCTCGAAGCGGTGGCTCATGATCGCCTCGCCCTGGGTCGCCGTCAGCAAGCGGCCTCGCAGGCCGATGAGTGCCCGGCTGGTGATCTCGAAGACCATGTGGCTCGTGTGGCTGCCGCGGTCTTCCATCTTCTTCAGTTCGCCCTTGCGCGCGCCCACGAGTTCCATCACCTTGCCCACGCTGGCGACGGGGGCGTCCACCACCAGCACCTCCATCGGCTCGTGCTGTTCGCCGTCGATCTCCTTGATGATCACGCGCGGGCGGCCGATGCTCATCTCGTAGCCCTCGCGCCGCATCGTCTCGAAGAGGATGCCCAGGTGCAAGAGCCCACGGCCCGCCACGATGAACTCGTCGCTCGTCGCGCCGGCTTCCACGCGCAGCGCGACATTGCTCTGCAGTTCCTTGTCGAGGCGCTCGCGGATCTGCCGGCTGGTGACGAACTTGCCGTCCTGCCCGCCAAACGGCGAGTCGTTGATGCGCATCTGGATCGACACCGTCGGCTCGTCGATCGTCACCGGCGGCAGCGCAACGGGGTTCTCCGGGTCGGCCAGCGTATCGCCGATGTCGACACCCTCGATGCCCACCGCGGCGAAGAGGTCGCCCGCCAGCACGCTCTTGGTGTCGACGCGGCCCAGCCCCTCGAAGCGCTGCAAGCCGCTCAGACGCACGTTGCTCACATCGCCGTCGCGCTTCATGAGCGCGACCTGCTGCCCGGCCTTGAGCTCGCCCGCGAACACGCGGCCGATGCCGATGCGCCCGACGTACTCGCTATACGCCAGGGTGGTGATGAGCGCTTGGAGCGGCTTGGTCGGGTCGTCCTTGGGCACGGGCACGTGCTGCAAGATGGCCTCGAACAGCGGGCGCAGATCGGTGCCGACCTCGCCCTGCTCGAGCGACGCCCAGCCGTTGCGGGCCGAGGCGTAGACGATCGGGAAGTCCATCGCGTGCTCTTCGGCGCCCAGCTCCACGAGCAGGTCGAAGACCTCGTTGACCACGCCTTGCGGCCGCGCGTCGGGGCGGTCGCACTTGTTGATCACCACCAGCGGCTTGAGCCCCGCCTCGAGCGCCTTGCCCAGCACGAAGCGCGTCTGCGGCATCGGGCCCTCGAAGGCATCCACCAGCAGCAGCGCGCCATCGGCCATGCGCAGCACGCGCTCCACCTCGCCGCCAAAGTCGGCGTGGCCCGGCGTGTCGATGATGTTGATGGCGAAGTTCTGCCCGTCGGGCCGCGCGTAGCGCACGCCGCAGTTCTTGGAAAGGATGGTGATGCCCCGCTCGCGTTCGAGGGGGTTGCTGTCCATGATCAGGTCGCCCCGACCGCCGGACAGCTTCTCGAGCTCGCCCGCGCGGAAGTTGCCCGACTGGCGGAGCAGCCCGTCCACGAGCGAGGTCTTGCCATGATCGACGTGGGCGATGATCGCCACGTTCCGAATGCCTGCGTCGGCCATAATAAAGTGCAGTCCCGAGGGGATCCCGCATCGCCGGCGCAACGCCGGTGCTGTTCCCAAAGTGCGATAGGTAGGGTAGTCGCCCGCCGCGACGCTCTCTCGTCAGCGGCGCTCGGCTTTGCGCAGATCCAACACGATCCGACCGCGAACCCGGCCTGGGGCCTTCTCCACCGCCCACCTGGCGGTGTCGAACAGGGCCGATATCGACGCGAACCCGCCCGATTCGGGTTCTTTCGTCCACGGGTCGGCTGTCTCGGCCGTCGAGTGCAGCAGCGACCACAGGTCATAGGGATACGCCGACCCGTGTAGCCCGATTGTGGTGGGGGTCGGCCGCGCCGTCGCCTCGGCCACGATGGCAAACGCGTTGGGGCTGGGCTTCTCGCCCGGCTTGGCCCTTGGCGCGACATCGGGGCCGGCCGTCACGGCGACCACCAGTTCCGCCGGCTCGGCCCGCCGATCGAGCACCGTCCAGGCCATCTGCGCCGCACGGCCGAACACCGCTCGCGAGGCCCGGGTTTCCGAGAGTTCGCGAATCCGCACCCTGGCCTTGTCGACGGCGGGCTGGTCCAATTGAGTTTCGGCAAGCGAATCCGCCGACGCCACCGGCAGCCGCGCGCCGAGTTCCATGCCACCCCTGCCGCGCTTGACGACCAGTTCTCCGATCTCGCGCGTCACGGTGAGCCCTTCGGGCACCAGGCCCGTAAGCCCCGCCCGATCGAGCACGCCCGCCACGATCGCCTCGCCAGGCCCGATTAAGTCCAGCAGCACACCCTCGTCCGCTTCTTCTGGCTCGGGCAGCGGCTCCGCTTCGATAGCCACGGTGCTCAGGCCGATGTCAATCGTGCCGCCGCGCGCTGACGCCCACACGGCCAGCGCTTGCATCGGCTCGTGCTGGCCCCACAGCCAACGCTCGGCGTCGCCGAAGAACCCGCTCGCGCCGTTGGGCTTCCAATAGCCGCGCACCACCGCGTCGGTGGGGGCCAGCCTCAGCACCTCGCCCGAGAACGCGTCGCCCTTGCCCGCCGAGACGGCCAGCGTCTTCTCGAGCAACCACTCGGTCTCGGCGGGCGCGAGCGCCAGCACGCTCCGGCCATCGGCCATCGCTGGGAGTGTTGCGAGCAGGAACGATTCTTCCTCGAGCCGGAACACGGCGCGTCCGTGCACGATGCTCTTGGGCACCGCCCGCGTACGGCGGCGCATGCGCACGTCCATCTCCGGGTCGACGGCGGCCAGCACGATCCACCCCGGCACATCGGATTGCCCGAATGCCAGCACCGCATGCCCGCCCAGGAACTCGTCGAATGCGTCAGCTTCGCTCACGCCGAGCCGGTCGGCAAACAACTTCCACGCCTTGCGTGAGCGTGACAGCGCGTCCTGCTCGCCCATCCATTGGGTAATGGTGGCGCCCAGTTCGCTCTCGCGCAGCGTGGCCGCGTTGTCGATGGAGAACACGCCGACGACGCCTTTTGGCAGTCGTTCGACGAGCTCGGTGCCGAACGCGTCGGTCGAGGGAGCCACCGAGGGCGCTAGGGCCGGGCCGCAGATGAGGATTGCCAGCAATGCGATTGCCAGCAGGGCGCGGCCCATCAAACCTACTCCCGATCTTCGTTGTCGCGCAGATTATCGCTCGCGTGCGGGTCGTCCATGCGGCGGAGCAGAAGCAACAGTGCGCGAGTTGGATCGGATTGGTCGAGCGTGTGGGTGTCGCCGCGGCTCCACCAGTTGTACACATCGGGCGACCGCACCACGCTGGACGCCTGGCGATCGTCCATCAGCAGCGGACCCATGGCCGTGGCACGCCGTGCGTCGCTCTCCGATTGGGTGGCGAACATCGGCAGCCGAGCCATCGCGCGGTGCTGCGCGCCGATCTCATCATCAACGCCGAACCTCGAGAAGCTCGGTGCTGGATCGGCCCGGAGATCGAACACGATCGTGCGTTCGGCCTTGCTCTGGTCGACCGAGTCTGACAGCTCCTGGTGTACGTTGGGCGGCACCATGCGCAGCGAGGCCGCGTCGGCGTTACCGCCTTCGAGCAGGGCGCTCAAAGGCCGCTCGCTCTCGGGCAGGCGCAGCTCGGCCGGCGTCAGGCGGATGAACAGCACCACGCCCGCGGTGAGCGCGAGCGCCGCGAGCGCCACGGCCGACCGTCCGGCCAGCACGAAACGGCGGCCGCGCTTGTTGAGGTACCCTTGCACCGCGTCGCACCGGGTCAGCACGCGCTCGGTCAGGTCGACATCGAGCCCCGTGTTCGACGCGCTCTGGCGCAGCATCGACACGGCCTCGCTCGTGCGGCTGAACTCCTCGGCCAGCACCGGGTCATGGCGCAGCGCTTCGTGCAACTGGCCCTTCCCGGCGCGATCGAGGTCGCCGTCGAAGTACGCGTCGAGCAGGTCGCGCGCATTGGGGGCGGATCCACCGCCGTTGTTCGAATTACGCTTCATCGGCTACCCCACGATCGACCCGGTGCTCTGAATGAGTGTGAGATTGGGCAGAACGCAACGCCGCGCGATCGGCACGAACGGCCTCCAACGCGACGCGAAGTTTCCGGCGGCCACGGTGCAGGTGGCTCTTGACGGTGCCCGAGGGCATCAGGAAGTGCTCGGCGATGCGGGCGATCGGCCAGTCGCACTGGTGGAACAGCACCACGACCTCGCGCTGCACCTCGGGCAGACGCGCCAGCGCCTCGTCCAGGTCGCTGCGGGTCTGCGACCGTTCCTCGCCCAGGTCGACATCGAACTGCGTCGCGCTCGCGTCGTCGGCGGAGAACGCCACCAGGTCGCTATCGAACGCCGGCGCGTGCTTCTGCACGATATTGCAGTGCAGCCGCTTGGCGATCGTGAACAGCCATGTCGAGAACCGGAAGCGGGTATCGAACCGGTGCAGATTCGTCAGCGCCCGGACGAACGCCTCCTGCACCACGTCTTCGGCCATCTCGGGCCGACCGCACCGCCGAAGCATGAACGCGTACAGCGACGCCTGATGGGCCTGGATGAGCCCGGCCGCAGCACTGCGGTCGCCCGCGAGGGCGGCGTGGATCAGGTCTTGTTCGCTCTGGCGGTCCATGGCTTCATCTCACTATACCACAAGCCCGACCCGGGGTTGCACCCGGGGCGGGCTCGCGTCGATTGGTCACGGTTTTGGTATCGGCCAGGGGGCCCGGGAAGGTCCGAAAAGCCGGACGCCTCCCGATCAGGCCGCGCTCTTGCGACGCCGGCGGCGGCGCGGGCGAGCCTCGGCCCGGATGTGCGAGTCCTCGATCATCGATTGCACCACGTCCAGCGGGTCCTCGCCCCAAAGATCGGCGCCGATCTCCTCGGCCAGGCCGTCGGCCCGGTTGAAGACCCCGCCGCCCACGGCGATCTGCATCTCCCGCTCGGGATAGTCCTCATGGAGGGTGTCGATCAGATCGCGGACATGCGGCAGGTCGTTGGCACCCGAGGCAAACAGCACCAGAGCGGCCGGGCGACGCAGCTTGATCTCGGCCAATAGCTCGTCGTTGGGGATGCCCCCGCCGCCGTAGTGGACCGTGAAGCCCTCGCTGGTGAGCATGTCCACGGCGAGCTGGCCGGCCAGATCGTCCGAGTCACGCGGCCCGCACACCACCAGCACCGTGCGCCCGTTATTGGCTGTCGGGACAATGAGCCCGGCCGTCTGGTCGGCGAGCACGCGGAGCAGGCGTGTGGCGTAGTGGTGGCTCAGCTTGGTGAGCTGATCGTTGCGGAAGAGCTTCTCGACCCGCTCGTACGTGGGCCAATAGAGCTCGGTGATGAGGTCGACGGCCGAATCGCCGGTCTCCAGGGCTCGCAGCACCACCTGCCGAGCCTCCAGCCGATCGCCCGTCACCAACACGTCAAAGAACCGTTCCCGAAGCGCGTCCGTGCACATCGTGCATCCCCTGTTCGAGCCCACCACATGCGCGGGGGTCTGTGCTTGTGCCCAGGGGGCGGCGACCATCGCCGCCCGCGGGCCGGGATACATCGCCCATCACGCCAGCAAAATCGCAGGTGGATGAAAAAAAGTTGAGATGGCGATAACTGCGCGGCGAATTTTGCGCACAGTTAGGCCCGATTACCGCTTACGTCCCAAATAACACGCGCAAATTCCGCCGCTGAGCGATTTTGCGGCCACTTCTTCAAGCCCGGCCGCCTGCATGAGGCCCACCACGCGGTCCCGGGTCAGGAAGGTCTCGACCGAACGGGGCAGATAGCGGTAGGCCCCGGACCGATCGCCGCTGATCCAGGTGGCCGTCCGGGGCATGATGACCTTGGTATACAGGTCGTGCCCCCAGCGGATGGGGGCTAGGCGGGGGCGGTCGAACTCCAAAATGACCAGCCGGCCACCAGGGCGGAGGACTCGGGCGAACTCGCCGATGGCCGCCTCGGGCCGCTGGACATTGCGCAGGCCGAAGGCGATGGACACCACGTCGCAACACGCATCATCTAAAGGCAGGGCCATCGCATCGCCTTCGATATAGAAAAGTTTGCTGTATCGATGGTCTTGTAATTGATGTTGTCTATAACGTGCCCGCTCGAGCATGGCGTGCGTGAAATCGATGCCGATCACTGCCGAGGCGTGGCTGGCCGCGAACGCCTCGGCCAGGTCGCCCGTGCCGCAGGCCACGTCGACCACCACGTCGCCGGCTTGCACCGCTGCCTTCTTGACCGCCGCCTTGCGCCAGCGCTGGTCGAGCAGGAAGGAGTGCACCCGGTTGTTGAGGTCGTACGAGCCGGCGATGGAGGTGAACATCTGGCGGACGCGATCAGCCTTATCGGACTGATGGTGCGGGTCCGCCAGCGTCTGGCCGTCCCACGCGGGCGGTGAAGCTTCCTTCAGGTCGTTCTTCGGGGGGGTGCTCTGGCTCATACGCTGGCCGTAACGATAGAGCACACCACGCCTTGGCCCGCAAGGAACGACGGAGGATTTGGGAATGCCCGGCATCAAGAAGGTACTGGCAACCATGGCGCTGGCGGCGGCCGCCGCCCTGACCGGCTGCGCGACCGACCCCACGACCGGGGACACGTTCTTCAGCATCTATTCGTGGGACGACGAGGCCACGCTCGGCCTCGAGGCGGCGCCTTCCTTCACCGAAGAGTTCGGCGGGGAACTACCCAACGCCACCGTCGCGGCCTACGTCACCGAGGTCGGCTCGTCGATGATCCCCCATGTCGAGGACGGCGTGCCCGACGACCTGCCGTGGGAGTTCACGATCCTGAACTCCGACGTCATCAACGCGTTCGCGCTGCCGGGCGGGCAGGTGTTCATCACGCGCGGGCTCGCGTCGCAGCTTGACAACGAAGCTCAATTGGCAGGCGTGCTGGGCCACGAGATTGGCCATGTCACCAAGCGGCACGGGAACAAGCAGATGAGCAAGTCGGTGATCGCCCAGGGCGGGCTGGCGATCGGGTCGTTCATCGTGGGGGCCGCCGACGAGACGAGCGCCATCCGCCAGTATGGCCAGTACGGCCTGCCCGTCGCGCAGGTGGGCAGCCAACTCGTGCTGCTCAGCTATGGGCGTGACGCCGAGTACCAAGCCGACGAGGCGGGCATGAAGTACATGGCGCGGGCTGGGTACAAGCCCAGCGGTCAGCGCGGCGTGATGCAGAAGCTCGCCGACCTGAGTTCGGGCGGTGAGCGTCCGCCGGCGTGGCTCTCGACCCACCCCTATCCCGAGGCCCGCATCGAGCGCATCAACGAGTTGCTGCGCACGACCTATGCGCAGGCCGAGGCGAGCGAGAGTAACACGTTGCGGGCCGAGGCCTACCAGCGTCGGATGCTGCAGCCGCTTGCCAGCATGCCCGCCGCACCGCCCCCGCCAGCGGGCGATGGCTCGGCCATGCTGCCCGACTCGGCGATCTGGTGCGCGCTGTGCAGCGATGATGCAGAGGACCAGTCGCTCGCGGCGCGGTGGTCGCGGCGTGTGAGTTCGCACTAGCGGCGTACGAAGCGGATCACGGCGTATCCGAATGCTGCGACGATCGGAATTGAGAGCACAACAAGCCCGAGCATGCCCGCGATTTGGCTCACGGGCATCGGATGTCGCACCTTCAAGCTGTGGCTTGAGTGAGACTGGACGGTGTTGGGGGTCCATACCAATGCGCCGCTTGTGGCGTCCAGGCTCGACGGATCTTCGATCGTCCGAAAGTTCGGCCCGATCGAGATCGCGCCAAGTCGTTGCATGTCTGCCAACTCGGCTTGCGAGCCCGACCAGTAGCGATCGAAGCCGGTGACTTTGTACATCTCGTCGATGCCCACGTCCATGCCCTGGCCCGTCGTGACGGAGGTCGGCTGGAGCGATTTTGCGTTGATCCCGCCGCGGTGATAGTGGAGTTCCCACGTCTGATCGATAGCCTGAATGTTCAGCCAGCCCAGGTCGCTCGTGATCGGATCTTCCAGAATGAACGTGACTGTGCCAGCAAGCGGCCCCCGGTTATCCTCTCGATCCGTGGGGACTATGAATGTCGCGCTCAGCAACACCTTGTACTGTGGCGCACCAGCGTTACTCACTGGGGTGTATTCGGGCCAGAAGCCCTCTTCCTTGACACGGAACGCGCCCCACTCGATCTTGTTACCCACTAGCAATGCCGCCGGCGCCAGCAGCCACGCTGCAAACGTGAGCACGAACGCGATGGCCGCGAGCGAGAGCCACCGTGGGATGGGAAGCCTGCGTGACTCGAACTCACCGCGAAGCATGACCGCACCAGGTTTGCTGTAGTCGGCTCCGCACTCGGGGCAGTTGTCGCCTTCTGATGTTGGATAGCCGCAGGCGGAGCAGATGGCCGGATGATCTCGCAGTGCGCGATGCTTGCTCGCGCCAATGCCTCGAATAATGCCTGCCGCCCAGCTCTCGCGGCGTTTGTTGGCCACGAGATACAAGCCGCCGCCGAAGAACGCGATGGCAAAGATCGGCGCGATACCGAGCACGTACCCGCCGTGGATGAGATCGAACAGGTGGCTCCACGATGTGATTACCACGGCTCGATCCCAAGAACACGCGCCCAATTCCCACCAGCGAACCCCGCGACCTCCGCCTCGCTCCAGCCCTCGTCGCGAAGCATGTCGAGCAGCTTGTGCAGATCGCTTGGCTCGTTGACGCCCTCGGGCAGGTCGGTGGCCGCGAAGCCGCCGTCCATGTCGGTGCCAAGGCAGACCTTGTCCTTGCCGGCGATGCTCGCGATGTGCAGCACGTGGTCGAGCGCGGCGGTGCGCAGGGGTGGGCGTTTCTTCTTATCGAAAGCGGGATCGAGGAACGGTGCGTAGAGGTTGATGCCGATGACGCCGCCGCGGCGCGCGATCTCGGCGATGGTCTCGTCGCGCAGGTGTCGCTGGTTCGTGCCGCCAAGCAAGGCGCGGGCGTTGCTGTGGCTGGCGATGACGTGGCCGTCTGACATCTCGAGCAACTCGTCCATCGCCGCGTCGCTCAGGTGCGAGAGGTCGTGGATGAGGCCCGCGTCGTCGATGGCGCGCACGACGTCCTTGCCCTCGGCGGTCAGGCCGGTCTTCTGCGAGTTTCCCCCAGCGTACCGAGAGCCCAACGCCCACGCGAGCCCGATGGCGATGACGCCCTGCTGCGCCCACCACGCGACTTCGTTGGCGTTGGTGATGGGATCGGCGCCTTCCATCAGGATGCCGAGTTGCAGCGGCGCGTCGCCGGCGTTGGGCAGCAGGTCGATCACGCCCGCGTCACGCCACGCGTGGTAGAGCTTGAGTTGCCGCAGCCCCGCGCGGTGGGCCGCTTCGGCGTCGCCGGGCGGATAGGTATGGCCGAAGCCGCCGAGCTGCAAACCCGCGGGCGAGTCCTCCTCGCTCATCTCGGTGAAGATCGTGCCCAGGCAGCCTCGCACGTTGCCCGCTTGCAGCGAGGGCAGCGTCACGGCGGCGGGCAGCAGCGTGCCGCGGCATTGGCCCAGTTGGGCGTGCATGTCGCGGCCGATCTCGGCGAGGTAGGCGAGGTCGAGGTGGCCGTCGAAGATCGGCGTGTCGCGCGCGGGCGTCACGGGCCGACGACTTCTGGAGTGTCTTCTTCCTCGTTCTTTCCAGCATCGGTGTCGGGCATATTTTCCGGATAGGCCCGCACTGGCAGGCTCTCGAACTCGACATGGAAGTGGGTGGGCTCGAAGAACGTGCCGGGCTCGGTACGCAACCACGGATCGCGCACATGGCGGAAGAGCTCGTAGGGGATCTCGGCCCTCATGCCGATAGCACCCGTTTCCGGGTCCTTGCTGAAACGCACCGTCGCGAAGCGTTCGGCCGGTTGTGGGTTCTCGTCGCCCGCGGCGTCGCCGCCGGGTTGGTAGTAGCGTGGCGCGTCGGCGGGCAACTCGCCTTCGACGATGCGCATGACGCCGGGCCGCCCGTTGTCCTTGTTCACCTGGCCGCCCAAGGTCTCGTTGGCGCCGGCGGTGTTGTATTGGTCGATGGCGCTGCCGTCGAGCCCACAGTTGAGCACATCGTCGAGTTGGTACTGCGAGTGTTGCAGGGCCGTGCTCTTAGTGGCGCGGGCGTCTTCGATGAAGCGGACGCCCTCGAGGCGCACCTCGACGACCGAGCCGGGGCGGATGTTCTCGAAGAACGGCTTGTCGGAATCGGCCTTATAGAAGCCCACGCGCACCACTGACCCCAGCGGGTGGCCCTGTTGCAGGTCGATGCGGGTGCCGCCGACGGCGACGAAGGCGAGCACGCCCAGGCCCAGGTCCTCGCGATCGTTCTTGGTGCCCCAGGGCATGGTCCGGTTGAACTCGATCCGAGTCCCGTCGTTCTGGACCCAGGAGATCATAATGGTGGGTTGGTGGCTGTCATCGATGAAGAGCGGGCCCGTCCGCTCCCGCGGTTGGCGATCTGGTGCTTCTCGGGCGGGGGCTTTTTCGGGTGAAGCGGGGGCCTGGGTCTGGCGGAAACCACCCATAATTAACGCGGTGCAACTTAAGAAGGCAATGGCGGCAGAGCGTCTCAGTGGCAGTTGACGCGGCAATCGTGGACGTCTCATGGCTTCACTTCCCTCCAAGTTCACTCTGGCTCCTGGGAGACAGGGCCGTTGCAATGGTACATAAGCGCCCCAGCCCAAGATGAATTCGCAGGATTCTGAAACAGGGCCTGCCAGGGGAGACGTATGCTCTGCAGGGAGTATCAAGCATGACAAATCCGACGACGAAGGGCCAACAAGGTTTGGCTTCTGCACGGTATTTGCGTCTGGCCGCTTTCGGCTTGGCGGGTGCCGGCGCGCTCACGCTGGCCCTCTCGGCCGGCGCACACGAGAACTGGCGCAAGCTCCGCGACGCCCAGCCGGGTGTGGTTTCGCCCGTGTGGTCGCTGTCCCAGATGCAGGACGGTGGGCCTGGCGGCGATGCTCCGCCGACCGACACGTTCGCCAGCCACAACGTGACGCTGCTTTCCTGGATCCCGCTGAGCGCCTTTCCGGGCGGCCACGGCTCCGGCAACGACTGCTGGGGCTACACCAGCCCGAGCGGCCGCGAATACGCCATCATGGGTCTGCAGCGCGGCTACGGCTTCGTCGAGGTGACCGACCCGACCAACCCGGTCATCATCGACTGGGTCGAGGGGCCCAACAGCGGCTGGCACGACATAAAGGTCATCGGCAGCTACGCCTATGGCGTGAGTGAGGGCGGCTGGGGCATCCAGGTGATGGACCTCAGCGAGATCGATGACGGCCGCGTGTCGCTCGTGCAGAACAAGACCCAGTTAGGCCACGAGAGCACGCACAACATCGTGTCAAACCCCGACTCGAACTTCCTGTACCTGGTCGGCTGCAATATCGCCAACGGCGGCCTCATCGCTGTCAGTCTGGACGACCCCGCCAACCCGACGATCGTGGGCCAGTGGAGCACGCATTACGTGCACGACGCCCAGGTCGTCTCGTACACCGAGGGGCCGTATGCCGGTCGCGAGATCGCCTTCTGCCTGAACGGCTTCGATGGCCTCGAGATCGTCGACGTGACCGACAAGGGTAACATGTTCTTGGTCGGGCGCACCGACTATGCCCAACTCCGCTACACGCACCAGGCGTGGCTGAGCGAGGACCGCCAACTCCTGTACCTGAACGACGAACTCGACGAGGGCGATTCGGTCTCGGTGACCACCACCCGCGTGTTCGATGTTTCGGACTTGTCCGATCCGCAGCTTGCCAGCACGTTCACCACGGGTTTGGCATCGATCGATCACAACAACTATGTGAAGGGCGACACGCTCTACCAGGCCAACTACCGCAGCGGCCTGCGGGTGTGGGACCTCTCGGCCGACCCGCTCGACCCGACCGAGGTCGCGTGGTTCGACACCTTCCCGGGTAGCGATCAGGCCCAGTTCAATGGCGCCTGGAGCACGTACCCGTACTTTGACAGCGGCATCGTGCTCATCAGTGATATCGAGCGCGGCCTGTTCATCGTGGACGTCACCGGCGACGGCGCCGGCAAGCTCGAGCTGTCCATTCCTGGTGGCGCCCCCATCGAGGTCGCCCCGCACGGCGAGATGCTCCAGCTCCAAGTCAACGAGCTCGAGGGCACCGTCGACAGCGTTGACATCAAAGTGAAGCTCGAGAGCGGCGAGGTGTTGTCGGCCCCGATGGGCGCCATCGGCGGCGGGCTGTACGAGGGCGCGATGCCCAACATGCCGTGCTTCGAGAACGTCGAGTACTGGTTCGAGGCGCAGACCAGCGACGGGCAGTTCTTCCGTACGCCGCTCTCGGCCCCGTTCCTCAACTATGAGGCGTTCGTCGTCACCGCCGTGGAACAGATCGTTGCCGACAGTTTCCAGAGCGATACGGGCTGGACGGTGGAGAACTCCTCCGTCGAGGACGGCCCATGGGAGCGTGGCGCGCCACGCACCAGCGGCGGACGCGGCGAGCCGGGGACCGACTTTGACGGTACCGACTCGATGTACGCCACCGGCCTGGGTCGCGACGCCGACCTCGACGGCGGCCCCACGGTGCTGACCAGCCCGAGCTACGACCTCTCCGCCCTCGGCGACGAGGCGCGGGTCCGCTTCGCCCTGTGGTACACCAACGACGACGGCGACGACCTGTTCGAGATCGAGATGTCGTCAAACGGCGGCGGATCGTGGACACCCGTCGAGTCCGTGCCCGGGCAGAGCCCGGCGTGGAGCCTGCGCACATTCCGCGTGGCCGACTTCGTGGCCGTGACCGATCAGTTCCGCATGCGGTTCACCGCGTCCGACCAGCCCAACAACTCGGTCACCGAGGCGGCGATCGACGCGTTCGAGATCGTCCGGATGACTTGCGACTCCTGCCGAGCGGATATCGACGGCGACGGCTCGTTGACCATCTTCGACTTCCTCGAGTTCCAGAACCTCTTCGATGCCGGTGACCTGCAAGCCGACTTCGACGGCGATGGCTCGCTGACGCTGTTCGACTTCCTCGCCTTCCAGAACGAGTTTGACGCCGGCTGCGGCTGATCGCGGCGCGTCATAAACTCACGCCTTGAAGTACAAGAACCCCTCGCGAGAGGGGTTCTTTTTGATTGCGTTGCCGTGGGCCGCTTACGGCGATACCACCACGATCGATCCGTTACTCGTGGTCAGCACGATCTCGCCCGCGCCACCGCCCAGGTCGTGGTCGATGCTGCTGGCCGAGACCATGCGTTGCGGCTCGCCCGAGCCGATACGGCGGGAAAACGTCGCCTTACCGTTGGACGTCGACGCGCGCACCCGGCCGGCCACCGGTTCGACGAGATCGAGATGGATGCTGCCGTTGCTGGTCGAGGCGCGCCAGTGGTACGCCGCGTCGGCCGAGCCGGGCGAGGTTCCCTTGATCGAGATCGAGCCGTTGGACGACACGAGCTCGAGTGCGCCCGCGCCACCGGCGACCTCGATGCGGCCGTTGCTGGTGCGGGCGTAGGTGTCACCGTCGCGATCGGTGATGCCGATCGAGCCGTTACTCGTGTGCACGTCGGTCTTGCCTATGCCGCCCGAGAGCCGGATCGACCCGTTGCTGGTCTTGGCGACGATCGCTTCGAGGGCGGGCGCGATGATCGTGATGCTGCACGACTCGACGTTGTGGCGTTCGCCGTCGGGCCAAACCGGTCGCACCACCAGCACGCCCTCGTCGGTGAGCCTGGCCTCGACCGTGAAGCGGTCGGCCCGGTCCTGGTTCACCAGCTTGGCCTCGGCCGAGACAGTCGCACCACCGGCGGTGGGATCCTGCGTGATGACGAGCTTGCCATTGCTGGTCGAAACATCGACGCCCACGGTGGTGGCCGCGGGCACGGCGGTGCTCGTTGAGGCGGGGACGACGGCACGCTGGCTGCTATACGAGCAGCCAGGCAGGGCGGCGGTCGAGAGAGCAAGGGCGGCGAGCAGGGCGAGGGCGGGGCGGTTTCTGGCTGGCATGGGGAGGCCTCCACGGAGGGCGCGTGCGAAATGGGCACATGCGAACAAGGGGATGCCCCATGATTGGGCTCCCGTCGCGGTGGTTTTCAGTGGAGGTATGAAGGAGAGCCGGTCAGTTGATCTCGAGGATCTCGAACCGCTTCACGCCCCGGGGCGCGTCGACGCGGACGACCTCGCCCACGCGGGACTTCATCAGGGCGCTACCCATCGGGCTGTTGGCGGTCACCTCGTCGTAGTCGTCGGGCGGATCCTCGGAGAAGTCGCCGACCAGCTTGACCATCTCGGGCTCGCCCTTAGGCCCGTTCTCGGAGACCTCGCGGATCTTGACCATCGACCCCAAAAACGCGACCTGCGCGTCCTTGGCCAGCCCATCGTCGACCACCTTGGCGTTCTCAAGGCGATCTTCCAGGCGGCGGATCTCGGCCTCTTCCATGCCCTGCAGCTCGCGGGCGCTGTGGTACTCGGCGTTTTCCTTGAGGTCGCCCAGCGCGCGGGCCTCGGCGATGCGCTCGGTGATCTTGGGACGATTGGCGATCAGCTCATTCAGCCGACCCTTGATCTTCTCGCGCTCCTCGGCGGTCATGTAGTCCATCTGGCGCCCTTCCTGTGTGCGCGCTTCCTGCGAGCGTCCCGAGTCGGGCACGAACGGCGTGCCCGAAAGACGATCCCCGCGTACGCCGGGCACATTGCCTCGACCTCGCGGGGTGGTCGCCGATGCTATGGGCTCGGATCGGGCCGGGCCACTCTCGGGGTCCGAGAGCGTTCGGTCGATCTTCGGTCGCCGATCGAACGCCGCTAGCAGTAGCCACGCGAGCATCGCCACGCCCGCCTGCGTCAGCAGCACCACCCACCGCCCGCCGTCGACCGAGTTGGCGTCGGGACCGACCTCTCGGGCATGGGCCAGGTCGAGCATGGCCGACACGGGGCTCAGCATCGTCGCCCAGCCAGGTCCGCCCCGCAGCGCGAGCAACGGCAGAAGCGCGACCACGACGAATCCAGCCATGACGATGGTGCGCGCCAACCCGCCCGGCCCACGCGCGCCGACGAAGGGCGTGCCGGCGTCGTAGACGTCTCTCGATAGGTCGTCGGCTCTGGGACGCAGGATCAACGCCATCGCCGCGCCGGCAAGCATGGGCCAGGCGACCAGACTGATCGCCATGGCGGCGATGAGGTCGAAGGCCCAGCCCGCCCTCGCCGCCGCCTGGGCCCACACCACGGCCTGCGTGGGGGGCAGCAGCACCAGCATGTCCTTGAAGATCGCTCCGGACGCCCGCTCACGCAGTGGCACGCTCTGGCTCAGCCTCGCCATGGGCCACAGGATCGACAAGCCCAGCGATACGCACAGCAGCATCGTGCGCGCGGCGTACTGGTACACGTCCTTGTCCAGCAGCGCCCACGGGCCGCGGAAGAGCAGCACGCCGATAGTCAGCAGCCCAGCAGCCAGGATGTACATCGCCCATAGGAACGCGAGCGTGCGCGGCTCGGCCCGGCGGTGGGCCCAGCGGTCGGGCTTCTTCTGCTTCTTTTTTGGTTTGGGTTTGCCGGGCTTGGGTGCTTCGCCGGCGTCGGCGTTCACGGCTGGCCCCCGCGGCCTCCGCGCCTGGCGTCGTCGTCGATGAGCACGGTTCCCGGCCAGTGGATCTCGACTCGGTCCTGCCCGCCGTCGAGTTGGCCGGTCGCCTCGACCAGGCCGCGGAGGTTGGCCAGCTTGCTCTCGTCGGGCACCTCGCCTCGCGCGAATCCGTCGGCGCCGGGCGGTACACCCCACACCACACGGCCACCGGTAGTGGTGACGATGAGCAACCGCCGCTCGTCGGCGTGCTCGGCAAGGTCGATGCCGACGATCTGCGTTGCGAACTTCTCGCTCGCCAGCAACTGGAGCAGCAGGATCGCGTCGCGCACGTCCTGGCCCGGCCAGTTGGGGTTCACGTCGCTGGCGTCGGTTGGTCGCGGCGTGCGCGCGGGGTTCAGGATGACTCGGAGATTCTGGAACGTCTCGGGTGGCCCGCTCATGGGCAGCACGTCGGCGTTGATGTCAACGGCCGTGTCGCGCAGGCCCGGGCGCGTGCCGGCCTGGAACGCCCCCGATCGCACGACGGCGACGGGCCGGCGCCACACCATCTCGATCACCACGTCGTTGCGCTTCGCCGCGGCCTCGTCGCCTTCGACACGCGTCGGCTGCCTGCGCGAGACGCGCGGTGTGTCGGCGGCCCAACCCGAAGCGAGCATGGCCTGCTGGACGTTCCGAAGTGGTTCGGCGCTGAGCGCTTCGAGCGAGCCGAGTTGCCCAATCGATTGTCCGTACGCGTCCACCGCCCGGTCCATGACCTCATCGAAGGTATCTTGCGGCATCCAACTCGGCCGAGTGAGCCACACCTGCACGGTGCGAGACTCGGTGCTGATGCGGCTCGCCGCGTTGCGACCGAGTGCTGGGATGCCCACGCCCGCGCCGATGACCACGGCCGCTGTCAGCGCGAGCCCGATGCCCGCCAACACGAGCTTGCGCGTCGAGCCCTCGGGCAGCAGCGGCTCGGTGCGGGCCTTGGCCTTGGGTTTGGCCTTGCTCTTGCGTGCGGTCTTCTTTGGTGCGGCTTTTCGTGGCATGGTCTCTATGAGCGTACGACGGCGGCGGCCGGCTGGTGCGCGTAGTGGCGGGCCAGGGCGTCGTCGACCAGTGCGGCGCACAGCGCGGGCATCGCCAGCCCCGCGCGGGCGGCCGACATGGGAAGGAGCGAGTGGCTGGTGAACCCCGGCATGGTGTTGGCCTCGAGCAACTGCGGGCCGTGCTCGCCCAGCATGAAGTCGACCCGGGCCAGCATCGCGCAGCCCAGGGCCTCGGCCAATCGCAGCGCGTCGCGCTGCATGGCATGGGCGACGCCGTCGGGCAATGGTGGATCGACGACGTATCGCGTGTCCTCGCGCGTGTACTTGGCGGCGTAGTCGTACACGCCGTCGGCGGGGGTGATCTCCACGATCGGCATGGCCTCGCCCGCCACGATGCCAACGGTTAACTCTCGGCCCTTGGTCAACGGCTCGACCATGAACGCGGCCGATTGGCCGCCCGCGAGCGCGGCGCGCGCGAGTTGCACGGCGGCGAACCATTGGTCCATGGTCTTGCAGATCGCCAGGCCCACGCTCGAGCCCTCGTGCACGGGTTTGAGCACCAGCGGCAGCGCGATGGGCGGCACGTCGTCGAGTGGGTGCAGCACGGCCGCCGGGCCGGTGGCGATGCCGAGCCTCAGGCATGCCTGCTTGGTCAGAAGCTTGTCGATGGCGGCGCGTGCCGCGAGCGAGCCGCAGCCGACGAACGGGCGGCCATCGGCTTCGAGCAGGCGTTGCATGGGCCCGCCCTCGCCCCACGGCCCGTGCAGCACGGGGAACACGACATCCCCCGGCAGCGCACGCAACTGGTCGAGCGTGAGCGCGCCGATGACTTCGCGGTGCGCGACGTATCGACCACTCTGGTTTAGTGCGGCGAGCACCGCCGCGCTGCTGTTCAGGCTGACCTCGTGCTCGGCGTCGGGCCCGCCGCCCAATACCAGCACCCGCTTCTCGTTCATGGCTGTCCCCAGATGACGACTTCGGTTTCCAGTTCTACCCCAAAGTGCCCACGCACACGCGTTCGCACCTGGTCGATCAAGTCCAAGATGTCTCGCGCCCGAGCAGCACTCTTGTCCACGACGATGAAGTTCGCGTGCCGCTCGCTCACGCTCGCCCCGCGGTGACGCAGGCCCTTGCCTCCGGCCTTGTCGATGAGCATACCCGCGCTCACGCGCTGGCCCGCCTCGCCCACGCCGCGGATGTTGTACGTCAGCACCGGGTTCTTGAACACGCACCCCGCGCTGTCGGCGGCCAGCGGCTGGCTGTGCTTCTTCTCGTTCATGATGGCCTTGATCTTGTCGCGCACCTGCCCCGCGTCGGCGGGCCTCAGGCGCAGCTCGGCCTCGACGACCACGCGCCCATCGAGCCCGCCGTCGCGATACGACGCGCCGAACTCGTACGCCGGCAATTCCAGCACATTGCCCTCGCGGTCCATCACGGTTACTTGGTCGAGCAGATCGAAGATGCAGCCGTACTTGCCGCCCGCGTTCATCGCCACCGCCCCGCCCACCGACGCGGGCACGCCCGCCAGCGTGTGCAGCCCCTCCAGCCCCGCGCGGGCCGTGTCCTGCACCAGGCGCATCAGGTCCACGCCGGCCTGGGCGCGCACGACGCCGTTGGCCTTGATCTCCACGCTGTTGAACCCGTCCAGCCGCACCACCAGTTCTCGCAGGCTGCCATCGGCGACCAGCAGGTTGGCGCCCTCGCCCAACACGCGAAAGCCCGGGTCGATGCGAAGACACTGTTGCAGTTCTTCGACGCTCTTCGGGCGCACCAGCCGCTCGGCCTTTCCACCCACGCCGAACCAGGTGCTCACGGGCACCCATCGCTCGATGTCGAGCCACACCGCGCTAGGCATGCGCCACCGCCCGCGCGCAATCCATGAACTGCCGCGCCACCTGCCACACCGGCCCCGCGCCCATTACCACGACCACGTCGCCTGGCCGGCAATCCCGCTCTAACTGCTCGATGATGCTGCCAAACGGATGCCGATGGTCCGCCGTAACGCCGCGATCGCGCAACCGCCGCACGAGATCATCGGCGCTCACACGTTGCTTCTCGGCCTCACTATCGCGCACGAAGTAGATCTCGGGCACGATCACCATGTCGGCGCTCGTGAACGCCGTTGCGAACTCGTCGAGCAAAAACCGCGTGCGCGAGTGCTGGTGCGGCTGGAACACCACGATCAGCCGCCCGCCGTGCTCTTCGGGCTTCTCGGCCTGGCGGATCGCCCGCAGCGTCGCGTCGATCTCCGTGGGGTGGTGCCCATAGTCGTCGTACACGCGGACCGCACCGCCCTCGATGGCACGATCGCCCAGCACCTGGCAGCGCCGCTCGAGCCCGCTGAATGCGCCAAGTGACCGCGCCACGATGGTTGGATCTCCACCCGCCACGCACGCGAGCGCGAAGGCGAGCCCGGCATTGGCCGCGTTGTGCGCGCCGGGCAGGCGCTGCCGCCAGCGGGCGATCGTTTCTTCGTGCCGCACGGCCATCTCGTGCGTGCGCTGGTCGTACTGGATGGCCCAATCCGCCTCGGGGCTGAAGCCGATGGTTTGCACTTCGCAACTCAGCCCCGCCGCGACCTCACGCCGATGCGCGCCCTCGTGGCCGATGACCAGCACCCCGCCGTCCTCGGCCGCCGGCAGCGACCGGGCGAACACCGCGAACGCCTCCACCACCGCGTCCAGGCTGCCGTAGATGTCCAAGTGGTCGGCCTCGACGTTGTTGATGCCCGCGATCGTCGGGTGCAGGTTGTGGAAGGAGCGGTTGAACTCGCACGCCTCGGCCACCAGCAGCCCGGGCTTGCCGAAGCGCGGCCCGCTCGGGATTGTCGCCGCCCCGAGCCTCGAACCCACCCAAGGCCCGGGCTCGGCCAATGCGCCCCTGCTGAGTTGCGGAGACGCCGCCCCGGCGATGACGGTGGGGTCGAGCCCGGCGTCGACCATCGCGGCCCCCAGCATCGCAACCGTGGTGCTCTTGCCGTGCGTGCCGGCGACGGCAACCCCGGTCCGCCCGCGCATCACCAGCCCGAGCGCCTGCGGATAGCTCAGCGATGGCAGCTCCAATTTCGAGGCTTCGAGCAGGGCGGGGTGGTCCTTTGGGATCGCGGCCGACGCCACGACCAGGTGGGCGCCCCTGGCCGCGTCGTGCCCATCGCCGATGGCCACGTGCAGCCCGCCGGCGACCAATCGCTCGGTGATCGGCGTCTGGACCGTGTCGTAGCCCCGAACGATGGCGCCCATCGAGTGCAGCAGCCGCGCCAGGGCGCTCATGCCGCTGCCGCCCACGCCCAGCATGGCGACGGTCTTGCCGGTCAGGTCGTCGGCACTGGTGGGGGTGTTGGTGGCGTTTTTGCTGGGCACGATAAAGCGTATCGGAAGGTTGGCGGCCCCATCGTGAGCGTGCCGCGGCCGATCGAGAAATCCCGCTTCGCAGGGCCAATCGAGCGGTAGGATACGGCCGTGCTGCGCTTCCCCTCAGAACTCGTCGCCAGCGTCCGCCCGGCCTATGAGCACCGGCGCGTGGTCGTCACGGGCGGCGCCGGCTTCATCGGTAGCCACCTGGTCGATGCCCTGGTGTCGCTGGGTGCCCACGTGCGGGTCATCGATGACCTGTCGAACTCCAACGCCTCGTATGTGGCCGACCTGGTCGAGCTCGAGCCCGATCGGGTGGCGTTCGTGCATGGCTCCATCCTCGACAAGGCCGCCATGCGCGACGCCTTCGCGCTGGACCACGGCGGCAAGGGCAACCGCTCTGATCGCGGCCCCGTGGTGTTCAACCTCGCGGCCGTCGGGTCGGTGCCGCTGTCCATCGAGCAGCCCGGCCGGGCGTGGGACGTCAACGCCACCGGCGTGCTGCGGGTGCTCGAGGCGTTGCGGGCGGCAGGCGGCGGCCGGGTCGTGCAGTCCAGCTCAAGCTCGATCTACGGCGATCGCGGGGCCACTTCGGGCGAGCCCTGCCAGGAAGATATACCCCCCTGCCCGCTCTCGCCCTACGCCGCCAGCAAGCTGGCCGGCGAGCACCTGCTGGCCACCTGGTCGCGCTGCTACGGGCTCGAGAGCGTCTCGCTGCGGTACTTCAACGTCTTCGGCCCTCGCCAGCGGGCCGATTCGGCCTATGCCGCGGTCATCCCGGCCTTCGCCTCGCGGATGCTGGCGGGCAAGCCGCCGGTGATCTTCGGCGACGGCCAGCAGACGCGAGATTTCACCTTCGTGGCCAACGTGGTGCAGGCCAACCTGCTGGCCGGAGCCACCAGCACGCTGCCCGACAGCGCTATCGCCAACATCGGGCTGGGCCACGCCACCAGCCTCAATCGCTTGGCCGAGCAGATGGCCGACATCGTTGATGAGCAGAGCGGGGTCGATGCGGCTTCGATCAAGCCGCAGTACCAGCCCGCCCGCCAGGGCGAGGTTCGCCATTCGCTGGCCAGCATCGAGCGGGCCCGGGGGCTGCTGGGCTACGAGCCCTTCACCACCCTGCGCGAGGGGTTGGCCGAGACCATCCACTGGCACCGGGCCCAGATCGAGGCCGGCGCGTCGAGCGGCGGTCAGTAGGTGTCCGCCGTGGGCCTGCTGCGAGACCTGCCCCTGGCGATGTACGAGCTGCCGCGCATGGCCATCGTCGCCCGGTTCCGCCTGCGCGGGCCCTACTACGCCTGGCGCTGGCAGACGGCCTTCGGGCGCGGGGTGCCGCCCCGGGGCGAACTCATCCGCGGCATGATCGAGTTCGGCGCGTGGGCCAACCGTGTTCGGCGGGGACGGTGAGCGTGGGCGATCCAGCGACCATCCGGCGCATCGTCGCCCAGGACGCCCGCGCGTGGGGCCAGCTCGGCGTGGCCTGGGGGGCGCTCGGCCAGCCCGCCGCCATCGCCGCCGAGGTCATCGCGCCCGAGCCCGCTCGCACGCGGCCTGCCCCCCAACCACAGGAGCCGGCACCCATGCCCAAGGCACGCCAAGAGCCCAAGGCCCAGGTCGAGAAGAAACCGCGCAAGGCTCCCACGGGCAGCGCCAAAGAGGTCGCCGAGCAATTGCTGGCCGAGATCCTCGAGGACTACACCGCCGAGGCTCCGCACGCCAAGACGGGCACCCCGCACACCACCATCGTCTTCGGCGAGGGCGATCCGTGTGCCCGGATCATGTTCGTGGGCGAGGCGCCCGGGGCCGACGAGGATCGGCTGGGCCGCCCCTTCGTGGGCCGGGCGGGGCAGAAGCTCGACCAGATGATCCTGGCGATGGGCCTGAAGCGCGAGAACGTGTACATCGCCAACGTGCTGAAGGTCAGGCCGCCCAACAACGCCACGCCCACCATCGAAGAGGCCGAGGCCAGCGCTCCCTTCCTGATGCGGCAAATCGAGGCCGTGAACCCCGAGGCCATCGTGGCCCTTGGGCTGCCGTCCGCGAAACTACTCACGGGCCAGGCCCTCTCGATGCGCGAGCTGCGCGGCCGCTGGTGGCCCATGGCCACGCCCTCGGGCAAGAGCTACGACATCCTGCCGACCTACCACCCGGCCTACCTGCTGCGCAATTACACGCCCGAAACCCGGCGCAAGGTCTGGGAAGACCTGAAGTTGGTGCTCGAACGGCTCGATATCCCGGTGCCGGCACGGTAAATTACGACCTCTGACGAGTCGGGATTCGTCAGGTTGCCGCTACAAATCGGTGCCGAGTTTTGGAATAGTTCTACGAAATTTTTGATTCGCACTGCAACAGGGCATTTGATCGACACGAATATCCTGGCGTCCGAGGCAACTCGGGCTCAATGAAGACCCCCACGAGACCCGGTGATTGAGCACTCGATGTTCGTCACCGGGTTTTTTTGTGTCCCGATCTTGTGCAGATGCGGTCAGCCGCCCGAGCTATCGGGCGTTGGCTCGGTTTGGCCACCCATCTCGCCATCCGCCTCGTCCTCGGCCGGCTGCTCGAACGCGAAACGCGTGTCGTCGGGCAGCAGTTCCAGCTCGGTGATGACCCACTTCGGCGTGCTGTCGCCCCAGGTGACATCAAACGTAAACCGCACGGGCTGGCCGACTTCCAGCGAGCTGATATCGATGCCCTCGGCCACGTTCGGAAAGTCCATGGGGTGGCTGTGCATGCCCACGACCTCGCCCTGGC
>JAUHYE010000168.1 GCA_030426395.1 Phycisphaerae bacterium
CGGTCGCGGTGTCCCGAAGGGATCGGCCCGCGAAGAAGCGTTGTCGCACCACCATCGCGGCCCGGGGGTCGACGCGCTGGAACTCGACGAGCAGGTCGGCGAGCGCTCGCAGGGAGACGTGCAGCGTCTCGTCGAATCGGACGACCTGGTCCTTGAAGGCGTCGGGCTTGGGCGTGCGTTTGTCGGCGCTGGCCCGGCGTGCCGACTCGACCACCACGTCGTGCATGGCCTGCCCGAAGAGGAAGTAGAAGTGCCGGCGGTCCTCTGCGGTCAGCTTCTCACGGGCGAGAAGGCGTTCGCACGCCGCGGCGACGAGCGATGGCGGGTCCAGGTCGGCCTGCGGGGGCAGGCCGTCGGCCAGCCCGCGGGCGATCTGCTTCAGTTGGTCGTAGACACGGCGGAACAACTCGTCGCTGGCGTCCGCGTCGCCGGCGTTCGAGGCTTGCAAGAGTCGCGTGATGGTCCCCGTGTTGTGCGCGGTCATGTGGTAGCGGGAGCCCAGTGTACCCGAATTCCGGTGGAGATTCTCGGTTCAGTATCGCGCACACGCCCAATCGTTTCGCGGTGGGCTCAGTAATTCGTGTTGCCGTTCTGTCAAGAAAGGCAAGCTTGAGAACCCTGGTCGAACCGGCCACCGGCTCGGCTTTCTGCTGCGCGAGCAATTCGACGCGTGGCGCCGTTTTCGGCGCCTCGGATCGCTCCGGATGATATGATCGCCAACGCCCATTTCGGGCGGCCTCGCCAACACAGCAAGCGAAAGCGAGGGCCCTTGGGCCCTCGTTCGCATTGCGGACATCGATCCGGGTCACGCGGCGATCAGGATGCCCTGGCCGCCTCGGCCTGCGGCTCGTCGGGCTCGGCCTTGGCCTTGGCCACGGCCTCCTCCATCTGCTCGGGCACGGCGCCCAGGTTGGCCACGCCCCAGTCGCTCCACTCGCTCTGCACGCCGTTGGTCAGCCGCGTCGCGGCCCGGTAGGCATACCCGGCCACGCCCGCCTGGGCGTTGTTGTCGGTGAAGCTCTTGAGCGTGGTGGCGAAGCCCATGTCGACCCACGGGCCGTTGAAGCCCTCGAGCGTGATGGCCCGCCGCTGCACGGGGTACACCGCGCCGCCGCCGGTGACCACCGAGAAGCGGAAGACGACGTTGCCGCCCGGCGTCACGATCGTGCGCGGGTCGGTGGGCACGGGGGCCTCGGTGCGTGCCGACGACTTCTTGGGCGCCGCGATGCCCGCCAGGGCGTACACCTCGGGGTTGCCGGTGCTCTTGGCGTAGCCGTCGATGATGTCGATCATGCCCGCCAGGTACGAGTCGGTCTCGGCCAGGCTGGCATCCTTCTGACCGGTCGCCGTTTCCGCACTGGTCCGAAGATTGACCATGTTTGTGTACCTGGTTTCTAATTGTGTCACCAGGGCGTCGGCCGAGTTGATTTGTTCCAACGACAGGCCGATATCCGGCGGAACGCCCTGGTTTCCCAGCCACTGGTTGACGCGGGCCCGGGCCCAGGCGATGTACGCTTGTTCGGTGCGAGGCTTGCGGTCGGCCATGGTGGCCCTCCTCTCGTCTGCGCGGCGTGGGCGCGTTGTGCGTGCGCCCATGTTCAGAACCGCTGAACGAAAGAACGAAACTCGATTCGCACGTGCCCCGGTCGTCTGGCGGCTCCGGGCCTCTTGCCCCCCGTGGGGCGCCCTCGGCTCGCCACGCCCGCCGGTGCGGCGCGACTGTCAGAACCGGTATCGATCGAGGCTTGGGCGAGATTCAGTCAAAAATCGGTAGCCCGGGTCCGACTTTCGGCCACGGGACGCAAGAACGCCCTGTTTGGCGACAAAAAATCGCACGATATAACATGTGGCCGGGCCCACTCCGTGGGGGGCTACTCCGTAAGGGGGGGCGGGGCGGTCCGGCTACGCACCGTCCGAGCCGGTGGCGCCACTCCGTGGGAGGTGGAGCCCGCCGGCCAAAAATCGTCCCTGCCCCGTTTCAGCTCGGATACTCGGCCGAAGTGCCGGACACCGCGTCCGCGTGGCCGCGCACGTCGGCGACGTACGCCTCGATCGGGTCGCCATACAACCCAACTTCCCACCCGAAGCCGAGGCGGTCGAAGAACGCGGCCGGGTCGCGCACGACCTCTTCCATGAGTGCCGAGAGATTCGGCGCGACCTCTTCCTCGAAGCCGAGGTAGCCATCCAGGCCAACACAGAAGATCCTGCCTGCCAGCGCCTGGCTTTCGTACTCGCCCGAGAAGAACTGCACGAGGTTCATCCCCTCGCTCGGGAACGTGGCGAAGACCCGCCACGACCCGTGGTCATACAACGGGCAATCTTCCAGGAATGCCTCGCAGTCGCCCCCGGGCAGCCAATGTGCCGTCGCCCCCGCCCACAGGCGCACGGGAAGCAGCGACAGGGCCCACGCCTGCTCGTCGCCGCCTGGGCCGGGCAGGGCGAACAGGTCGAGGCCGTTGGACCACGCGTAGAGCTCGGCCAGGTCGGCGAGCTCGGGCGCGCCGGCGATCAGCCGGTCGAGTTCGCCACGCTCGTTCTGATTGATGGGCGTCCACGACTTGTGCCGCGTGGGATATGCCCGCCTCGGAAGCTTCGCCCGCTCGTGCGGCCCGAAGACCAGCCCGGGTGCGGGGTGCGCCATCAACTCCTGGATGCTCGTCATGGCGTTCTTCATGGGCCGATGCTATGGCATAGGCTGCGAAAGCGCTCGCCTCGTTCCGCGCCCATAACCTGGCGTATGGCGGCAGGAACCAACTGGACCGAGCCCGAGACGCTGGCGGCCTTCCGCCTGTATTGCTCGACACCGTTCGGCCGCCTCCACCAGCGCAACCCCGAGATCATCGAGCTGGCCGAGAAGCTCGACCGCACGCCATTAGCGGTGGAAGACCAGTCTAATCAATCTCATGAGCGTCACTCATATCCTTCAGCAGCTTCGATAGCCGCTGATATTCATACAGCAGATCGCGAAAGACCTGCTCCGTGTATCTCTTTAATTGACGTCTACTTTTATCCGAGAAGTCGTACATGTCCAGCGGCTTGATCTGCCCTGTCCGCCGGATGCGACGCGCCGCGGGGCTGCGCTCCGCTTCACTCGGGCTCAACCGTTTCTTGCTGAGTATCGACTTCGCGAACGAATGCCGCGACACATCACGGATCACGCGGTTGTCCTTCAGACACAGATATTCACGGCCCACACGGGCCGCGTAGAACTCGATCCCGAAACGCAGCGTCCCAGTCGTCGCCTCCAGGATGTAGTCCCGCCGGAAGTATCGCTGATCATCCGCTTGCCACAACCGCTTAATCGCCGCATGCGAAGCTTGTATCTTCGCGGGGTCACCCTGTAGTCCCCCCCTGTACACACGCCGCAGGAACGTCTCGATCGAGGGCAGCATGATTGTCGCATGCGCAAACTCTGGGTCAAGGTACAGTAGGAAATCAATCAACTGCTCGTGGTCACGCCAGCTAGCCGCATACTTTGAGTACAACCGCCGGCGCGTAGCCTCCCTCGCCTGCGATAGTTCACGCGCCGCGTGGAACTCCTGCACCGTCCGGTGCACGAACTCCACCGTGTCCCCATCCCGCGCAAGGAGGCATACATGGTTACAAAGGTCCTTCACAAACCCCTCGGCGTCGAACGAGAATGGACGCAGCGCTGCCTCGCGAGTCTCCGCCGCCTGCACCGTAAAAGCAACCGCCTTTGACACCGTCATCTGCGACGCGTGCTTCGTATACGACTCCAAGCAGAACAGGTCGAACAGCCGCTCGAACTCATGGTCCGGCAAGCCGCAGTTTAGTGGCCGCTTCAGCCGACCGGGCTTCAGAAAGTCGTGCCGCCGGAGAAGCGTTCCGAACAGATCTTCGAAGAACAACCCAAGCACGCGGGGGATCTCGTGAGTGCTCTTGTAGTGTATCGCCAGCACCGTCGCCGAAAGCGGCGTCGAAAAGACCTCGCTCACTTGGGCCACGCCGCCAGGTTCCGACTCGAACTCGTCCGCCCGACTCAGCTCTCGTAGATCCTCATCCAACTGGTGCGCCAGTTCATCATCGCGTGTCAGCGTGCGCACGATGTATGGCACCTCGTCTAGCTTCAGCGGCCGGATCGTGTATGTGTCGAAGTGAATGGACGTGAAGATCGTGCTATCGGGGCGAGACGTGATTAACACTCGAACGTCAGTGTACCGCACCGCAATTGTCTCGATGTCGCGCTGGACCGCCTCCTGTTCGTCCGGCCGGATCTCATCAAACCCGTCCAGATACAGCGAGATCTTTCCGTGCTTTGCCAGCACACGGAACGTCTCCGCATCATCCGGAAACCCATAGCCCGCTAGTTGCGCGCGCGCTGCCGTTTCAATCCCATTAGTGCATGTCCTCAGTTCGAGGTACAGCGGCAACCGCGCCCGCTCTTCCAGTTCCCGGGCAGCCAATAGACGACACAAAACCGAC
>JAUHYE010000169.1 GCA_030426395.1 Phycisphaerae bacterium
CGGCGAGCGCACCTCCGGGGCGAACGTGCCATCGCCGTTGTTGAGCAGAACGCTCAGATCGCCAGAGCGGCCGTTCGGGACGACGAGGTCGAGATCGCCATCGGCGTCGAGGTCCGCCAGTTCGTGGATGCCGGGCGACTCACCCACGGGGTAGATGGCCCCCATCGTCAATTCGCCCCGACCATCATTGTGCCAGATCACGGCCTGGTCGGTCCTCTCGTGGGCGAGCGCGACGTCCACATCGCCGTCGCCGTCGATGTCGCCCACCGCGATCTCGATGGGTCCACGGCTATCACGGAATTCCACCGGATCGGCGAAGGTGCCGTCGCCGTTGTTGATGGCAACCCAGATCCACGTCGCGCCACCGGGCGTCCCGTCGCCATAGACCAGGTCGGGATGGCCATCGCCGTTCATATCCGCCAGGCGCCAGGCTTCTCGCAATGGCGTGAGGTCGCCGCGGCTCGAGGCGTATCCCGATTCGTCGCGAACGAACACCGCGAGGCCGCCCTGCTGCGCCACCGCCACGTCCAGCTTTCCGTCGCCGTCGAGATCGCCGAGTGCCGTCGCGAAGGGCGCTTCGCGGGTGACCACCGATTGCGGCCCGGCGAACGTCCCGTCCCCGGAGCCATCGAGCACGGCCAGCGCATCGTCTTCGGCGTCGCCCGCGACGATGTCGAGCACGCCGTCGGCGTCCAGATCTGCCAGGGCGAAATCAACAACACGACGGCCGATCTTGTACATGCGCGGGGTACCAAAACCGCCTACACCATCGCCGAAGAGCACGCCGATGTCGCCGCCGCTGGCGTTGGCGGTGATGGCGTCGAGGTGGCCATCGGCGTTCACGTCGATGAGTTCGACCTCGAAATTCGTGCGGACCGTGTCGATGATCGTGGGCGGGCCAAAGTTGCCAGTTCCATCGCCCAGCAGCACGCTGCCGGTCCGGCTGTTGTAGTTGGTCGCGAAGATGTCGAGGTGGCCGTCTTCATCGATGTCGCCGACATTCAGGTGGTATGTATTTCCCCGGGCCGCCTCGGTCGGGAACGCCTGGGGCGGCGCGAAGGCGCCGCCGTCGTTGAGGATCACGAGGACCTCGGTGAATGCCGCGAAGAGCAGATCCAAGTCGCCGTCGGCATCGACGTCAGCAATGGCGACGTCGACGCACCACGTGTCGCCAGTCACGCCGATGGCATCTGCGAAGGTGCCGTCCCCGTTGCCCGGCAGCACGACGGAGCCCTCACGCCTGGCGAACACGAGATCGAGATTGCCGTCGGCATCGAGGTCGGCAATCGCGAGTTCGTTGGCCTCGCCGAGGTCCATCGTGAATGGCATCGCCGGCTGGAACGTGCCATCGCCGTTGCCCAGGGCCACGCCGTCGTCGGTGGCGATGTCGAGATGGCCGTCGCCGTCGAAGTCGGCCAGGCCCACGTCGAGGGGCAGGCCGGTAAGGGGCACCAGCCCAACGGCGGACATGCCGCCCACGCCATCATTCAAGAGCACCGAGACGTTCTGGTTCCGCCTGTTCCCAGTGACGGCATCGGTGTCGCCGTCGCCGTCGATGTCGCCCAGGGCGATGCACGTTGGTTCTTCGCCCACGGCCGTCCGCTTCGCCGTGATGAATGGATCGTCACACCCCTGGGCGGTCGCCTTGGCCGAGACCGCCATGCCCGCAATGATCGCCATCGCCCCCGCGAGGGCCTTCCTGAATACCTGTTGTGCCATGTTCGAAACTCCCCGATACGACCCGCCATCCCAATGCCAACCAAGGCCGAGACGCGTGCTTGGGCAGGACGCGCCGCCGGCCGACTCATGGGTGATACAGGGTGGATCGAGCGGGGTTGCGGCTCAGCCGAGAACGACGCCCAGCCCCACCAGCACCGCCACGCTCACGAACAGCAGGCTCAGCGTGTAGGCCAGCCCGCGGCCGATGGTGCTCAAGAACGTGCCCACGGCCCGGCAGACGCCCGAGCGGAGCGTGAACAGGCCCAGCAGCGGCGCGTACATGGCGGTGAAGAGCAGGTTGAAGCCCGCCGCGGCGAAGAGGGTGTTGCCGGCCATGCGGCCCGGGGCCCCCTGGGAGAGCTGGACCACCGCCAGGATCGTCGCGATGATGGTGGCCCCCACCATCACGATCACCAGGCCGCGGGTGGGCGAGGTCGCGAGCTTGGCGCAGTGTTTTGCTCCGGCCTTGGCGCAGGCGCGTCCCTTGCCGCAGCGCGATGCGCGGGGCTCACCATGGTCGGCGGCGTCTGCGGTCATGGCGGCGGGCATGGGCGGGGGTGCGGCAATAGACATGGCGGCGATCCTTTCGTTCGGCGGGCGCCCGCTGGGCGTCCACCAATACGTTGGGAATCGGGGCCCGCCGATTTCGGGTGCTGGGGAAAGGGCGTACTGGATGGGTTGTACTGGAGCAACCTACTGCAGGTAGCCCATCATCGCGCTGGCCAGGCTCAGCACGATCAGGAAGCCGCACATGTCGGTGATGGTCGTCAGGATCGGGCCGGACGCCAGGGCCGGGTCGGTCTTGAAGCCCTTGAGGATCAGCGGCACGCCGCCGCCGATGCACACGGCGATGAGCGTGTTGGCCGCCAGCGCGCTGCCGACGACGAAGCTCAGGGCCAGGTTGCCCTTCCACAGGAAGGCCACGCCGCCGATCAGGATGCCCAGGATGATGCCGTTGATGATCCCCACGCTGCTCTCCTTGAACAGCACGCGGAGGAAGTCGCGCGGCCGGGCGACGCCCAGCGTGAGCTCGCGCATGGAGACGGCCACGGCCTGGTTGCCCGAGCAGCCGGACATGTCACTGATGATGGGTAAGAAGACCGCCAGCGCGATGACCGCCTCGAGCGTGTCCTGGTGGAAGGCGATGACGCTGGCCGCGGCGATGTTCAGCACGATGTTGATGCTCAGCCACGCCAGGCGGCGGCGGCTGCGCAGGCTCAGCGGCATCGAGCGGAGCTCCTCGCCGCCCACGATGCCCTGGCTGGCCCGGTACATGTCGTCGGCGTCCTCGCGGGCCGCCTCGCTCACCGCGCTCCGCTCGACGACGCCCAGCAGCCGCTTGTTCTCGTCGACGACCGGGAACGCCAGGAAGTCGTAGTCGTCGAACACGCCGCGGAGCTCGTCGAACTCCATCGTGTCGGAGACGTGCACCGGGTCGGGCACCATGATCTCGGCGACGGGCGTGGCGCGGCGGGCCATGAGCAGGCGGCGGATGGGGATGACGCCCTTGAGCACCCCATCGCCGTCGACGACGTAGGAGTACTGGATGTTGTAGTCGCGGTAGCGCTCGGCGTTCTGCTCCATGTCGGCCAGCACGTCGCGCACGGTCATGGCGTCGTTGAAGGCCAGGTACTCGGTGAGCATGAGCCCGCCGGCCGAGTCCTCGTCGTAGCTGGCCAGGCGGCGGACCTCGTCGGCCACCTCGGCGGGCATGGCCCCCAAAATAGCCTGGGCCTGGGTCGCGTCGATGGCGGCGATCAGGTCGGCCCGGTCGTCGCTGGACATCTCCTCGATGATGCCCGCGGCCTTCTCGTGGTCGAGCGTGCCCAGGGCCTCGAGCGCTTTCGCGGCGTGCACCTTTGGCATCACCTCCACGAGCTCGGCGGCCGATTCGCTGGTCAAGAGCGACAGCAGCTTGGCCCGCTCGTCGCCGTCCAGGGCGCTCACGGCGTGGACGGTCTGCTCGTGGCTGGCCGTCTCGAGCCACTCGGTGCACGCGTGGCCGTCGCCGCAGTCGATCGCGTTGTCGAGCACCGCTTCGTCGGGCGGGGGTGGTGGCGAGGCTTGTGTGGCGGCTTCGGCTTCGGGAGGAGTCATGGGTTCACCTCGGACTTCTTCTCGAACTTCTTCTAAGGACAGCGCCCGGCGGTGTGCGGCCGCGGGTGTTCTGTAGCGTCATTCCGATTCGCTGTCAGCCGCCGGCGGCCATCAGCACGTAGAACCGCCACGAGCCGTCGGCCTGGCGCACCGCCTCGTGCGCGGCGACCTCGCCGTTGGGATAGGTCTGGTAGGCCAGCTGCATGGCCTGGCTCCGCGCCTCGCGCACGTCGCCGGCGGCGACGGAGAACGCCCGGTGCTCGCGGCCCTCGACGTCGAAGGCACCCTGGCGGTACCACTCGGGCTCAGTCGCGCCAGCGGGATGGGCGGGCTGGGCCGGGGCTTCGCGGGCCGGCGCGGGCGTGGATGCGCCTTGGGTCGCGACTTGCCGCTCGGGGGGTTCCGTCACTTGCTTGGGCTGCTGCGCTTGGCCGCGTTGGGTCACCGGCTTGGGCATCGGCCGCGGCGGCGGGTTGCTCGCGCAGCCGGCCAGCATCACCAGGACTGTCCCGCAAACCGCCGTCCGTACCATCGCGCACTCCTTGCGTCGGATTTCCATGGTGGATCCTACGGG
>JAUHYE010000170.1 GCA_030426395.1 Phycisphaerae bacterium
TGCCGCCAGCAGCGCCGCGAGCGCCGTCAGCAGCACCACCGCGGCCGGTCCCAGGGTGATGAATCGTCTCATGAATCGCCTCCGAGCCATCCGGGCTATCCCGGTCCGGAAACACCAAGCCCACAATCCCAGGGCTTGTTCCACCACCAGATGCCCCAGGGGCCCGCCTCCGGCGTGGGCTTATACGTCCCGCCCCTACTCCCGCATACGGAACGTCTTGCCGCCGAAGTCTCTTTCGGCCACCCGACGCACCCATTGCATAGCCGCTTCGCGGATCACCGGCCCGAGGTTCGCCACCGGGTCGGCTAATCCCGGCGTCTTCTCCAGGAGACCCATAACGTCGTGCAGCACAACAACCTGCCCGTGGCACGCCGTGCCTGCGCCAATCCCGATCACCGGCACACGCGCCTTGGCCACCAACTCGTCGGCGACCTCGCTCGGCACCGCCTCGACCAGCAGCATCGCCGCCCCGGCCTCCTCGAGCGCCCGCGCATCGTGCAACACACGATCGGCATCCTCGCGTGTCCGCCCCTGGGCCTTGTACCCGCTCGTGAGCGCCACGTGCTGCGGCTTGCTCCCCACATGCGCGCATACCGGGATGCCCGCCGACGCCATCCGCTTCACCAAAGGCCCAAAACTCGCGTCGGCCTCCAATTTGATGATGTCCGCCTTGCCCTCCACCAGGAAACGCCCCGCGTTCTCCAGCGCCTTGTCCGCGCTCGCCTGATAGCTCATGAACGGCATGTCGCCCATCACCACCGTGTGCGGCGCGCCGCGCTTCACCGCGGCGGTCAATGCCAGCAACACCTCGAACGGCATGTCGATCGTCCGCGGCAGTCCGAGAATCACCTCGGCGGCCGTATCGCCCACCAGCAACAGATGCACACCGGCTTGCTCGAGCAGCCTTGCCGTCGAGGCGTCGTAGCACGTCAAGCACGCGAACGGCTCGCCCCGCGACGCCATGCCGCCCAGCGTCGCCAGCGTCACCGGCTTTCGGGAAGCGCCCTCGATGATCGATCCGACCGTGCTCACGCTAGCATCCTAGGGGGCTACCCGATCCAGCCCTGGGCGATGGGCATCCGCCGCCCCGGGCCGAACGCGACCGGCGAAACCTTCAACGCCACGCCATACTGCCATCGCTTGTGCTCGTTGATCGCGATCAACCGGCACATCCGCCGCACTATTTCCGCTTCGCACCCCGTCTCGGCCACGATTCGCTCCATACCAAGCCGCTCAACCACCCGGAGTTGCACGATCCGATCGAGCACCGCGTACGGCGGCAGCGTGTCGTCGTCCCGTTGATCCGGCGCCAGCTCCGCGCTCGGCGGCTTCTCGATGGTATTGACGGGTATCGGCGGCTTGCCAAACCCATACGCCGCGGGGTTCTCGTTCATCGCCCGCGCCAGCTCGTACACCCGCAGCTTGGGCAAGTCCGCCAGCGGCGCGAGCGCCCCGTTCATGTCGCCGTACAGCGTGCAATAGCCAACGGCCAGCTCGGTCTTGTTCCCCGTTGTGAGCACGAGCGCCCCCAGTCGGTTGCTGAGCGCCATGATCGCCGTCCCGCGCAGCCGGCTTTGCAGGTTCTCTTCGGTGATGTCGGGGCGCGTCTCCCCGAGCTTCGCCGCGCCGACCTCCACGAACGCCCCGTCGAGCACGCCCCGGAAGCCCACCATCGGCTCACCAATCGGCAGCGTCACCAGCCGCACGCCCATGTTCTCCGCCAAGGCGCGAGCGTCATCGAGCGCATGCTCGGACGAGTACGGCCCGGGCATCGCCACGCCCAGCACGTTCTCCGCCCCGATCGCCATCGCCGCGACAGCGCACGTGACGGCCGAGTCGATCCCCCCGCTTAATCCGATGAGCACACGCCCGAACCCGGTCTTCCGCAGGTAATCCCGAACGCCGAGAGCGAGCGCCTCTCCCAACGCGACATCCGCACTGGCTGCCGACATCGAGTCGCGCGCTCGATCGCCGCTCTCGGTCAACTCAACAACTGTCGGCCCATTCCCAAACCTTGGCCCCGCCGCCCGCAACCCCCCCTTCGGGTCGAATGCGATCGCGTGTCCGTCGAAGATCAGGTCGTCGTTCGCCCCCGCCTGGTTCACCCCCAGCACCCACACGCCGTGCCGCTTGGCGTGCCCGCCCACCAGCGCCAGGTGCCGCTCGTGCTTGCCCTCGACGAACGGGCTGGCCGAAGGCGCCACGATCACGCTCGCACCCGCCGACACCAGCGCTTCGACAGGGTCGGTCCTGCCCGCGTACCGCCAGTCTTCGCCGGCATCCTGGCCCATCCACAGGTCCTCGCAGATCGCCAGCCCCACCCGCTCGCCGGCGATATCAACGACGCAGGCCGTGTCTCCCGCCACGAAATACCGATCCTCGTCGAACACGTCGTACGTCGGCAGCAACCGCTTGAAATACGTATCCGCCAGCTCACCATCGCGGAACACCAGCAACGCGTTCCGCACGCCGCGACCATCCTGGATCGGGCAGCCCACCACGATCGCCGGCCCGCCCGCGCTCAGCTTTGCCACTTCCAGCGCCCGTTCGCGGCAGGCCTCGACAAACCCGCGCTCGTGCAGCAGATCCCGCGGCGGATACCCGCACACAGCAAGCTCGGGCAGCACCACCAGGTCTACCGCCCCGGCCTCGCGCACCGCGTCCTCGATGAGTCCAACATTGTGGCTCAGGTCTCCAACGGTCGGGTTGATGGGCGCCAGAGCGATCCGCATGTGCCGAGGCTACGCCGCCGGGTCATCATTTGTGCGGCCGAAGCGGGCTCTCAGCATGCGATCGAGCCGCAACCACGCGATGGCGAACCCCGCCGCCGCGATGACCACCACGAGTTCCGCCCCCGCCGCCAGCAGCGCGATCGGAGCGAACGCGCCGCCGTCCATGCCCAGCAACTCGGCCATGCCCATCGCCGCCCCCTCGCGGAAGCCCAGCATGCCCACGGGCGACATGGCGCCCGCCACGTAGTGCCCACCCGAGATCAGCATGCCATCCGTGGCCGACACGCTCGTGCCCACGAGTTCTCCCGCGACGACCCACCGCCACGCCTGGGCCGAAAAATCGACAACGCGGAACGCGATCACCAGCGCCATCCACCGCCCGCTGGCCAGCATGTCCAGCCCCATATGCAACTCACGGATCACCTGCGAGCGAGCGAGCCGCAGGGCACGGACGCCGCCAAACCGCCCGATCAGCCGACTCAGCCGCCGATGCCCCCGCTCGCCGCTCAATCGCTTCGCGATCACCACCATCACGACCGTCAGCACCGCCATCAGCACGATCGCCACCGGCACCGTCCACGCGCCCAGCACGTTCCGCAGCAGCCCAGCTCCCAGCAGGGCCGAACTGGTCACCAGCAGCGTCGCCGTCACCGCGCCAAACCACCCGAAGATCATCGCCATCGGCACCTTGTCGCGCCGGTTATGGATCGCGATCCGCGCCAGCAGCCCGATCTTGAACGGCAGGTTCGCCAGGAACGTCGCCAGCGAGTTGGTGGCGATGACATCCAACGCCTTGATGGGCCGCACGGGTCGCAGCGAAGCCCAGAAGATCAGCCCGTTGGCCGTCACGCCCACCACGCTCAGCCCGAGCAGCGCCGCCAGCGACCCCGGCGGCGCGTCGGCCAGCTTCGACAGCGCCTCGCGGTTCTCCTCGCTCAGCGCCAGCCGCACGCACCAGCCCAGCAAACCCAGCCCGACGAGAAACCCCACCACCTGCACCACGATGCGCACGCCCGAACGCGACGCGGACGATTCGGGTTGTGGGGCAGGTGCATCCATGCGCTACAGCGGTCCGAGGTCGATGACAATACGCCCGAGCTCGCGCGGGCCGGGCCAGTCGGCCACCGGAGCACCCCTTCGCAGCAACTCGCCCACCGCCCGTGGCGTGAGCGAGGCATCCAGCCAGCCCGAGTCACGCAGGCGGCTCAGCTCGATCTCGTCGACCACCAGCCACCGCACGCCCGCGGCCCGCAGCGCCGCCGCCTGGGCCGCCGCGTCGCCAGGGTTCGCCTCGATGGCCTCCACCAGCAGCCCGGCATCCCACGTCGTGGTATACACCGGCCCGGGCAGGTAATACAGCGGCGCGCCATCGCCCACCAGCAGCACCCGCCCCGCCCCCTCGGGCAACCCGAAATTCACGACACCGTGCGGCGACGCCTTGGGATCGATCTGCCCCGTGAAGATGCCCACCCCGGGCGCGATCGCCAGCCCCGGCAGCCCCCGGCCTTCCTTCGAGTACGCCCACACACCCCAGCCGGCCTGCACCACCGCGATCGCCACGGCCACCCACACGCCCTTCCCACCAAGCCGCGCCAGCGAAACCGCAATCAACGGCGCCCCCGCCAGCACCAC
>JAUHYE010000047.1 GCA_030426395.1 Phycisphaerae bacterium
GGCGAGGCCGAGTACTTGCCTCCCAGCCGCTCTCGCCAGTGCGTCTCGCCCGTCTGGGCGTCCACGCACGACGCGACACCGCAATCCGACATTGAATCCAGCGTGGTAGACGCGGATCTGTCGATCCTGGGTGCAACGAAGGACAGGTACCGTTCGTACGCCCGATCGATCCGCGTAGAGTGGTCGCACGTGCCCGATGCGGACTTCAACGCCGGGCGTGCGAGCGTGCTACAAGGGTTTTTGGATCGGCCGAGCATCTATCACACGTCGCGCGGCCAGGAACTGTACGAGGACGCCGCCCGCGAGAACCTGACCAACGAGATCGAAGTACTCACCCAGTGAGCGAACACCATGGCTAAAAAGACCACCAAAAAAGTCCGCTCCGCCCCCCGCAAGCGCTCGGCCGAGGCCAAGGAGCGTGACGCCAAGACGCAGGAATCGCTGAAAGCTCTGGCCGGCAGCGTGCCCACGCGGTCGTCGAGCAACACGAGCTGGAACAAGAAACGCGGCATCCTGCAGATGGGCGACGCCACCAGCACGCGGCAGATCTTCAACCTGGGCCAGGCGCGAAAGTTCATGCAATCGCTCCGCCACGCCCACGGCATCAGCCGGCTGATCGACCAGGACAAGACCACGAGCCTCCGCGGCATGTTCTACACCGGCCTTGGCGACGTGCACGACGCCAAGGGCAAGAAGACCGGCGAGAAGACCTTCGACGACCAGACCGAGAGCGACGCGATCCTCGAGGATCTCGAAGTCACGCTCGGTGCGCTGCGGGAAGAACTGCACATCTTCGCCAAGAAGCGCGGCGCCATGGTCGGCAACATCACCATCGAGGACAGCGGCGACACCATCGACTGCCGCAAGATGGGCAGCGGCGGGTACGCAATCCCGAGCATCTGCGAGCCCGACCGTGTGAAGTTCGGCAAGTGCGAGGCCGACTTCGTGCTGCACGTCGAGAAGGACACCGTCTGGCAGCGCTTCAACGAGGATCGCTTCTGGAAGACGCACAACTGCATCCTCACCGAGGGCAGCGGCCAGCCCCCGCGCGGCGTGCGCCGGCTGCTGCACCGGTTGAACAAAGAGCTGGGCCTGCCCATCATCTGCCTGCTCGACTGCGACCCGTGGGGGCACTACATCTACAGCGTCATCAAGCAGGGCAGCATCTCGCTGGCCTTCGAGAGCGAGCGCCTGGCGATCCCCGAGGCGAAGTTCCTGGGCATCCGCTCGAACGACTTCGAGCGTTGCAACCTGAGCGAGAGCGTGCAGATCAGCCTCAACGAACGTGACATCGCCCGCGCGAAGCAGATCGCCGCCTACCCGTGGTTCCAGGACCACAAGGGCTGGCAGAAGGAGATCAGCAAGCTACTCAAGAACGGCTTCAAGCTGGAGGTGGAAGCGTTGATCAACATCGACATCAGCTATGTGACCGAGACGTACGTGCCGGAGCGGTTGGCGGCGGAGGATTGGTTGGATTGATCGCCGACTTATTCGGAGGCTGATGCGATGGACGAGTTGGCCGCCGCTTTCGCCGACTTCGAAGCCCTTCTTGACGATCTGCCTTCGGTTGCGACCGACGAGCGGATCAAGTCAGAGTGGCGTGAGGCGATGGTGGTATACGGCCCGGCAGCCATCGCGGCGATCGCGAACAGCCGGGCGATCGTCGTCGACAACTCTGTCGCGACACCGTCGATGATGGCTCCCATCATCTGGTGTTGCGGCAGGCCTGACAAGGAACGCGACACGCGTTGGGTTGGCCACTCACTGCTCGGCGTACTCGTGCATCACGATCCGTTGGCATGGGACACACTACGGTGGATGCTCGACCGACCCGAGTGGATCCTCCGAGCGACCGCACTCGAATCACTGCGGAGCGATCATCCCGCTGCGATCATCAGAGAGTTGGTGGATCGAGGGCTCAACGATCGGCACCGCTTCGTACGCGGCATGGCCAGCCACATGATTTACGCCTGCGAGCAGCGGCCATTACTCCCACGCCTGCGTGTGGCGGCTTCGCGAGAAAGGCTTGACTGGTTACGCGAGACAATGCAAGACCACATCGAGTTGGGCGAACACGGATTCAACGCCAAGCCGCGGGACGATGAGGATTGGATCGGCGTCCAGTTGCGAGAGTATCTGGATGGAACCGTTCGAGAGGTATGGTTCAGTGTCAGACGCGAGGTGTATGAGCGAGGCGGCATCAACGAGGTCCTGCGCCAGCACTACGGCAGACGCGATCCAATGCCACAACCCCGGCCACTGCCCTCGGAAGCGGCCCAGCCGATCGCGCCATGGCTGGTGCACCGCGACCGGCCAATGGGCTATCTCTTCATGAACAGGCTCGAGGGCCCAGATGTGGTGCAGGTGCTCAAAGACCGGCACGGACTCGATGGCGACAACACCTGGCCGCCGCTCCACTGAGCAACTCGCTGCGCGATGGGGACCTGCATGCCCGAGCGTTTGGCGGCGGAGGACTGGCTCGACTGAGCGAAGGACGCCACGTTTCAGGCGTGCTGCCCAATCGATCGCGCGGACAGCAGATTTTAGAGCGGGTTGCGGCGAGCCGCGCGAATCCTGCGCGTTTTGCGTCCGAGAACGATGCCAAGGTCCGCGGAACCGAAAACGAAAATGGTTTTCGGGTTGCCTGGAAACGTTTTCGTGTTCCCGGGAACGGATTTCGTGTTGCCCGGAACGGTTCTTGGATTGCCCGGAATTGTCTTCGTGCTGCCCGGAACGGTTCTCGGGTTGCCCGGAATTGTTTTCGTGCTGCCCGGAACGGTTCTCAGGTTGCCCGAAACGGCTTTCGTGTTGCCTGGAAGGGATCTCGGGTTGCTTGAGAAAGTTCTTGGATTGCCCGGAAGGGTTCTTGGATCGCCTTCTACCGCCAGTCGATGACGATCTTCCCGAGCTGCTCCTGCGCCTCCAACCGCTCGTACGCCGCGCGGCCATCGCTCGCCTTGAAGACCTGGTCGACCACGGGCCTGAGCGCGCCGGCCTTGAAGAGGCTCGCGACCTCGCGGAACTCGGCGGGCGTGCCCATGGTCGAGCCCAGGATGCGGAGCTGGTTCCAGAAGATGCGGGCGAGGTCGGTGGTGGCGTCGGGGCCGGTGGTGCAGCCGGGGGTGACGTAGGCGCCGCCGCGGGCGAGGCTCTTGATGCAGGGCAGGTGGGTGGCCTTGCCGATGCTGTCGACGGCCATGTCGACGCCGCGCTTGCCGGTCCATGCTCGCACGTCGCGCGACCAGTCTTCGCCTTTGTCTAAAACGCCATGATCGGCGCCCATCTCCAGGGCCTTGTCGATCTTCCACTGGTGGCGGCTCGTCACCACGACGGGGCAACTAAAATGCTTGGCGATCTGCATCGCGCTGGTCGCCACCCCCCCGCCGATGCCCGTAACCAGCACGCTCTGTCCGGCCCGCAGCCCACCCTTGGTGACCATCATGCTCCACGCCGTCAGCGCGGTGAGGCCGAAGGCGGCGGCCTGCACGGGGTCGATGTCGCTCGTGTCGTTGGGGCCAAGATCAGCCAGGTGCGTCGCGGGCGCGTGGAAGAACTGGCGGTGCATGCCGTTGTGGTGCTCGCCGATGAGCTCGTAGTCGGGCGCGAGCGTGCTGCCGGGCGGGTCGGTCGGCCGCTCACGCGGCGGCACCTCGACGGCGGCGTTGACGATGACGCGACGGCCGACCCACGACGCGTCGACGCCCTCCCCCACTTCCTCGACGACGGCGCACGCGTCGCATCCGCTGACGCGCGGCCAGGTGAGGTCGACGCCCGGGATGCCCAAGCCCACCCAAAGGTCCATGTGATTGAGCGCGCTGCACAGCGTGCGCAGCTTCGCATGGCCGGCGGGCGTGGGGCCGAGGTCGGGCCAGTCGGTCTGGTAGTCGATGTTGGGAGCGACGGTCTTGGCTTGTTTGGTGCAGACGAGGACGTTCATAAGGCAGGGTAGCGCGCACGAAAAAGCCGCCCATCCGGGCGGCTCTTCAATCTTCGTTGGCGTGCGACTTACTTCTGCACCGTCTTCAGGCCCTCGACATGCTTCAGGCCGCGGCGGCGGTCGCGGAGGCGGCGCTTCTTGCCCACGCGGTCGCGCAGGTAGTAGAGCTTGGCCCGGCGGGCGTCGGCGCGACGCACCACGTCGAAGCCGGCGATCAGCGGGCTGTTCAGCGGCCAGGTGCGCTCGATGCCGATGTCGTCGACCACGCGGCGGACGGTGATGCTCTCGTTGACGCCCTGACCCTTGCGGCCGATGAGCACGCCGGTATAGGTCTGCGTGCGCTCGCGGTCGCCTTCGACGATGCGGACGTGCACCTGGATGGTGTCGCCGATGTCGAAGCGGGGCACGTCGGTCTTGATGTGCTCCTGGGAGACGGAAGCCAGGATGGCTTGTTGGCTCTTGGGGTTGGAAAGCGACATCGAGGGCACTCCAGCGGTCGAATAGGCAACCCCGCCAGAAACGTGGCGGGTCGAGATATTAGGCCCCCGGCTGGCCGCCTGCAAGGGTATCTGGGGCGGGTCCGAGCAGGTCGGGTCGACGCTCTCGGGTGCGGACCAGCCGTTGCTCCAGCCGCCAGCGGGCCACGGCGGCGTGGTCGCCGCCCAGCAGCACGTCGGGCACGGGCACGCCCATCCACTCCCGGGGGCGGGTGTAGTGCGGGCAATCCAGCAGGCGGGCACCCTCTGGGATGCCCAGGTTGGCCGCCAGCTTCGCATCGACCGGGTCGCCGTTGGGGTCGGTGTGGGGCTCGGCTCCGAAGCTGTCCTGGCCGGCGGATTCCTCGTGGCCCAGCACGCCGGGCAGCTTGCGGATGACGGCGTCCATCAGCACCATGGCCCCCAGTTCGCCGCCGCTCAGGACGTAATCGCCCAAGCTGATTTCTTCGGGGGCCAGCTTCTCGATGACCCGCTCGTCGAGTCCCTCGTAGTGGCCGCAGATGAGCAGGAGGCGGGGCAGGGTGGCCAGCCGCTCGATGGTGGCTTGGGTCAGCGGCCGGCCCTGGGGCGTGAGCAAAACGCGGTGGGCGGGGCGGGCGTCCAGGGCCTCGGCGGCCATCACGGCGTCCCACACGGGCTGGCAGGTCATGACCATGCCCGGACCTCCGCCGAAGGGGCGGTCGTCGGTCTTGCCGTGCTTGTTGTCGGTGTAGTCGCGGATGTCGGTGGCCTGCCAATCGACGAGACCGGCTGCTCGTGCCCGCCCCGGGATGCTCACGGCCATCGCCGCCGGCGGTTTAGTGCCGAACATCTCGGGGAAGGTTGTGAGAACGTCGATTCGCATTGGCAAGCCTATGAAAAACCCACATCTGGCGATGTGGGTTCGTGTGATCGGAATCGGCGAGCGTGCTTACTCGCTCTTCTCTTCCCCACCCTCGCTCGACTCCTCGGCGGGAGCCTCGGCAGCGGCGGCGGCCTCTTCCTCGGCCTTCTTCTTGGCTTCGGCTTCCTCGGCAGCTTTCTTCTCGGCCTTGGCCTTGTCGACGGCACCCTTCGCGTCGCTCAGGGCGCTCTCGGCCTTGGCCTTTGCGGCATCGGCGGCCTTGGGGTCGGCAGCCGACACCGCGGCCCGGGCCTCGTTCACGGCCTCGCTGATGCTCGAGGCGTAGCCCGCCAGGTCGACGCCCTCGGCGTCGTCGCTGCCGGCCAGCTCACCGATCTCGGTCTGGGCCTTCTCGGCGGTCGCCAGGCCCACCTTGCAGCCAACGCGGTTGCGGTCGGCCTCGCGCTTGGCCTCCCACTTCTCTTTGAGCTTGGGGGTGAGCAGTTCCTGCTTGCCCAGGATGTCCATGACGGTGTCGCTGGGCTGGGCGCCCACGCTCAACCAGTACTGGATGCGTTCGGCGTGGAGCTTGAGCTGTTTCTCGGGGTCCTTCTCGATGGGGTTGTACCACCCCAGGTTCTCGAGGACCTTGCCATCGCGCTTGACCCGCTTCTCGGCGGCGGCGATGCGATAGAACGGACGATGGGTGCGCCCGAGGCGCTGCATGCGGATCCGGACCACTGGATGCTCCTTTGGTCAGATTGTGTCCTCGCCTGCTGGTCGGGGGCTGGTTCCGGCACGGGCCGGGCCCACAGGCGGGTCGAGATGATAGGCGGGGTCGCCGCTCTCAGGGACAGTCTAAGTCGAACGCGTTCTGGAACGCCAGAAAGTCAAACAGCGTGAGATCCCCATCCCCATCGAAGTCGGCGGCGAGGTCGCCCATGGCGAACAAGTTCTGGAAGGCCAGGAAGTCGAACAATGTCGCCTCTCCGTCGCCGTCGAGGTCGACCGGGCAGGGCTCGGCGCAGTCTCCGCCGGGCATGACGAGGTATGGCACGCCCTCCACGCCGTCCTTCGTGCCCAGGCCGACCATCCAGCACGCGGCGTTGATGGCCTCGACCGCGCCCAAGGCCGTCCAACCTTCGGCGGGATCGACGCGATCGATCAGCCGGACGTAGTGGCCATCGAACCACATACGCCCCTCGTTGCCGAAGGGCCAGTGCCCCGCGACGACGCCCGCGGCGTTGATGTCCTGCGGGCTGAGTTGGCCGAGTTCGATCGGCGGCGTGCCCAGGGCGAGGTTGATCACATACCCGATACCACCCGAAACGGCGACCTGCCCCGCCGCGTTGATCGCGTTCGCCCGGCTGCCGAACGACGTATCGAGCACGATGGTGGGCCGCCCGTCGGGCCCCCAGATCGTCGCTTGCACGCCGCAGCCGCCGGTGGTCGGGTCGTCGCTGAAGCCGACGACCACGCCGCGATCATCCACGCCGTAGCCGGCTTCGGTGCACACGCTTCCCGGGCTGCGGCGTTCCAGCACCTCGAAGAACTCACTGCCAGACACGTTGCGAATGGCCTGGCCCAGGATGGGATCGGACGTGTAGCCGGCGGGCGTGCCATTCGGCGAGATGCCGAAGTACAGCGCAGGCGCGGGCGCCTCGGTGGCCGGGTCCTGCCCTTCGCGGTAGTGCACCGTTCCCTCGTCCATCACGCTCGACCACACCGCCGCGGATCGACCGCCCGGTCCGGCCACATGCCCGGCGATCGTGCCGGCGTCGTTGATGGCCTCGCCCAACGGCAACTCGAAAACGCCTACGGCTGAGGCCGGAGGCACGCGAAGCGGCGTCACATCACCATCCCGCCAGACGAAACCGGTAGCGGTATCGCCCGCGCGCTGGGCCATGCGCATGAGCACCTGGCCGGAGTTGTTTAGCCCATCGATGCCATACTCGGCGAAACCCGGCTGGCTCAGGTCGATGATCATGAGCGACCCGCCCCGGAGCAGGCAGTCGCACGACGGGCTGAGCGGCTTGGGCCCGCTCTGGGCGAGTGCCACGCTTCCGAGAGCAAGGACGCTGAGGCAATGGATTCGGGTGTTGCTCATGACAGGTCTCCTGCGCATTCAACACAGAATACCACAAACCGCCCGCCCACACAAGTCAAAGTGGGGCGGGCGGCCACGGTTGTTCTCAAATCCTCGAATCGCGAGAGGTTCGGCAGATTACTGGTCCCGCCACGCCCGCAGCACGAGCAGCACATCGATCACGCCCACGCGACCATCCTCATTCAGATCTTCGGGGCAGCCGGTGCAGGTGCGGCCCATGGCGTGGATGACCTGGAGCACGTCGAATACCGTGACCATGCAATCGCCGTCGACGTCGCCGAAGACGCTGCAGCCGCCGCCGGTGACGCGGTAGATCGCGGTCGTACCCGAGATCTCGTGGGCCACCAGCAGCAGGGCATCGCCGGTCGGGCTGTCGTCGGCAGGGATGAAGACGATGCCTTCGGGGCCGAGGTCGCCGGCCGTGCCCAGTTCTGGGTCGCCCGAGAAGTCGCGGCTGTTGGTGTAGCTCTCGAACACCGGCGAACGCGGATCGGTGATGTCGTAGACGAAGATGCCACCCACGCGCTCGGCCCCGATGAAGGCGTAGGTGTTGTCGCCGATCGTGCCCAGCGCGAGGGCCTCGGGCTCGGGGCCCTTGTCGTCGCTGCGGTTGTCGAAGCTGTCGTTCTCGTCGTTGGTGCTGTTGAAGTTGTCGGGGATGAGCATCGCGGTGATGCGCTCCAGGTCGTCGCCCGAGTCGAAGATCAGGCGGCCGGTGGTGTCGAAGATGCTGAAGCTGCGGCCACCGTAGCTGAACAGGCGATCGAAGTCGCCATCGCCATCGGTATCGCCCGCGGTGGTCGTGATGTTCAGGCGTCCGAGGTTCTCGTCGAGTTGCAGCGTGGCCGCGTCAGGAAACGCGTAGGGGTCGAGGTCGAGGTCGCCCACGCGAGCCTCCTCGCTGAAGCCGTCGTAGTCGCGGGCGTCGCCCTCGTTGGCCGTCACGATGAACGTCTGGCGGCCGGCCTGGTACGAGGCGATCGAATCGGGCAGGTAAAAGCCCGAGACGGGCCAGTTGGTGATGTTGATGCCGTCGTCGCGGTTGCTGGCGTCCAGCGCGTTGCCGGCGCGAGCGTGGTTCTTGACGCCAAGGCCCCAGATGTCCGTCACGCGGGCGGCGGGGATGTTGATCTCCACCATCGCGTTGTTCTCCTGGCACACCACATACGCCGTCCTGCTGTCGGCGTCGACCGCGATGTACTCTGGTTCCAAGTCCTGCGCGATCGAGGCGCCCGGGCCGAAGACGCGGACGCTCTCGTCGAGGTCGCGGGCGCGGATGCGGCCGAAGTCGGCGGTGCGCACGTCGCGCTGGGTGATGCGGCCGTGCGGGCGGATGCGGATGATGCTGACGCTGCCCTCGGGGTCGACGGTGTACGCGTCGTTGGGCTCGCCCTCGTTGGCGACCAGCGCGTAGCGGCCGTCGGGCGTGAAGGTGATCATGTCGGGCAGCGCGCCCACCTCGACGGCGGCCTTGAAGTTGCCCGCGGCGTCGAAGAATACGGCCTGGCCGGGATCCTGCTTGACGTCCGCCTCGACCGCCATGGCGACCAGGCCGTGGCTGACCGCCACCGAGTTCACGCCCGCGCCGTAGGGCGAGAGGTCGATGGTGAAGGTGAGCACGGGGTTGCTCGGATCGTCGATGTTCAGCGCGTCGACGGTGTTGGCGTTGGCGTTGACCACGAAGGCCAGGCCGCTGTCCTTGTCAAACGCGACGATCTCGGCGGCGCCCTCGTCGAACGCGCCCGTTTCGTAGCGGCCCAGGAACTCCAGTTCCACAGTCTGCGCCACTGCGGGTGCGGCGACGGTGGCGACGGCAAGACCGGCGACGGCAAACAAACCCTTCAACATCATCAGGCTCTCCTCTTCGATGCCCACGGGGCGGGCCGCATCCATCGCGGCACGCGCTGGGCCCGAAGATAGAAAGCTCGCGGGAAGCCCTAAGGCCCCCTGCGCGTTATCAACGAACTCTTCACGATTCCTGAGCGCAACCGCCTACGGGCAGCCGGCCTCGAACGCGTTCTGGAAGGCCAGGAAGTCGAAGACCGACAGTTCGCCATCGCCGTCGAAGTCGGCCAGGATGCTGCCGGCCATGAAGGCGGCCTGGAAGACGCTGAAGTCTCGAACGTCGAGAACGCAGTCGTGGAAGTAGTCCAACCGGCAGCGTTCGCCGGGTTGCCAGCGGGCGAGCGACGTCAGGCCAAGATCGGGCACATGGAAGTTCCCCCCGGCGTACAACGCCGGCCCGGATCCATCATCAAAGACCTGGAGGTCGTAAGTTCCAAAGCGGTCGAGCCCCAGCACGGGGCGGATCTCACCATCGATCAGCCGGCCGATGGTCGATGCCGGGGATCTGGTGATCTCCCCGCCGCCGATGAAGAGCGCCTCGCCCGAACCGTCGTCGAAGGCGGCCAGCGCGGTGGGCTGGAACGCCGGGCGGTCCGGGTCGGGGTCCAAGCCGATCCACCGCTCGCCGTCCCAGGAGGCCAATGCACGAGCGATGATGCCGTCGCCGTCGGAAATCGCGAACCTGCCGCCGACCACCAGCACTTCGCGTCCATCGAGCGCGTACGGCAGCATCGGCCAAAACTCCTGGCTGAATACGAACTGGCCGGGGCCGAGCGGAGTCGACCAGGATTCGCCATCGAATCGCGCGATGCCGGCGGTGATCGCGCCGGTTCCCTGGAACGAGCCGCTCGCGTACAGGTCGCCGCCGAAGCTGACGAGCTTGCTCACGCTCGCGTCCGCCGGCGGGTTGTCGCCGGCGACTTGCCACTCGGTTCCGTTCCAGCGGTACACGCTCGGATCGATCAGGCTCGACCGCGTCAACGAACGCCCGCCGACGTACACGTGGAGGCCGTCGCCGAAGTCGTGCGCCGCGATGGCCGTGACGGCATCGAACTGATCGGCAAGCTTCGGGCGGCCCAGCGTGCTCCACGCCCGGCCGTCCCACCGAGCGATGCCATCGGCGGCCATGCCCGCGGCGGTCGTGAAGTAGCCACCGATGTACAGGGCCGGCCCCGAGCCATCATCGATGACGACGACCTCATTCACATAGTTGTCCAGTTCCAGCTCCGGCCCGTCGAGCCCCGGCACCGCCGACCAGCGCTGGCCGTCCCACCGTGCCAGCCGCGGCGCGCGAACCGGGCCGTGCACCCGATCGATCACCGTCTCGAACTCGCCGCTGACGTAGAGCTGCGGGCCGTGCCCATCGTCGAACACGGTCATGTCGTAGATCTTGCTCTGGAACCGGGCCCCACCCTCGAACCCATCGGCCAGCGGCGTCCACGTCCCGCACAACGGCTGGGCGGCGGCCGGCGCGGCCAGGGCGGCCACGCCCAGAGCGGCCGAGACGGCAAGAGCATGGTGTGGGCAGGCACGGCGTGGGGAGGTCGTTCTCGGCATGCGGGGCTCCTTTCGGCCCAGCATACCAGAAACGCGTTCGCGATGCAAGGCGATCTTTGCACCACAAGCCGACGCCCGCCCCGGGCGCAAGCCCGAAGGGCGCGGCCCCGCTGGCGAAGCGACAAAACAAACCGGCCCCGCCGGCGAGGCGACAAGCTAATGCGCGTTGCGGTGCACGAACCCGCGCAGCGGCGTCATCGCCAAAATGCGCAGGTCGAATAAGAGCGACCAGTGGCGGACATAGTACAGGTCGTACCGCAAACGGCGGCGCAGGCTCGTGTCGCCGCGCAGGCCGTTGACCTGGGCCCAGCCGGTCATGCCCGCCTTGACGTGCTGGCGGAGCATGTAGCCGCGCCAGTCTTCTCTGAAGCGTTCGATCAGCTCGGGCCGCTCGGGCCGCGGGCCGACCAGGCTCATCTCGCCCTTGATGACGTTGATGAGCTGGGGTAATTCGTCCAGGCTCGTGCGGCGCAGGAATCGGCCGATGGGCGTGATGCGCGGGTCGTCGCGCCGTGTCCAGCCGGCCTCGCCGCACTCGGCCACGCTCTGTTCGGCGTCGTCGTCCACGCGTTCGGCGGTGATCTCGAGTTCGGCGGCCTCCTCGTCGGCGTGCCGCATCGTGCGGAACTTGTACATCCAGAAGATCTCGCCGCCGAGACCGACGCGCCGCTGGCGGAAGATGATAGGCCCCGGCCCGCTGAGCGCCACCCCGACAGCGCACACCAGCATCACCGGGCTGAGCAGCACGAACGCGGCCGCCGCGCCCAGGAGGTCGACCATCCGCTTGCAGGCGCCGCCCACGCCGTGGGCCGGGCTCTCGCGGTAGCTCAGCACGGGCATGCCGTCCAACTCGTGGACGACCATCGACTGCTGCACGTGCCTCGGGTTGACGTCGGGCACGATGCGCACGTCGACGGAGAACCGCTCGAGCCGACGCAGGATGCGCCCGGTCGCCGCCGCCTCCCGGCTGGGCAAGGCGAGGTACACCGCGTCGACCTTGCACCGCGTCATCGTCTGCTCGAGGTCGCGCAGGCCGCCGAAGACCGGACGCCCCATACACTCAGCCAAGCGGTTCTCGTGCTTGTGGCTGATGAAGTGCGAGACACGCAGGCCCGTCCAGCTGTTGCGGTCGAGCGTCTGCGCGGCGATGCGCCCCGTGCGGCCCACGCCGATGATCGCGACGTGGCGGAGGTTGTACCCCCGGCGACGCAACCAGCGGAGGAACATCCGGAACGTGGTGCGATGCGCCGACATCATCGCCAGCAGCAGGATGCCGAACAGGCCCATCTGCACGCGGTTAGCGTCGAGGCTGAAGCCAAAAACATGGAATGGGCGGCTGGGAATGTTGCCGCCGGCAAGCTGGCTCGAACCCACGCCCCACAGCACCACGACCATCGCCATGACCGCCACGGTGCTGGCCTTGGTGACCTGCGCAAGTTCGCCGGCCAGCGAGCGATCGCGTCTCGGTCGGTAGAGCTTGAACGCGTAGAAGCTGAGCATGCAGCACAGCAGCGCGGCCAGCAGCAGCGGCTGCTTGAAGTAGTTCTCCCACGCCGTGGGCCAGAATGGGTAATCGCCATTGGGCGCGTACCCGTCCAGCGGACGGACCAGCACCTCACCGATCGTCCGCGGCGCGACGGGCTGGCTTGGCGAATAACCCGAGATGGGCACGACCAGGATCTTGCGCAGGATCCACGCGAAGTACGCGGCGGCCATCACCACCAGACCGTCGGCGAAGGCCAGCATCACGAGCAGGTACTGGTGCTGTTGCTTCAGCAACGAAGGGTGCTCCAGAGTTGGCCCCGGACCGTTTGGGGCGCGTCAGGGCCCGCGTCGGTCTCTCGGCGGCGCTTCCGGTAGTTTATCGGTTTCGATCCCCCGAAACGCTCCAGCGCCCACGATCACCGCGAGATTGCGCACGACGCTTGTCGTCTAACCGTTGTTCGAGGGCCAGGGCGGCGAGGTTCTCGGGCTGGGGCCAAGGCCGCTAAGCCGTTCCAACGTCGCACGATCCTCGTCGTTCAGGCTTCCGGTCGGCGGGGGTACGATCTGCACGACCGCGTACAGGTCGCCGCTGGCGCCCTTCGAGTCGGTCAACCCACGTCCGCGCAACCGCAGCCGCTTGCCGCTGCGTGTGCCAGCGGGCACCGTGATAAAAACTTCACCCTCTAGCGTCGGCACACCAACCTCTTTGCCGAGCGCCGCCTCGGCGTAGGTCAAGGGGAGGTCGATCTCCAGATCCAGCGCACCCTCGCGGCGGTAGAGCGGGTGCTTGCCGACACGCACGGTCAAGATCAGATCGGGCTCGCCGCCCCCGCCCGCCACGCGCAGCTTCGCGCCGTCGGCGATGGCCTTGGGGATCGACACCTCGATGGTCGTCGCCTTGCCACCCCGCCGCACGGGAACGCGCTCGGTGCCGCCGCGCGCCATGGTCATGAAGGAGATATCCAACTCGGCCTGGGCCGCCGGCCTGGCGCGCTCGCGCGTGCGGCCACGCTGTGCCCGGGCGCTGCGCGGGCCGGCTCCGCCCCCACCAAACAGCGACTCGAACACCGAGCCCATGTCGTCGAGGTCGAAGTCGACCCCGCCGCCGCCGCGACCGCCCACGTTCGACCACGAGTAGTGCGCGCCCCCACCGCTGCCAGCGGCCTGCGCCGCGCCTGCCCGGCCGAAGCGGTCGTACTGGGCCCGCTTCTCGGGCTCGCCCAGGATGTCGTAGGCCGACTGCACCTCGGCGAACTTCTCTTGCGCATCGGGCGACTTGTTGACGTCCGGGTGCAGCTCTCGCGCGAGCTTGCGGTACGCGGCGCGGATCTCCTCTTGCGAGGCGGATCGCTTCACGCCAAGGACTTCGTAATAGTCACGCTCTGCCATGGGGCTCACTACACGAACGACGCACTATCACGGCTGCCCGAGCCGCTTCTTGCGATCTTCCTGGCTGACCGGGTCGGACTGATCGACACGGACGACGTGGATATGGAATACCAGCGTCGAGTTGCGCGGCAGGTTCTGCATCTCCACGTCACCAAAGCCAAGCTCGGGAGGCACGATGAGCTTGCGGCGCAGGCCCGTGACCAGCGGCTCGATGCCCCGCTTGAAACCGCTGACGACGCGCAGCGGGTACATGGTCCGGAGGACGAGCCCCTCTTCCCACGTGGAGTCGAAGAGCTCGCCGTTGGTCTGCCACACCTCGTAATTGAGCATGACCATGTCGCCCTCGTCGGTGGGCGGGCCGTCGGTCACGCCCTCTTCCAGCGTGATGATGACAAGGCCGTCCTCATCGGTCTGCACCGTCGCGGGGAACTGCGCCCGCTCCCACGCCAACTCACCGCCGCCGGCCGACTCGATCGCCGACCCATCGAGGCCGTAGAACGTGTCTTCCGACACAAGCCGGTCGGGCCGCACGCGCAGGCTGCTGTCCATCTCGATCGAGCCGTGCTCGCGCGTGGGGTAGGCGTGCGGCGTCTGGCCCGCGTACCCGTTTGTGGCACGCTCGAACTCCAGGTCCATCGTCGCGATCAGCTCGTCGGGCTCGATGGTGTGCACCGGCATCGCCTCGGGCGCCAGCCACAGATTAGCCAGCACGTCGGCCCGGCCAGTTTCGCGGAACTCGTACGTCCGAAGCCGCAGCGTGTCCTTATACCGGTACACGCGATAGATCGCCTGCTTCACCGGCTCCCACGGCGTGCCGTCGCGATGCACCTCGACGTACAGCGCCCGCCCGAGCAACTCGGTCTCGAAGGGCACCATGTGCATCCACAGCTTGGTCGCGTCGTCCCCCTCCTGATTGCCGCCGACGGGGTCGACGGTCCGCCAGCTCCCCTCGAGCATCGAGGTCAGCCGGGCGATGTCGGGATCGCCAAGCTGGCCGGCCGAGGGGTCGGCGAAGATGCTGGGCTCCACCGGCGACGTGTTTTCTTCCTGGGCGTACAACGACCCCGCCGGGGCCAGGACGGCCGCCAGCAGGGCCAGAATGATCACAATCGGGCGTCGATCCATCGGTGGTTGCTCCTCGCGGGGGCCAATGACCATTCTATGGGCCACCCCATTGCGAGCCCACCGGGGCGTCGAGCCCGAACTCAGGCAAGCTCGGGGAACATCTTGGTGACGATGCCCACCAGGTCTTGAACATGGCTGACGCTCTCGTCGAACAGGGCCTTCTCGCCACCCTCGAACGCGAAGTCGACCACCTTCTCGACGCCACCCTTGCCCAGCAGCGCCGGCACGCCCACGAAGTAGCCCTTGGCCGCGCCGCCGAACTCCTTGTCGCAGAAGACGGCGCTGGGGATGATGCGCTTCTTGTCCTTGATGATCGCCTCGACCATCTGGATGGTGCCGCTGGCGGGCGCGTAGTAGGCGCTGGTGCCCATGAGCTTGACGACCTCGCCGCCGCCGACCTTCGCACGCTCGACGCACGCGGTGATGGTGGCCTCGTCCAACAAGCTCGTCACCGGGATGCCGTGCACGCTGGTCAGGCGGGGCAGCGGCACCATGTCGTCGCCGTGGCCTCCAAGCAAGAGCGCTTGCACGTCCTCGACCGAGCAGCCGATCTCCCACGCCAGGAAGGTGCGGTACCGCGCGACGTCGAGCGCGCCGGCCTGGCCCATGATGCGGTTGGTCGGGAAGCCGGTGGCCTTCCACGCCGTGTACACCATCGCATCGAGCGGATTGCTCACGACGATGACGATGCTGTCGGGCGCGTACTTCTTGATGTTCTCGCTGACCGACTTCACGATCTTGACGTTGGTCTCGATCAGGTCGTCGCGGCTCATGCCCGGCTTGCGCGGCAGGCCGGCCGTCACCACCACCACGTCGCTGCCGGCGATGTCGGCGTAATCGCTGGTGCCGATGATGTTGCTGTCGAAGCGCTCGATGGGCCCGCAGCAGGCCAGGTCGAGCATCTTGCCCTGGGCCACGCCGACCTTATCGGGAATATCGAGCACGACGATGTCGCCCAGCTCCTTGGCCGCCGCCCAGTGGGCGCACGTGGCGCCGACGTTGCCGGCCCCGATGATGCTGATCTTGGGGCGGCTGGTGTTCATCTTGGGGGTGGGGCTGGTCATGTTCGGTCTCCGATTGGGTGGCGTCTGGGATACTCAAGTAGAAGGCGGAGAGGGTAGGAGGGGCCCGCGTGCGGGTCGCCGCGTCCGCGAAGGCCGGCGGCTCGCCATCGCATCGGAGCCTCCCGGGACCATCCCGCGGAAGCCCGGAGCCGTTCTGCGGACGCCCAGAACCATTCTGCGGAAGCCCGGAGCCGGTCTGCGGCCTCCCGGAACCGTTCTGCGGAAGCCCGGAGCCGTTCTGCGGCCTCCCGGAACCATTCTGCGGAAGCCCGGAGCCATTCTGCGGCTTCCCAGAACCATTCTGCGGAAGCCCGGCGTCGTCCTGCGGACTCCCAGAACCATTCCGGGCTTCCGCAGAACCACTCCGGAGCCTCCCGGAATCGTTCTGTGGAGGCCCGGAATGAGAACGGAGGCTCCCAGAACGGCGGATCCATAGAACAAAATGATTCTGTGGATCCCCGGAATCATTCTGCGCTATAGGTCATCCCGTATGCCCAGGCCAGGACCGCCCCGGACGCGATGCTGGGGCGGTTATGTGTATTCGGACGTGGGTTTGTTGATACTGAGAATGCCAACAAGGCGTAATCGGACCCGACCGGGAGCACGCCCGACGCTCGAGCGGCTGGTGGGCGTCTGCACGAGGTGCCGCGAGGAATACACGCTCGCGGTCTACGGCCGCAGCCCCCTGTTCGACGATGTGCTGATGGGCGACCGGCTGGACCTCTCCGAGCCGCTCGCCGACGCCGAGCTGGTGGGCTACCTCATGCGGGCACGGATCTTCGGCGCCCACCAGGTGGTCATGTCGCTGCACGCCCCCGAGCTGCGCCGGGCGTGCGCCGCCCTGGGCGTGTGGCATCGCGGGGGCCGCAAGGCCGAGCTGCGGGAGCACTTGAACGGCGCGGTGGGCCACTCGTTCGACCGGCCGATGCCGGCGGAGGAGCCCGTCCTCTCCGAGCCGCGTGGATGACCACAAGGGGCCATACTGAGGCGGCAATGGGGATTGGGCAATGGATGGCAGGGGGCGGCAGGCCTGCTCCTTTGCTGGTATACGCCACGTTCCACCTCACTTGGGCTCCCCACCCTCGATCAACGCCTCGGCCTCGGCCAGCAGAGCCTTTGCGTCGGCGTCGTCGGCCAAGGGGCTGGGCGTGCCATCGGGAGATGGGGCCATGAGGGCGCGGGCCTTGGCGAGGGCGTCGCGGGCGGCGGTGAGGTGGGTGTCGGCCTTCTCACCTTCGGTTTGGAGGGCGAGTTGCCATTGGGCCATGGCGAGGATGCACTGTGCCTGTGGGATCGAGTCTAAGTCATACCCTTCTAGGTCTGGGCTTGAAAAAGTCACAACCGCCCACTTCGGCCGACCAGACCGGAGTTCGACTTCGGCATGCAGCCATGCCACATCAGGCCAGTCACTCTGATGGAGGAGTGCTTCAGCTGTACGAGCGTCGAGCCGCCCCACAAGCTCCCTGAAAGTCTGTTCAGCTGCTCGCAGGCGTTCTGACAAGTCCGCTGGTCTCTGTTCAGTCATGCCGATGTTGGCCGGAAGCAAGATTACCGCCTCCGCCTCCGCCAACCTCCGCTGCCGCGTCTCCTTCGCCAACTGCTCCTGCGGATCCTCGCGCGGCGGCTCGTACGCCCACTCCGCCGCCTGCTCCACCACCATCGCCTTCACACGCGGCGGTAGGTCCACCGCCTCGGCCGCGGCTCGCACGGCTGCGGGGTCGGTCTGGCCCTTGGTTAGCGCTCTCATCGCGGCGCGGGCCTCGTGCTCCATGTCGGCCAGCCGCTCCTGGAGCATCTCGGCGGCGACCAGGCGGCGCAGCGGGGTGAGCGATTCGTCGGCCTCGATGGCGGACATCAGTTCGCCCGTCGGCGTGGCACCGGCCATGAGCTCGTCGAGGTACGCCCCCGCCGGAACGCGCTCGGCCCACGCCCGTTCGTAGTCCTTCCGCCGCTCGCCGGGGTCGCGGATGTCCCACACGCGGGCCGACCCGTCGGCGAGCATGATGACCAGCCGCGTGCCGTCGGCGGTCATCTTGAGGTCGGTCACGGCGTCGTCGACGCGGATGCTGGCGACCTCCCGATCGCTGGCGACATCGAAGAACCGCACCGTGCGATCGGACCCACCCACGATGCGGCGGGTGGCGTCGGGGGTGGTGAGGGTGAGGGTGGGGTCGCCAATTTCGGTCACATCGAGGGTGGCGTTGATGGAAATAGCTGGAGGAATACTTCCTCGGCGCATCAGCCGACGCTCCGGCGATGGGATGTTGTCTGTGCGCATGATCACTGTTCCGTAAGGCGCCGACACCGCGTGCCCCCAGCTCAGACCGTCGACAGCAAGAGCGAGTCGCTCGCCATCACGTGTACCTCCGACGGCACCGATTTCCGCACCCCTCCAATCGATTTCGGCGTTCGGCATTCCCGAGTGTGGTTCGAACGTTCTCGCGGCATACCCGAACGACGTAGACACGACCAGCATGTCCGGCAATGCAAACACGTCGTTGTTTACCTTGCTGCTCGCGAACAATGAGACGGGTGTCGCAAGTAATTCTCCGGTCCTTAGATTCCACACCTGAATCGGACCCCAATTGGAAACACCGACAAGCCTCACAGGCTCTGGGATGATCGCGAGCCAGTAGTAGTACGCCAACACGCTGTCGCATTCGGCGACAAGTTGTCCGGAATCTGTGGCATACGTCTTCACGGCCCTTTCCCGGGACGACACCGCCACGTGGGATCCATGCTGATCGAGAGCGATACTCCAGATATCAGATGTGCTGGCCGTGAAACTGCGTTGGAGTGCTCCGCTTGCCAGATCCCACACGCTGACCGATCCGTTCTTGTGGCCGGCGACGACGATGCTCATGTCTTCGCTGACCGCAGCACACGAGACCGGCTCCTGCTGATGTTCCAGCACCATCCGACAGTTGCCTGATGGAATATCCCAAACTCGAAGGAAGAGATCCTGCTGGTCATCGTGCGGCTGATAGGTGAGCAGTGCCGTGCTGTCAGGAGTAAAGCCTCCTACCGAAACCTGTTGGTCGATACCAATGTCAACGACTTTCGTGCCCGTGTCACCATCGAAAACTGAGCATTCAGTGCTTGAACTCATGGGGCCCTTCACTCCCGTTGCAATCCACCGCCCATCTGGGCTGAATGCTGCCATGCTCCGCTCAGGAATGAACACGTCAACTTGGCTTGCAAGGCTCTCAAGAAACTCCCACTCCCACCCCCGCTTCCCCTCCGGACACGCCTCGATCCGCTCGCGGGCCTCGGGGTAGTTGCCCGCCTCCATCGCCGCTTGGGCCAGGGCGAGGTTGGCGGTGTAGGCCGACCACTCTGCCGTGTTGCGAGCTCTCGATAGTTCGATCAGCGAGTATCCGGCTTGGGTAGTGAGCATCTGGATGCCAGCAGCGGTGCCAGAGCCAGGGGCACCGGCCTTGTCTGACAAGGTGATCGTGCCATCTTCAAGCCGTTCCGCTTGCAGGTCGTCATCATCTCCGCCGATCCCCAGCACGATCCACGGCTGATCGGGCAGGTGCGCACGGCGGATGTTGTCCAAAGTCCGAAGGCTATTTTGAACGTCATCCATGGCCTTCCGCAGCGCAGTACTAGTGGCCTCCGCTCGCTTTCGTTCTACGTCGGCAGCAGTCCACCCCCACGCCGTCCCGGCGAAGCCGATCAGCAGCGCCGCCCCCACCGCGCTCCCCGCCACCACCGGTCCGCGATGCTTGCGCACGAACTTCCGCACCCGGTACACCCGGCTCGGCGGCGCGGCGACGACCGCTTCTCCCGACAAGTGCCGCCCCACGTCGGCTGCCAGGGCCGTCGCCGTCTCGTAGCGGCGGGCGCGGTCCTTCTCCAGGGCCTTCATCACGATCCAGTCGAGCTCGCCCTTGACCAACGCCCCGAGCCGGCCGGGCTCGACGCGGCGGGCGGCGGCGGTGGCGGCCAGGGTATCGAGGTCCCTCGACAGGCGCAGGCTGGGCGAGGGCGGGTCCTGCTCGCGGATCATCTTGCGGACGTCGTCGAGCACGAAGCGCTTCAGCTCGGTCAGGCGGAAGGGCGTCGAGCCGGTGAGCAGCTCGTACAGCAGCACGCCCAGGGCGTACACGTCGGTGCGCGTGTCGATGTCGGGGTCGCCGCCGGCCTGCTCGGGGCTCATGTACTCGGGCGTGCCGATGAGCTGGCCGTGCATGGTGAACAGCGTCTTGTCGGTCAGCCGCTCGCCCGCGGCGCCGGTGGCCTTGGCGATGCCGAAGTCGATGACGCGGGCGAAGGGGGTGCCGTCGACCATGCTCACCAGCACGTTGGCGGGCTTGAGGTCACGGTGGATGACGCCCTTGGTGTGCGCGTGCTGCACGGCCTGGCAGACCTGGGTGAACAGGGCGAGCCGCTCGTCGACGCTCAGCTTGTGCGCATCGGCGAACTTGGTGATGGCGTCGCCGACGACGTACTCCATCACGAAGTAGGGCCTGCCGCTCTTGGTGAGGCCGCCGTCGAGCACGCGGGCGATGTGCGGGTGGTTCATGAGGGCCAGGGCCTGCCGTTCGGCCTCGAAGCGGGCGATGACCTGGCGGCTGTCCATGCCGGGCTTGATGATCTTGAGCGCCACGCGGCGGCGGACGGGCTCGGATTGCTCTGCTAAGAAGACCGCCCCGAAGCCGCCCTCGCCGATGCGCTGGAGGATCTTGTAGGGGCCGATGCGGGTGCCGGGGCCCTCGGAGAGTTCGTCTTCCCAGGGCAGGCGCGATGCGGTCGCGTGCTGGTCGGTTCTTAGGAACTCGCCCGCCTTGTCGTCGGCTTTGAGCAACGCGTCGATCTCGGCCCGCAGTTCGGCGTCGCCCTCGCAGGCATTGTCGAGGTACGCGGCCCGGTCGGCCGGGTTGTTGATCAGGCGGGCGTTGTGGAAGATGGTCTCGGGGGTGCGGTCCATGGCGGGCTCCGTTGGAGTTGGGGTTGATATCCAACGTCCATGCGTCGAGAACCGCCGCCATACCCCACGCGGCCGAAGAAAATCTTACCCCGGGCCGTCCAAACGCTTGAAGAGCCACGCCTTGGCGTACGCCCAATGGCGATCGGCCGTCGTCGGGGGCAGGCCCAGGGCATCGGCCGCCTGCCGGAGCGTCAGCCCGCCGAAGAAGCGGAGCTTCACGAGCAGCGCCTTGTCGGGCTCGAGCTTCTCGAACTCGGAGAGCGCCTCGTGCAGGTCTTCGAGGCCATCCGGAGGCTGGTCGAGCCGGATGAGGTCGGGGTCGAGCGTGAGCTTGAGGGCGGCCTTCCCTCCATGACCACCACGCTTGGCGGCGCCCTTGGCCCGGGCACGCTCGATCATGATCCGCCGCATCGCCTCGGCGGCGGCGGCGAAGAAGTGGCCGCGGCCGTCCCATGTCTGGCCTTGCTGATCGGGTCCGAGCAGGCGCAGGTATGCCTCGTGCACGAGCGCGGTGGCCTGGAGGGTTTGGCCTGGCTTCTCGTTGGCAAGGCGAGCGGAAGCCAGGCGGCGCAGCTCGTGGTAGAGGATGGGCAGGAGCGCCTCGGCGGCTCGGTCGTCACCGCGTGCGGCGTCGTCCAGCAGCACGGTAATGTCCTCGCTCGTTGCCATCCACGGAGATGCTACCTGCTCGTGATCGGACGCGGAGTGGCCGCAAAAATCCGCGAAGCCCCTCCACCGCCCCGCACGCCGCCCCCCCGCAGAACCCCGCCGCGGCCCTGCCGGGAGGCGCTCCGGACGGGTCGTCAGCCCCACTGGAGGAAAGTCGTTCCCGAGCGAGAGAAAACCGTACCCGAGGGCTTCGGGGTTGTTTTCTGTTCGGAGAGTTTCGCGAGTTGTCTCGTAGAGGGGGGCGGAGCCCTCCTCGGCGAGGTATAAGGTGCAGGAGGCCTTGTAGGTTGAAGGAATGGAAGAAGAGGAAGTGCGAAGAGCGCCTCCCCGTTTGCCTAAGCACCGTTGCCCCGCGTCGGGCGAAGCCCGCGCACGGCCCCGCCGGCGAGGCGACAAGACTCAACCCGGCCCCGCTGGCGAAGCGTCAAGACGAATCACCGCCGCTGAGGCGACAAACTAACTCCCCTTGTCCTGACCCACCTCGGCCCGCCGCTCGGCGGCCGAGTCGCCCGTCACCATCTCCACGCGCACCGCGTGCTTCGTGGGCTCGATGCGGTGGCCGGTGCGGCGGGCGAAGATTTCTGTGACCTCGGCGCCCAGGAAGATGATGATCGCCGAGTAGTAGACCCACACCAAGACGCCCACGACCGCGCCCGCCGCGCCGTAGCTGCTCTCGTAGCCGGCCATCGCGATGTAGGTGCCGATGAGGTGCTTGCCCAGGGCGAACAGCCCGGCCGTGACGCCCGCGCCGAACCAGACCTGGCGCCAGCCGATGCGCACGTCGGGCAGCACCTTGAACATCGCCGCGAAGAGCAATATGTAGACCGCCACCGACACGAGCAGGTTCACGATGTTCCACAGCCAGCCCTCGCCGGGGATGACCATGGCGATGACCGTGGTGGCGACCGCCGAGACCAGCAGCAAAAAGCAGATGCCAAGCACCATGCCCATCGAGAGCAGGCGGGCGCGCAGCCAGCTCAGGGCGCCGATTTTCAGCCCCGGCGCGGCCTTGACGTTCCACGCGCGGTTGAGGCCCTTCTGGAAGGCGGCCATCACCGTGCTGGCCGAGAAGAGGATGATGGCGATGCTGACAACGAGCGACCACCAGGCGGGGCCGTTCGCCTCGGCGCCAGAGTCGTCGCCACCCCCGCTGCCCGCACCACTCCCGCTCACCTCAGCAAACGTCCTGGCCTTGTCGCTCTCGGCGGCGATGGTCTCGACCGCCTGGCCCGCGCTCGCGCCCGCCGTGCGCGAGACGGCGTCGACCATCTTCTCGTGGGCCCCCTCGCCCATGAAGCCGGTGATGGCGACGAACAGCAGCACCATCGGCGCCAGCGAGAACGCGGCGTAGAACGCCACCCCCGCCGCGCGCATGATGGCCTCGTCCTGGCCGATCTTGGCGAACAGTTCCTTGAAGAAGTCGATGACCCGGCCCAGCACGCTCGCCCGCTTTCTCCCCCCGCCCGCTGTCCTACAAGAAGTCAAAGCTAGCGGCGGGGATCCGACCCGGCCTAGCGGATGAGTGCTGGTTCATGCCGCGCGGGGGATGACGCCCCCGGCGAACCGCCCGGCCGCAACCCCGTACCGGAGTGTGCGGCCGCACGGGTCCGATGCATGTAGCCATCTATTCCCCGGACCCAACCCATCCATTCTCCGTGCCCGCGGCCGCGGCACGGCCCCGGTGCTGCGCAGGGCGCACGCCGGGGGAGACATTTCGGACGAGGAGATTCGATCATGCGAGCGAACACGAAGACGGTCTGGACGCTGGTGGCGGCCGCGGGCGGTTTGGTGATGCCGGGTGCCGGGCTGGCGCAGAATTGCGGGTGGGAGGGGCTCGACGCCGAGGTGCGTCCCTACGGCGAGTCCAGGCGGCAGATGCTGGTGCACGACGACGGGACCGGTCCGGCGTTGTACGTCTCGGCCGGTGTGCTGACGGCTGGCGACGAGCGGCTGGGTCCCATCGCACGATTCGACGGCGACGCGTGGTCGGCCGTGGGCGACCTGGGCGAGGTCTGGGTCTCGGCGCTGAACACGCTCGATATGGGCGACGGGCCGCGGCTGTACGCGGCGTTCAGCGACTTCCTCGCGTCAACATCAACCATTCATGTGCTCGACGGCGACGTGTGGGTTCCGTACGGGCCAGCGCTCGACGGCGTCGCCCGGCAGCTCGTGGCCTTCGACGACGGTTCGGGTCCGGTGCTCTACGCCTCGGGCGACATCAACTTCGGCTTCGATGATCTGCGGGTGCACGGCGTGGCCCGGCTGGAAGACGGCCAGTGGGCGGGATTCGGCACGGTTGGCAATTTTTACGGCGTGTTCGGGACGGTGAACGACATGGTGGTGTTCGACGACGGTGACGGGCCCGCCCTCTACCTCGCCGGGGATCGAGTCTGGCCGGATCGAGCGCCGCTGCCAGTAGAGATCGGTGTGGCCCGCTGGGATGGCGCCGCGTTCTCGGTGGTCGAAGGGTCTCCGGCCTCGGTGGTGCGTGACATGCTGGTCATCGATGATGG
>JAUHYE010000048.1 GCA_030426395.1 Phycisphaerae bacterium
TCTCCCAAGGCCGACCGCGGCCGTTCCCAGTCCTTGGAGGCATCAAAGAGATGCGACACCTTTCCATCGCCGTCGGCGCGGTCATCGGCATGACCGCCGCCGCATCGGCCGAGATCTCGTACACGCAGTCCGCGACGCAGACGCCCACCTATGAGATGACCCTGAACTTCGATGAAGCCGGCGGTCCCACGGGGATCGTCGACCAGACCGGGGCCAAAGTTGGCGTCGAAGTCACCCTCGTTGGTCCAGCCGCTGGTCCAACGGACGGGGCCGCTGGCCTGGTCATCGATGAGCAGGCGGTCGGAGCCCGCGCCGTCGAGGACGGTGCCGGGGGCCAGGTTCAGGTTGAACCAGGCGCCCGAAACGGTGGCGCCGGGCCAGGCGCCGGGCGCCTGGAACGACTCACCGAGCAGGTCGGTGCCGGTGGGAACGGTGACGGCGGGGGCCTGGGCCATAGCGGTGGCCGCGGCGCCGGCAACGGCGAGGACGGAGATGACGCTCTTACGCTGCATGGGGTTACCTCTCTCGTGCAAAGGTGCTCGGGAACAAAGAGCAATCACGATCGACGCTGGGGAGTGCGGCCGATCGTGATCACCTGGGGTTGTTGATCCAGCCCCAGCCGCGGCCGGAGATGCCGCCATCGAACTGGTGCCAGAACGGGTCGTTTGGGTGGCCCTTGACGTAGAGGTCGTTGGCCTCGAAATCCTCGTCTTCCTGGAAGGCCTCGCCACGCGGGCCCTTGGGAGAGACGAACCGAGTGACGCTGCCGTCGAGCATGGAGATGTGGCCGCCGTGGTCGTGGCGATCGGTCACTTGATCGCGATTGCCCCAGAGGCCGTCGACGATCTTGTCGCCGTACCACTCGAGGCTTTCCTCGACGAACAGCGGCGTGCCGTCGAAGGAGAGCAGCACGTTGTCGGCCAATTCGTTGCGCATGCGCGGGAGGCCGCCGCCAAGCTTGGGATCGGCGTACTTAAAACGAACGCCCGTGTGGGGCGTGGCACCGGCCATCTTGGCGGCCATGGTGTAGTCGAAGTCGATGTCGGAATAGAACAGCGAGGACTTGTCGGCCCCGTCGCTGCTGCGGCGTTTGTTCTTGGGGCAGGCGGTGCACTCGTCGGCGGCCTCGAGATACTCGTAGAGCAAGCCGGGTGTGGCCTCGCCCTCGGGCGCGTCGTAGCGGGGCAGGCGGGCCCACTGGGCGGGCGGCCAGAACTCGTCCTTGCGATCGTCCTGGGCATAAAGCAGGCTGGCCATGGCGATCTGCTTGCAGTTGCTGCTGCACACGGCCGTCATGCCTAGCTCGCGGGCGGCGCCGAGGCTGGGGAGCAGGATGCCGATGAGGATCGCGATGATGGCGATCACCACGAGCAGCTCGATGAGCGTGAACGCGTGACGAACAGCGCTGGGCTTGGCGTGCATGGCCGATGAAAGCAGTATCGCGACAACGAGACAATTGGCGATAAACGGTTTCGCGCAGTCCTCTCACGGTGTTGATGGCGGCGTGATGCGTTCTTCTCTTTCTTTGCGCAATGTGCACAGGCCATGAAAAAGCCCGGGCTCGTGCCCGGGCCCTGTTCGAATGGGGAACTTCGCTCACTCGCAGCCGGCTTCGAACTCGGTCTGGAAGACGAGAAAGTCGAAGATGGTCAGGGCGCCGTCGCCGTCGAAGTCGGCCTGGAGATCGCCCAGGCCGAAGAGGCCGGTGAACGCCAGGAAATCGAACAGCGTGAGGGCGCCGTCGCCGTCGAGGTCGGTGCGGCAGGCGTCGCAGGTGGTGGCGACGGGGTCGAACGAAACGACACCCAGGCCCGGCTCGTCGCGACCGTCGTAGATGCGGTTGGCGATGGCGGCGGGCAGGGCGACGCCCCAGCAGACGCCGGTGGCGTCGATGTCCACCGGGCTGGCGTGGTAGATGTTGTCGCCGAGTTGGGCGGTGTTGTTGTGGAAGGTGTTGGGCAGGCCGTCACGCTCGGCAAAGCTGAAGGTCGAGACGCCGTCATCAATATTGGTGGTGTAGACGGCACCGCCGAAGCGGGCGATGTTGCCCTCGAAGGTGTTGCCGGCGAAGGTGACGGATTCGTGGCGGTCCGAGTCGATGAAGCCGATGGCGCCGCCGGCGCCGGAGGTTGTGTTGTTGGTAAAGCGGTTGCCCGTAAATGTAATATGGCTTTCTCCGTTGAAGACGCGAATGGCACCGCCATCGGTCGTCGACGAATTGCCTTCGAACTCGCAGTCTTCGATATTCACGACACGAAACGCAAGCGTCATGGCACCGCCGCGACCCGCCTGATTGTCTCTGAATTCGCACCGACGCATGGTCAAGGTTCGATCTACGAATCCGAGATACGCACCCGCTGACCGTTCGGCACGGTTGTCTGTGAACACGCAATCTTCAATGATGACATCGGCATCAAAATCCATCCCGCCGCCGGCCTCGCCCGCATCGTTGCCGATGAATTCGCAGTTCGAGAAGGTCGCCTCTGCGGCGAGACCCCAGATCCCGCCGCCATTGCCTTCGGCCAAATTCTCGAAGAACAGACATTCGCTGAATTCAACCCCGCCTACACCAAGAAACGCCAATCCTCCGCCATGGAACCAGGGTGCGCCTGTGATACCGTTCCGTACAAATGTACATCGCTCGATTCGGTCCCGGGGAAAGTCCGGCGGTACTCGAGCGATGGCCTGAATAGCGACTCCCATGCCGTTCGACTCAAACCTGCAATCTTCAAGAACGTGGCCCGCGCCCCCGAAGATGAATACACCGAAGCCCGCCGAATTCACTACTTCGACATCGCTCAGGCGCAGCCTCTTCATCGTGGGTCGCAATTCCGCGGAGATCCCCGCTCCATCAGGATCCTGGGGCCCGTTCACGACGACCGAGTCGAGATATGCAGCAACACCGATCATGGTGATCGGTGCCGCAGCTTTCCCCACAAACGCTCCTCGAATGATTGAGCCGCCGAGAAATTCCCCGGTCGGCGAGAACTCCGCGTCCATTGCATTCTGCGTGAACAGCAGCCCTCCCCAGGGCTGGGTTGGATCGAGAGCTTGGAACCTGACACTCGGCGATACTGAACCCAGCACTTGAAGTGTCCCAACATCGCCATCCGTATCACCGCCCACGACCAACCGCGTGCCGGCCATGCCATCGACGCTCACCCCCGCCTCGATCGTCAGCGTCGCCCCGCCCACTACCTCCACGTCCCCAGTCAGCACGTACGGGCTGCCGGCGATGTCCCAGGTCGTGTCGGTCTCGATCCGGCCCTCGACGTGGGTCTGCCCCAGGGCGATCAGTGGCACCGAAAGGCAGGTGGACAGCACACATAGGGCGATGGAACGCATGGGACCTCCTTGGATGTTCGGTCGATGCTGGGAGTCCGGCGTGTCCAGCATAACGGAAACGGGGGTGCGATGCAAGCCAAATCGTGGGGCGCGCGAAGAAAGCCCGGGCGTGTGCCCGGGCCTCGTTCATGATTCCGGAATCTGGATTACGGGCAGCCGGCGTCGAACTCGTTCTGGAAGGCCAGGAAGTCGAAGATGCTCAGGCTGCCGTCGCCGTCGAAGTCGGCGCCCAGGTCGCCCGAATCGAACATGTTTTGGAAGCCCAGGAAGTCGAAGATGGTCAGGGCGCCGTCGCCGTCGATGTCGGCGCGGCACGGCATGGAGCCGTCGAGATCGACGTAGTACAGGGCGTGGGTGCCCTCGAACTCCTTATCGCGGATGAAGTAGATGCGGGTGCCGTCGGGCGACCAGCGGATGTCGCCGTAGCCACCCTCGACGTCGGCGTAGGCGGGCAAGTCGGGCGTCAGGTTGCGCAAGCCGGTGCCGTCGATGTTGACGACGTACAGCGAGAAGACGGCTTCCTCGTCCAGGTCGGCGCTGAAGGCGACCATCGAGCTGTCGGGCGAGACGGCCAGGCCGATGACCTCCTGGAAGGGCTCGGTGACGGGCACGAGCACCTCGACCTCGACGTCGCCGGGGGTGGTGCTGACCTTCACCAGGCTGCGCTGGTCGTCGAAGTCGTACTGGGCCGTGAACACGAAGAACTGGTCGTCGTCGCTCAGCTCGCCGTCGACGATCTCGAAGAAGTCGGGCACGTCGATGGGGGTGATGAACTCGGGGTCGAAGCTCGAGCCGTCGGTGGGCAGGATGCCGAAGACCTTGGGCTGGGGGCCGCCGGCGAACTGGCTGGCGTAGATCAGGGTCTCGCCGTCGCTGGTGACGTCCCACTGGAACTGGTCGATGTCGACGTCCAGGGGCGTGATGCCGAAGATGTCGAAGCTGCCGTCGGTCAGGGCGTTGAAGATGCCGTCGCTGCTCTCGTCGTTGAGGTAGATGAGCTCGGTGCCGCCCTTGATGAGGACGCCGTCGCCGGCGATGCCGGTGCCGTTGGTGATCTGGAGCTGGTCGCCGCCGTCGATGGGCAGGCGGAACCACTCGTTCTCGGGGTTGCCGATGTTCTGGTCGCCCTTGAAGTAGACATAGTCGGTTCCGACGATGGGCGCCTCGTCGACGTCGCCCTGCAAAGTGGGATCGTCGTAGAGGATGGCCTCGCCGCCGGTGACGGGGACGCGGTAGAGGTGGTCGCCGCTGATGCCGTCGTCGACCGAGCCGACGAAGAAGGCGAACATGCCGTCGAGGGTCAGGGTGAAGGCGTCGACGTCGCCGCTGGTGACGGCCGGGGTGATGACGACCTCGGTGCCCTCCTGGGCGAGCGTGGGTGCGGTGGCGGCCAGGGCGAGGCCTGCGGCCAGCGCGATGGTGCGGGTGCGGGTCATGGGTATCTCTCCGTGTGCGTGGGACAGTCGAGGGGAAAAATTTCGCAGGTTGGAACGTAGAAACAGCGCCACGCTCGACTGTCAGCATCGGGGCAAGCGTTCGTCAAGACGGCGCGAAGGTTGCGTGAACCCGTGATCTTCCGGGCGACGATGGCAAGCTGCGCAGGAATGATCCGTCGCGCTCACGCCGAGCGCCACCGCGAACACACGCACGCCACGAGGCCAGACCCCATGCACACACATCGCGCTCGCGCGTTCACGCTCATCGAGTTGCTCGTCGTCATCGCCATCATCGCGTTGCTCATCGGCATCCTGCTGCCGTCACTGGGCGCAGCGCGAGAGGCGGGCAAGAAGGTCAAGTGCCAGTCGCAGATGCGGCAGGTCATGACCGCCTGGACGGCGTACACCCTCGACCACAATGAATACCACCACGGCAGCCGCCAGAACTACTCAAGCCGGATGGAGATCCGCGGCGCGCGCGGTGGACGAGGACGCGTCCTGCTGTCGTACTACGAAGACTACTCACCCGACCTGGACGGCGGGCTCGGCTCCTACTGGGGCGCGTTGTACGACAGCTACCTGGGTGTCGAGACCAAAAAGAGCATGTTTACGCCGCCGGGCATTGGTGAGAACACCTTCCTTTCGGGCTGGGATGTGTGGCGCTGCCCAAGCGCACGGCTCGTCGACGCGTACCTGGTGAGCGGCCGCTCGGTGGGCGAGGTCGACAACCCCGACTTCGCCTACGCGACGTACTGCTTCAACGGCGTGTACCGCGGCGCGGGTGGCAGCAGCGAGAGCGCGTTCTTCAAGAGTGGCAGCCACAACGCCGCCCGCCCCAAACGCATCACCACGATCACCCAGCCCGCCAAGACCATCGTCTTCAAGGACGGCTACGAGCAGATGATCGACGGCAACGGCGACACGCTCAACGACCTGTACCAGCACGGCGAAGAGAAGGATCGCGAGTACTTCCGCCACGGCCACAGCTGCAACACCTGCTGGCTCGACGGCCACGTCTCGGACATCCCCAAGGAAAACCTGCCCGACACCCGTCCCTGGTATACCGACGTGTGGGATCCGGACCTGCCCGGCGGGCCCGAGTAAACCAGCCGCGGCGACAACAGCATGCACGAAAAGACCGGGCCACAGCGGCCCGGTCTTTGTTCTATCGAGTTGGAAGCAAACTGGTCAGATCGACCGGCGGCGACGGACGGCCACCAGGCCCAGGCCGGCCAGGGCCAGGCCCGCGCTGCCGGGCAGCGGGACCACGGTGATGAACAGGAAGTCGCGGGTGTCGGTCGAGCCACCACCACCGAGCCAGCCGCGGCCGACCCAACCCGAACCCGGGTCGCCGGGCAGGCGATGGCCGTCGTTCAGGAACGCGAAGTCTTTGGCCATCGAGTCGGTGCGCTGGACGAGGTTGAACGTCGTGTCTTGAAGCACGGTGTCGTAGGTGCCCATGGCCTTGAGAAAGCCGCTGTTGGTCGCATCGCTGCCGGCGGTCCAGCCGCCCTCGCCCTCGGAGCCATCGACGCCTACCGAAAACGTGAACTCCAGGCTGTACAGGCCCTCAGCAAAGTCGTAGCCCGAGCCCGAGTCCTCACCACCGTAGACGGTGCCCGAGATCTTGATCTGGTCGGCGGTGCCGTCGTCGTTCAAGTCCAGGATCTTGAGAACGACGCTGGCTCCGTTCTCCTGGAATGAGAACGTGGTGGGGCCGCCACCGCCGCCCTCGCCGACGAACAGGCCATCGACCCGCAGCCCGTAGGTCGGCGGGCGAACATCGCCGCGCGGGTGGTCGCCCAGCTTGGATTGGAACAGGACCACCGGGTCCGCTAGGGCGCTGCTGGCAAGGGCAAGGCCCGCCAGCGCGCTCACGAGTGCTGCTCTGCTCATTTCTTCTCTCCCAGATCGACCACCCTATGGCCCGGGGCTTCACAGCGAAGTTCTCCCGGCCCGCCCGAATACTAATAACCCTCCCGCCACAAAAGCGAGATCGGCAACCTCAAAAATAACCAGATCCGTGGACGCTTCAAGACCTCTTTCTCGGGGGGGCCCGATTCTGCAAGAGATTTACACTTATAAGGACCGACCCGCTTCGATCACAAACCCCCAGCCTGCCCAGGCTCGTGAGTTTCACGTGGGCTCCCACCCCCTGGCCCCGCCATCGAGCAAATCGAACAGCGGCCAGATGGGGCAGAAGTCGTCGCCGGGGCCGAAGTAGGCCAGGCCGGTCCGCGTGATCGTGCCGGCCCCGTTCTTGTGGAAGGCCGAGACGCCCGGCATGTAGCCCTCGTTCACCACGAAGCCCATGTCGTGGGCAAAGGTGTTGCCCTTGACCGACACCATGCGGTACGGCCAGCCGCGCTCGGCCTTCACCCGGGCCTGCACGTCGGGGGCGTCGGGGCTCGAGAGGGCCAGGGCGCAGCGCCGCCCGATCATCGGGGCGTAGCCGGCCAGCCCGTCGGCCCACAGCGTGCAGTAGTTGCAGCCCTTGCCCATGTTGTGGATGACCAATAAGTCCTCATGGCCGCCGAAGAGTTCGCTCAGCTTCACCGGCCCGCCCTCGCCCTGGAACTCGTAGTCCTCCGGCACGCCCGGGCCGGCCTCGGCGCGCATCGCTTCTCGCAGCCTGGTCTTCAACTCGGTCAGCTCGCGGTAGAGCCCCATCACGGTGTCGCTCGGCATGGCCATTCCTCCGGGTTTCCCAAGGCTATGGGCCCGAAATCCGTGCCGCTCCCCGCCCCGATCCATCCGATACCATCGCCCGTGGCCGACACCCCCACCACCAGCCCAGCGCCCGCGACCGGTGGCCCCACGCCCGTCCCCGCCACGGGCCAATCGGAGCGTGTCGACCCCACGCTCTATCTGCACCCGGCTACGCTGGCCCGCCTCGGCTCGCTCGAGCTGCGCGCCAAGATGATCGTCGAGGGCGTGATGAGCGGGGCCCACCGCAGCCCGTATCAGGGCCAATCCGTCGAGTTCGCCCAGCACCGCCAGTACGTCGCCGGCGACGACCTGCGCCACCTCGACTGGAAGGTCTACGGCCGCAGCGACAAGCTCTACCTCAAGCAATACCAGCAGGAGACCAACCTCGACCTGGTCGTGCTGGTCGACGCCAGCGGCTCGATGCAGTACGGCAGCCGGTTGTTCTCCGACGCCGCCGCGACGGGCGCCAGCACCGGCCCCAGCGGCCAGAACAACTGGCGGAAGATCGACCACGCCACCGCCCTGGCCGCCGCCCTCAGCTACGTCACCCTCCGCCAGGGCGACCGCGTGGGCCTGTACACCTTCGCCGACGGCATCCTCGGCGGCGTGGAGCGCTCCAGCAGCCAGGGCAGCTGGCGCCGCATCGTCCGGGCCCTGGCCCAGGCCCCCGTCGATGGCCGGGCCGACTTCGCCCGCGTCTTCGACCAGGCCCTGGGCAAGCTCAACAACAAGTGCCTGCTGGTGGTCATCAGCGACTTCTTCACCGACACCAACATCCTCGAGGCCGGCTGGGCACGGGCCAAGCACCGCGGCCACGACGCCATCGCCTTCCAGGTGCTCGACCAGAGCGAGACCGACTTCGCCTTCAAGGACCCCGCCCCGTTCGAGGGCCTCGAGGGCGAGGGCCGGCTGCGGATCGACCCGCGTGCCCTCCGCCCTGCCTATTTAGAGGCCATGGCCGAGCACACCCGGGCCCTGGATCGGGGCTTGAGGAGGGTCGGCTTCGACCTCCACCGCCTGAGCACCCACGACTGGCTGGGCCCGCCCCTGGCGGCCTACGCCGCCCGCCGCGAGAGCCTGCTGAAGCGGAGCAAGATGGGATGAGGCTGGGCACTGGGCATCGGGCAATAGGCAATGGGAGGGAGCGGCCATGAGCGTCCGGCATCCGATCCATTGCCCATTGCCTATTGCCCATCGCCCGGGCCGCCCAACCGCCCCATCGGGCTCCGCGACGGGGCGGTTTGGCTCCCGTACAGGGCTGTTGCGTTCCGCGCCGGGGCTGTACGACTCTCGGAGAGGGCTGTACGGTTCTCGTGGAGGGCTGTTGCGCTCCCATAGAGGGCTGTACGACTCTCGTAGAGGGCTGCTGCGCTCCGCAACCGCCCGATTATCCGGACCAACGGCCCAATCGATTAAGGGATTCACCCCATGAGCTTCGTGAATCCCCTCATTCTTGCCGCCGGCCTGGCGGCCATCGCGATCCCCATCGCGATCCACCTGCTGATGCGTCGCAGGCGCAAGCCGACCCCCTGGGCGGCCATGCGGTTCCTCCTCGAGGCCATGCGCAAGCGCCGGCGGCGGCTCCAGCTCGAGCGGCTGCTGCTCCTGGCCGTGCGGTGTCTCTTGGTCGCCGCCATCGCCCTGGCCCTGGGCCGCCCGACGCTGCGGGGGCTCGCTGGGGATTCCCCGTTCGGCTCGGCGGCCGTCACGCTGGCCATCGTGATCGACGACTCGATCGCCTCCGGAGCCCCTGATGGCCAGGGCGTCGCAGCCCTCGACCGCCACAAGGCCATGGCCGTCGAATTGCTGGAATCCCTCCGCCCCGAGCGCGGCGACCGGGCCATATTGGTCCCCCTCTCGGGCCCCCTGGCGGCCGAGGGCGACCTGCCCGAGTCGAGCGCCCTGGCCCCCACCAGCGACCTGGGCACGCTCAGCCAGTTCCTGGAAGACCTCGCCCCCACCGAGGCCGCGGCCGACGTGCAGGGGGCCCTGGCCCTCGTCGCCGACCAGCTCGGGGCCGCGTCCCGCGACGAGGGTGAGAACGGCCGCTGGGTCGTCGCGGTGCTGGCCGACGGCGTGGCGGGCGTCTTTCCCGAAGTGACCGCGAACCAGGGGAGCGAGCTCGAAACCGATGGTCGTGGCCCGCGCGTCTCGGTGCTGGTGAGCGATCCGTCCCTCGCCTCGACCGGGCCCGCGGGCGATGTCGGCATCGCCGGGCTCACCCCCGTGCGACCCGTGCTCGTCGTCGGCCAGGGCGAGGCCGTCGCCGTGAGCGCCCCCGCCCGCGTGCGCGTGGGCCGCAGCGGCACGGGCTCGGACACCGAGCAGACCGTGCCCGTCCGCCTGCGCTTCGTCGACGACGGCGGCCCGGGCCCCTGGTCGAGCGCCGCCGCGCGCCTGCGGGCGGGCGAGCGCACGGCGTCGGTCGTCCTCGACGCCCGCGTCACCGGCCGCCCGCGCGGGCTGGCCTACCTCGAGGCCCAGATCGACCCTGGGGCTGGGCTTGAGGGCGTCCCCGGCAACGACGCGGCCGTCGCCGCCGTGACGCTCCGTCGGCAGCTCACCGTCGCGATCATCGACACCGCCAACGCGCCCGGCGAATCGACCACCGGAGGCCTGGACCCCGACGACCCCGCCGCCTGGCTGCGCGTTGCCCTGGCCCCCGACGCGATGGGCGAGGGCGACCCGCTGGCCGACATCGCCGCCGCGAGCCTGGACCCCTCCGTCGTCGACGCACCGCGCCTCGCCCGCGTCGACGCGGCGTTCGTCTTGGCGCCCAACGACGTGCGCGCCGGCGGCTGGCGCGCGCTCGCCGACTTCGCCCGCCGCGGTGGATTGGTCGCCGTCTTCCCCGCGCCCGCCAGTTCGCTCGCCCCGTGGGCCGACCGCTTCAACGAGGCCTTCGAGACGCCGTGGACGATCGGGCCCGAGGCCGTTGATCATGAGCAGCCGCTGAGCATCGCTCGATCGGCCGGCGACGACGCGCTCGGCCTCCTTCGTTTAGTAGAAGGCGAGCTCGAGTCGTTGTTGCGTCCGGTCACGGTGAGCAGGAGCCTGCCGCTGGCGGCCGAGCCCGGCGGCGACGCTGGGAATCTCTTGACCCTCTCGGACGGCGCCCCCGCTGCGCTCGTCGCGCGTCCCGGCGGCGTCGGCGACGAGGGGAGCGACGGGCTTGTCGTCGTGTTCGCCGTGCCCCTGGCGTCGAGCTGGACCGACCTGCCCGCCCGCCCGGTGATCGTGCCCCTGGTGCAGGAATTAGCGCGCGCGGGCGTGGGGCTGGCCGTGGGCAGCCGCCCATCCATCGCCGGTGCGCGGCCCGCCGCGCCCAGCGCCACCGTGCAGGTGCGCCCGGGCTGGAACGTCGCGGCGGGCGGATCCATCGCGCCGGTGGCCGTGGGCGACGACGGCCGCAGCACGCAGCCGCTCCGCCGGGCCGGCCCATGGCTGGCCTTCGACGGCGCGGGCAGGCCCGTGGGCGTCGTGGCCGTCGCGCCCGACCACCGCGGCGCCGCGCGCGAGACCGTGGCGCGCGAGCAGGTCCGCGAGCGCATCGCGGGCGCGCTGGGCGTCGAGCTGGCAAGCGAAGACTCACTCGCCTGGCTCGACCGCCCCGGCGGCGCGAGCGAGGACGCCGTCGCGCCCGGCGAGGCCATGGCGCGGACCGAGCCGAGCCTGGCGCTCGGGGCGATCCTTCTTGCTGTCGCGCTCGCCCTGGCGGTGCTGGAAGCCATCCTCGCGCGTCTGTTCAGCCACGCCCAGATCGCCGGGGCCGCGGGCGTGAGCACGGCCCCCGTGCGGGAGGCGGCCTGAATGCTCGACCTGCTCACGCTTGCGAATGCCGCGCCGCAGGGCCTGTTCAGCCGCGTGTTCGCCCTGCGCGAGCTGGGCTTCGGGCAGGAGGGCGTGACGCTGGGCTTCGATCGCCCGCTGCCAACCTGGGGCTGGGCGCTGGTGGTCATGGGCTGCGCGATGCTCGGCTGGTGGGGCTACCGCAGGCTCGAGGGCCCGCGTGCGGCGCGGTACGCCCTGGCGTTCGCGCGGGCGCTGCTGCTCTTCGTGGTCGTTGTGCTCGCGCTCGGCCCGAGGCTGGAGCGCGTGAGCGAGCGGCTGGAGCCCGACTGGGTGCTGGTGCTGGTCGATCGATCGGTCTCGATGCGCGTGGCCGACGCGCCCTTCGCCATCGACGGCAACCCCCGCGCGACGCGTGACCAGCAGGCCAGGGCCATCCTCGAGCGTCACTCCGAGATGTTCGCCGAGCTGGCGAGCGATCGCGAGGTCGTGTGGCTGGGCTTCGACGCGGCGGCGTTCGATCTGCGCGCGCGTTCGGCGGCGACGGACGACGACAACGCCGGCCCCCCCGAGCTGCCCGATGCCGACGGCCGCCGCACGGCGCTGGGCGCCGCGATCTCGGGCGCGCTCACGCGCGCGGCGGCGCGGCCGTTGTCGGCGGTGGTCGTCTTGAGCGACGGCCGGTCGATCGACGAGCCTTCGGCCGCGGTCGTGCGTCGGCTGGTGGGCGAGCGCGTGCCCGTGCACGTCGTGCCGCTGGGCAGCCCGCGGGCGGCGACGGACGTGGCGATCGCGCAGGCCGTGGCGCCCGAGGCGGCGTTCGCAGGCGACCAGGCCCCGGTCAACGTGCGGATCGACCGCCGCGGGCCGGCGGCGGGCTCGGCGGGCGTGCTGCGACTGGAAGACCGCCTGACGGGCGAGGTCATCGACCAGGTGCGCATCGAGGCAGACGACGAACGCTGGCAGGACGACGTGGCCGAAGCGGCGCTCGTTGCGGGTGAACTTGCAGCGGGCGAGGCCGACTGGGTCGTGCGCTTCGTGCCCGACACGCCCGACCTCTTGAGCGAGAACGATCAGGCCAACCTGCGGGTGCGCGTGGTCGACCGGCCGCTGCGGGTGCTGTACATCGACGGCGGCCCGCGATGGGAGCGGCGGTACCTGACCAGCATGCTGCTGCGCGAGCCGAGCGTGCGGTCGAGCTCGATGCTGCTGGCCGCCCGGCGGAGCTTCATCGAGGAGGGCAACGTCACCATCGGCTACCCGCCCACCAGCGACGAGGCGTGGGCCGAGTACGACGTGGTGGTCGTCGGCGACGTGCGCTCGGGGCTGTTCAGCAACGAGCAGCTCGACCAGCTCCGCGAGCACGTGGCCAGCCGCGGCGCGGGTCTGCTGTGGGTGGGCGGTTCGGGGCACACGCCGGCAAGCTGGCGCGGCACGCCACTGGAAGATCTGCTGCCCTTCCGCATGGACCAGGGCTCTGGCGTTGCGAATTCGAGCCAGCCCGTCGTGCTCAACCGCACCGCCTCGGGCGAACGCCTGGGCGTGCTGCGGCTGGACGAGTCGCTCTCGACGTGGCCTTCGTACCTGAGCGACCCGCAAACCGGTTGGAACCGCTTCTGGTGGTGGCAGCGCATCGAGGAGGCGGCGCTCAAGCCGACGACCGAGGTGCTGGCACGGTTCGAGGGCGCGGGCGCGGCGATGCCCGCCGTGCTGACGATGCCCTACGGCGCGGGCCGCGTGGTGTACGTCGCGACCGACGAGCTGTGGCGGTATCGCTACGCGCGGGGCGAGCCGTTGTTCGAGCGGTTCTATCTGCCGCTGGTGCGCATGCAGGCGCGCGGCCGGCTGGCACGCACGGGGGCGGAGGCGGCACTGAGCGTGTCGCCCCGGCCCGCGCTGGTGGAGCGGCCGGCGCGCGTGGAGGTCCGGCTGCTCGACCAATCGTTGGTTGATCGGCGCTTGCCGGCCGTTCGTGCGCAGGTGCGTCCATTCGGCGATGACCCGCAATCGGGCATGGCGCAAACGCTGACGCTGGGTGTCGAGGACACCGGTGCGCGCCGCGCACTCTCGCAGGGGTACGCCGCCTCGTGGCTGCCGACCGAACCGGGAATGTACGAGATCATCGTTGATGAGCCGCTGCTGGCGCCGCTTGGGTTGCGATTGGAAGTCGAAGTGCTGGCCGACAGCGACGAGCTACGCGACCCGATGGCGGATCATGAGTTGCTCGCTTCGTTCGCAGTGCGAACGGGTGGGCGCGTGCTGACGATCGACACGCTCGACGAGCTACCCGGCGTGCTGCCGCGGCGTGAGGTGGTCATCGCGGGTCAGCCGCAGGTCGAGCCGCTGTGGGATCGGCCTATCGTGCTGGTAGTGCTCCTGCTGCTGCTGACGATGGAGTGGGTCGGGCGGCGATTGATCCGGTTGATCTGAGTCTGGAGGGTTCTGGGATGGAAGCAATGAAGCGACTCGTGGCCATCGCCGGCGCGCTCGCGGTGGGCGGTGTGGCACTCGCGCAGACCGGCGGCCAGCCGAGCGACGAACGCCTCGATCAGGCGCGGCAGATGCGCGACAAAGCGGCGTCCTACTTGTTGAGCCAGCAGGACGAGGACACCGGCGGCTGGAACGTGCGGCCCGATGGCCCGAACCTGCCGGCGATCACGAGCCTGGCGCTGCTGGGCATGACGGCCGACGAAGCCTTCGCGCAGCGCAACAACGAGACGAAGGCGGCGCTCGATACGGCGTACGAGTACGTGTTCTCGATGCAGCAGGGAGACGGCGGCATCTACGACCGGATCCTGCCGCAATACAACACGGCTATCTCGCTTGCTGCCATCTCGCGCCTCGACACGCAACGTGCCGACGACGCGGCCAAGAAGGCCCTGGCGTACCTGCGCACGCTGCAATACAGCGAGGACAACCCGAATCCCGAGTTGCAGGTGTCGCGGTCGCACGCGTTTTATGGTGGTATCGGCTACGGCGGCAGTGGCAGGCCCGACAATAGCAACATGCACATGTTCATGATGGCCCTGGAAGAGGCCGGCGTGCCGAGCGACGACCCGGCCGTGCAGCGGGCGCTCGTGTTCCTGGGTCGCACGCAGATGGACGACCGCATCAATGACATGGACTACGCCGAAGGCTCTCGGCAGGGCGGGTTCGTGTACGCGACCAGCCCGAACGGCGAGCAGGTTGGCGTGGGCGAGAGCAAGGCCAACATGATCGAGGAGACCCTCGACGATGGCACGGTCATCAGCCGCCTGCGCTGTTATGGCTCGATGACGTACGCGGGCTTTAAGAGCTATGTCTACGCCGACCTGCCCGCCGACGACCTGCGCGTGACGCAGGCCCGCAAGTGGATCAGCGAGAACTACACGCTCAAGGAAAACCCGGGCTTGGGCGCCGAGGGCACGTACTACTTCTTCCTGACCTTCTCGCGCGCCCTCGACGCGTTCGGCGAGCCGACACTCGAGGTTGTGACGGACGAGGGATCCACGCGGCAGGTCAATTGGGCCGACGACCTCGTCGCTCGCCTGGCGGAACTCCAGAACGAGGACGGCTCGTTCCGTTCGGTGAATGACCGCTGGATGGAGAACGACCCGGTGCTCATCACGGCATACGCGATGATTGCGTTGGGCGAGGTTCTTGATTAGTCGGTTGTTTGACAGGCGGACCGTCCTGGTGGCGCCGCTGGCCATCATGGCGATCGGTGCCATTGGTTGTGGCGGCAAGGCTGTCGCGCAGTACGACACCCCATCGGCATCATCCATCGGATTGACAACCACGGACAGCGGGCTACGCGTTGGCGAATTACGCGAATCGGGGGTGCTGGCAGCCGAGCACTTCTGGACGGATACGGAACGGCGGGATCGCTTCCTTCGGTTCACCTCCGACTCGAGCGAACCTGAGCGGGTGCTACGAACGATTATGCCCGAGGGTGACGGCGTTATCAGGATCGAGTTCGGTGGCGAGTCTTCCGAGCCGAACTGGGCACGGATCGTGTTGGCGGAATCGGGCGACATTCTGATCGATTCGAATCTCGCGAATGGCATCGAGAGCACGTTCGAGCCACAGGCGCTGTTCCTGCCGGCGGTACTGAACGCTGGGGATGATGTTGTGCGAGAGATCGCCGTCGAATCGAAGGGCGGGCTCTTCGGCTCGGGCTCGGGCGGGGGTACATCGACGGTTTCGGGCATCGGCACGCAGGTCATCGAGGTGCCGGCGGGTGTTTACGAGGCGTTCGTTGTCGATTCGCAGCTCGCGTTCTCGGTGGGGCCGGCACGGATCAAGCTCACGCAGCGGGCGTGGTTCGCGCTCAACGTGAGCGGCGTTGGTGTCGTGGCCGAGGAGGGCGAAGAACTGGTACGAGTCTTCGGCGTCACGGCCCATCGCCAGAGCCGCGTGAGCGTTCTTACTGAGACGCGGGTTCGCGATTAACGATCTTCTTGAGCGCCAGGGGCAACCAGGGCGTGTAGCGGTGCGGCTCGCGTTCGAGCGACTCCTGCAATTCGGACAACTCGACCCAGCGCCAGTCCTCGGCTTCATTCGCATTCAGCGTCGGCTCCCCCGAATAACGCGCGACGAAGACGTGATCGAGCTCGCGTTCGGTCAGGCCACTGGACTCGTCGTGAGCCTCGTAGACGAACGTCCCGCAGGCCTGGAGGGGGGCGTCGATGCCCATCTCTTCGCGCAAGCGGCGGCGTGCGGCATCAATGGCGGTCTCGCCGGGTCTTGGATGGCTGCAGCACGTGTTGGTCCACAGCCCGCCGAAGTGGTACTTGTCCGATGCTCGCTTCTGGAGCATGAGCCGGCAGGCGTCGTCGACGACGAACACCGAGAACGCCCGGTGGAGTGCTCCGCCGTTGAGGTGTGCGGCTTGCTTTTCCATCGTGCCCAGCTCGCGATCGTCGGCGTCTACGAGCACAACCAGGTCTTCGTGTGATTGCGCCATTGTGCGTCCCTTCCAGGTTCTCCCCGAGCCGAGCTGTATGAAGTACGAGTGCCACTGGATGAGTGTCAGCAGCACGATGGACACCGGGTGCAGCATTGCGAGGCTCATCGGGTGTGCAAATCGCCGGGCGAGCATGATTCGCTGCCATACTTGCAATGCGATAGCCGTGGCGGCAATGGCCGTGGCAACCACTGGCGCTCCAGCCGCAATCAAGAGTGGCAACAGAATCCATGGCGCGATGTGCACCGCCGCATGAAGCACCGTCAGAAACACCAGGAGCCCAACCGACCCCAGCCCCTCGTACGCGTTCTTGGCAAAGCCACGCCATGTCTGTCCAAATCCATGGTACATTCGCACGTGGCAAAGGTTCGTGCCATCGAAGAGATCGGTCTTGCTGCCGGCCTTGCGAAACAAGCGTGGAAGCTTGATGCCGTCGTGCATGGAGTTTCGAATGGCGGCGTGCCCGCCCGAAGCTACGTAGGCCGTTCGTTCCACGAGGATGAACTGCCCGCACGCCGCGCTCGCGGCTGGCGAGAGCGTGCGTCGCATCCGAACGAACGGCAGGTAACCCAGAAGCAGATAGAACATCATGGGCACGACGAGCGCTTCGCCGAGCGTGCCGGTGATCTGGCGGGGGAATGTCGATACGAGAGAGGCTTGCGCGGTTCGGGCGAATGCGAGTGCCCGACCGATGGCATCGTGTTCGAGCCGCACGTCGGCATCGAGGAACAGCAGCCACTCGCCGTTGGCGGCCCTGGACAACTGGTGACACGCGTGCTGCTTGCCGACCCAACCGGTAGGCAGCGGCTGATGCGCGACCGCGCGCACACGATCGTGCGACTCGCACAATCGGGTGAGGATCTCGGCCGTGGCGTCCGTGGATTCGTCGTCGTATATCAGAACTTCGATGTTGCGATGCCGCGAGGCCAGCACCGATGACACCACGGCCTCGATGTTCCGTTCCTCGTTGCGGCAGGGGATGCAGACACTGACGAGGGTGGCGTCGGCTGGGACGGCCTCGGGCGGCGGGGCGTACAGCCGAAGATTGCGAAGTGTGAGCGCGAGCGTGCCTAGCGACACCGCCGCGCACGCGGCCAGGTACACCAACAGGGCGGTCATGCCTTCGCCTCGTGGCGATGGTCCGACACGCGCGCGGTGCGGCCTCGCAATCGCTGCCAGAGGTCGTAAGCGGGATTCACGTTCGAGCCGCGCCGCTCGAGCATGGAAAGGAAGGGCGCTTCGTCGCGGGCGATGGCCAACGCGGCGAGTTGGTCGGTACCGGCCTGCATGCCATCGCGGATGCTGCGTGTCCAGCCCGCGGTGGTAGGGTGCTCCGGCCTCGCACACTCGCGCACGAGGAGCAGGACTTCGGGCCGCTTGTCGGTCCAGAGGACGAACTCCGACAACACCGCCAGCACGCGCACATTCTCGAGCTTTGCCGCAACAGCGCCAGCACCGGGCCGCACGACAATCGGCTGGCGCACATCGGCGAACTCGCCCTGGGGCGTTAGAAACAACGCGAGGTCAGGATCGCGCTGCTGGCAGGAGACAACGTACTCCACCATGGCGCGACCGGCTTCGGGATGGTCCACGTCGATGCCGAACATGCCGAGCCTGCGCATGAAGCCGAATCGCTCGAACATCGCCATCTCGATGGGCGAGAGGCCGGGGCGATCGGACAGATACCGGTGTCGGAGGGCCACGCCGACGATCGGATCCCACCAGCTCGGGTGGTTGAAGGCGAGGATGAGCGGGCCATCGTGGTCCGCGGCACTTCGCAAGACGGCGTCACCCTCTCGCTCGAGACGCACCGCGGTGAAGTTCTTGCGCAGCAATCGGCAGGTGTACCCGCCAAAGAAGCGGAGGAACCACGGCGAGGCACGGGCTGGCGCGATCGGCGAGGTCATGCTAAGGCCGGCGCGAGTGCGCTCACTTCGTCATCGGCCGGGCCCTGGCTCGTGCTCTCGATATCGGTGTCGGCCAACCCAAGGAATTGCGCTGCCGACTTCGCCGCCGTTACGCCGCTCATGAGCACCATGGGCACGCCCGGGCCGGGATTCGTGCTGCCGCCGGCCAGGAACAGGCCGGGAGTCTTTGACGTGTTGCGCGGTTTGAAGCCGCCGGCCAGCCGGCCGTGTGACGCGAGGCCGTAGATCGCGCCGCCCTCGGCGTTATACATTCGCTCGATGCCGGTGGGCGTGAGTGAGCGTTCGACGACAATGTGCCGCTCGATCTCCTGCATGCCAAAGCGGGCGAGTTTGTCCATGACGACGGGGCGGTACTTCTCGAGCATGCCGCCGGGCTTGTTCCACTCGTGATCGGGACGCAAGTATGGGGTGTGGATGAGGATGTAGAGCGCCTCCCCGCCGGGCGGCGCCTGGTCGGGGTCGGTACGGGATGGCGCGGCGATGTAGAGCGTCGGGTCGCGAGCGGGGATGCCGCGGGCGTAGATGTCGCCAAACTCTTCGTGGGAATCCTTGCTGAAGAGGAAGTTGTGGTGCGCGAGGTGATCGTACTGGCGATCGAGCCCGAGGTAGAACACCACGCCGCTGCACGCGGGGGTGTAGGTGTCGGCGATCTTGCGCTGTTCGTTCTTGGATTGCGGGGAAGCGATCAGATCGCGGTGCGTGCGTTGCACGTCGCAGTTACTCACCACGGCGTCGGCCTCGATGGTTCGGCCGTCGGCTAGACGAACACCAGTAGCCTTACCGTCCTCAGTCGTGATCGTATCGACCGATTGGCCGGTGACGACCTCGATGCCAAGATCCGTCGCCAGACGCTCGAGTGAACGCGCGACATTGCGAGTGCCACCCATGGCGTACCAGCAGCCTTGGTCGGTCTGGGCCGACGCGATCATCGTCAGGATCGCCGGGGCCAGGAACGGGCTTGAGCCGACGTATTGCAGGAAGTGCTCGGCGATCTGCCGCGCGTGCGGCTCGCGGACGTGCTTCTGGATCGTCGCCGCGACGGTCGAGTGCAGCCGCATGGCGAGCGCGTCGGCCATGACCTGCTTGTCCATCGCCGGCGACTGACGCATCACGTCGCGGATGCCGCCGACGTCCTTGTAGAAGAACACGCTTCGGCTCAGGCGGTTCATGCGCCGGCTGTATTCGATCAGGCTCCGCCAGCCAGTGGCGGCGTCGGTGCCGGGCAGCTTGGCGTCGAGCTCGCGCGCCATGTCGTCCACGCCCTCGCGCAGGTCGATGGCCACGCCGTCCTCGAAGAAGCACCGCCACTGCGGGTCGAGGCGCACGAGGTCGATGAGGTCGGGCACGCGCCGGCCCGCGCGGCGGATGATGCCGCACAGCACCTCGGGAAGCGTGAGGATCGTCGGCCCCATGTCGAACGTGTAGCCGTTCTCGGACAGCACGTTCATCTTACCGCCCAGGTGGTCGTTGGCCTCGACGATCGTGACGTGGGCGCCGCGGCCTTGCAACTCGACAGCCGCGGCCAGACCGGCCAGCCCGCCACCGACAACCACCACACGCCTGGTTTCGCTCTTGCCCGCCATCGGCACACTCCCGCCACTCACCGACCATACCGCCAACGTACGAACTTCTCGATGTTTCGCCTCACCCGCTCGCTCGGTTCGTCGGTTGGAATTCGTAGCTTGCGGCTCGACGTGGAGATGAACTGGGGCCGGGTCATTGCGAGCAACCCCAACTCGCCCCTGGAGACCCCCCAGCCGCTGTCGGCGCGGCCCGAGATGCTCGCGCCTGGGTGGGCCGTGGGCAGCAGGCAATCGTTGATCGTCACGAACCCGGCGTCGACCATGCGGGCCAACCGCTCCGCCTCGGAGGGTTTGCTCGTGAAGATCGACGTAGCCAGTGCCTTCGGCGAAGTGCCGGCTAATTCCAACGTCCGCTCACGGCTGTCGGATTGGATCACGGCGATTGCCGGGCCGAAGTGGTCGCTCGTGGCGAGGTCGGCGTCGGCGGGGCAATCCAGGACAGCCGTGGGGCCAAAGGAGTCGCTCGACTCCTGACTACAAACGACCTCCGTCGCCCCCGCCTCTCGCGCCTGCTCGATAAGCGCTCGGCACCGATCGGCTTCGGATCCCCGGACGAGCCGCGAGGGCTCGAGGGACTCGAATCGCGTTCGGAACGCCCGGGTGAACGCCTCGTATGCCCCGCCCTCGACGATCACCCGCCGAGGCGCCATGCAACTCTGGCCGGCGTTGAGCGTGAGTGCGAAGTGGATCGAGGCCGCGGCGAATTCAACATCTGCATCGGCAAGCACGATCGCGGTGTCGGAACCCGAAAGCTCCAGCGTGCTGGGGGTGAGCGATGGGGCGAGGGACGAAGCGATCTCTCGCCCAACATCGGTCGAGCCGGTAAACACGACGTGGTCATAGCCGCCACGCTCCAGTAATTCGCGTCCTGCCTTGCGGGTCGCTTCGGTCCAGTTGAGGCGTGCGGCGTCGAGTCCGGCATCACGGGCAAGCTCGAGCAAAGCCGCCTGGCAAAGGGGTGCGCGCTCGCTGGGCTTGACGGTAACGCGGTTCCCACCGACGATGGCTTGGAGAAGCTGGATTCCCAGAAGCTGGTACGGGTAGTTCCAGGTCGCAATGATCGCGACGTGGCCCAGCGGCACGCGCCGAACCATGTGACGCTGGCCCAACCGCCAGAGTCCGCCGTGGCGAACACGGCGGGTTCTCAGGATCCTCCGAGCGTGCTTCTCGTGCCAGAGACAGGCGTCAAGCAGCGGCACGATGTCCGACATCAGCACCTCGAACGCGGGGCGGTCGTGCTCTTCGGTACACACCCGGACCAGCATGGGTACTTCCCCGGCAATAATACGCCTCCAGCGACCAACCCAGTCGATGTCGTATTTTGTTGGTAATGTTCCGGAGGAGTTCGCGGCCACGTGCAACAATCCTAGTGGGGAATCCAGCCTGATGAGACCACCAAAGATCGCAATCGTGGGTGCTGGTCCCGGCGGGCTTGCTTCGGCGGTGTTGTTGGCCGGTCGAGGGCTCGATGTCACGATCTACGAGGCTCAACCCGAGATTGGCGGCCGCACGGGCCGGATCACCAGGGGCGACTACTCGTTCGATCGCGGCCCGACGTTCTTCCTGATGCCTTATGTGCTCCAGGAGATCTTCGGGGCTGTCGGCAAGAACTTAGAAGACTACGTCGACCTCCGCCGGCTCGATCCGATGTATCGATTGCTCATCGGCCAGCCGGATGGGCGGGACATCACCATCAACGCAACCCAGGACCTTGCCCGCATGGGCGAGCAACTCGGCAAGCTGCACCCCGAAGATGGAAGGGCGTTCGAGTCCTTCGTAGCGCACAATCGTAAGAAGCTGAACGCGGCCGAGCCCATCCTGCGCCGGCCGATCCGCTCGTTTGCGGACCTCATCAGTGCCGACGCGATGAAGGTGCTGCCGGTGCTCAAGCCAACGCAGACGGTCGACTCGCTGAGCTCGCGATACTTCAAGCACCCCGCGTCGAAGGTCGCCGTCGGCTTCCAGAGCAAATACCTGGGCATGAGCCCGTACGACTGTCCCAGCCTGTTCACTATCCTGCCATTTATCGAATACGAGTATGGTGTGTGGCACCCCATCGGCGGCTGCCATGCGCTGATGCGGGCATTGGCGAAGGTGTTTGTCGAGCTCGGCGGCACTATTCGAACGGGTGCGCCTGTTGACAACGTCAGAGTCGATCGCGGACGAGTCACGGGCCTCGAAGTCCAAGGCACAGTCGAGCCCTGCGACCACGTTGTCATCAATGCCGACGCCACATGGGCACTCAAGAACCTGTTCTCCGAATCGATCCGCGGCAAGATCACCGACGCCTCGCTCGACAGCAAGAAGTATTCGTGCTCGACCTTCATGATGTACCTTGGCGTCGAGGGCGGGATCGACCTGCCCCACCACACCATCCGCACGGCCCCTGACTATCGCGGCAACCTGCTGGACATCGGCTGCCGAGAGGGCGCAGGCGGGCGGCTGACCGAAGACCCGAGCTTCTACGTCTGCAATCCGAGCGTGACCGATCCGACACTGGCGCCCGCCGGGCACAGCTCGTTGTACGTGCTCATGCCCACACCCAACACTCGGGCGCCGATCGACTGGAAGGCCGAAGCATCGACGTGCCGAGACCGCCTTCTCGAACGCTTGCGCACGCTGCTGGGTGTTGATCTGAACGGTCGAATCCGCGAAGAAACAATGCTGACCCCCGACGACTGGGCCGCACAAAACATCAACTTTGGCGCGACCTTCAACCTCGCGCACTCGCTCGACCAGATGCTGCACAAGCGGCCGCAGCATCGCGTGCCGTTCGCCGATGGCGCGTGGCTGGTGGGCGGGGGCACACACCCGGGCTCTGGCTTGCCGGTCATCTTCCTTTCGGCCCAGATCACCGCGGGGCTGGTGCTCAAGGAACTGAGCATCGAAGCACGCCCCACCGCCTGCCAGAGCCACGAGCCCGAACTTGTGGGGGCAACACCATGACCTCATTGCCCGCGCTACTCGAGCAGACCAGCCGCACATTTGCGCTGTCGATCCCGTTCCTGCCGGAGAAGCTCCAGCGTTCGGTCACGGTGGCCTATCTGCTGTTCCGTATCGCCGACACCGTCGAGGACGAGATCCCCGGCTCGGCCGAGCAGCGTGCTCTTGTCTTGCGTGCCCTTGCGAGCGAGTGCGCCTCGCGGGGCTTGTCGCCGGCGGCTTTGCAAGCTCTCCTCAAGGAGCTCCCCCCGCTCCACGAGAATGGGTGCGCGAATCTCCTCTCGAATGCCACGGTGGTGCTCGATGGATATGCAAAACTCGATGCCGCGCACCAAGCGATCATCGCCCAACACCTCGCCAGAACCTCGCGTGGCATGGCCGCCTTTCTTGAGCGCGACCTGTCCGCCGCCGGCCTGGACGACCTGCGGGCTTACTGCTACGCCGTCGCCGGCATCGTCGGCGAGATGTGCTCGGCGCTCTTCGTCGCATCCCAGCCCGAGCTCGAATCCATCCATGCCGAGTTGCAACGCGACTCGGCCGCATTTGGCGAGGGGCTCCAGCTTGTCAATGTCATCCGCGATGCCCAGGACGATCTGCACGCGGGCCGCTGCTACATCCCGAGGTGCGTCACCCGCCGCCAGCTCATCGATCTGGCCCGCGAGGACCTGACCACGGCGGCGAGGTACATCCAAACGCTCGAACGCGCGGGTGCCCATCCCGGCATCGTCGCCTTCAACACCTTCAACGCGGCGCTGGCCCACCAGACGCTGCGGGCTGTCGAGCGAGACGGCGTGGGGGCCAAGGTCAGCCGTGAGGCAGTTACGGCACTCAAACAAGCGATCGACGGCCGGGTCAATCGAGAGCAGCCGCTCGGTGAGATCGTCATCCAAGAGCGTCGGGTACGCCACTCGGAAGCGAGCTAGAATGCTCCGGCGCGAGGGCCGAAACCTTCGCAAAGCCATGATGCGGGCGTAGCTCAATGGTAGAGCGTCAGCCTTCCAAGACGCCGATCAACTACATCACATCACTTTCAACCAGCCTCACACTCTCTGAGGGCCGTTTGGGCGCGATCGTTGGGACGATTGATCGACCCATGTAGTCCTCAATCGAC
>JAUHYE010000171.1 GCA_030426395.1 Phycisphaerae bacterium
CCAAGCCCGCGGACAAGGAACACCACAAGTTCTCGATCCGCGAGACATTCTCGAGCATCATCATCGCCTTCGCGATGGCCTTCGTGTTCCGGGCCTTCGTCATCGAGGCCTTCGTCATCCCCACCGGCTCGATGGCCCCCACGCTGCTGGGCGAGCACGTCGAGTTCGTCGGCGACCAGACCGGGCATCGCTGGCAGGTGGGGCCGTGGACCGAGCAGGGGCCCAATGGGCCGGTGGCCATCAGCCGCTACACCGTGCACGACCCGATGACCGCAAGCAACCCGCCCGCGCTGGTGAACGATGGCGTGGCCGCGGCCCGCAGCCCGGCGTACCAGATCGACGAGGAGGTCGAGCGGCTGCGCGCGGGCGACCGGATCCTGGTGCTCAAGTACATGCCCGTCGTCTTCGAGCCCAAGCGCTTCGACGTGGTGGTCTTCAAGAACCCCACCGAGCCGACGGTCAACTACATCAAGCGGCTGACCGGCCTGCCCGGCGAGCAACTGGCGATCGTGGACGGGGACATCTTCACCCGCCCGCTGCCGGGGGGCGATACGGCACCAACAAACGAGGAGCGCGACCAGGCCGGCGGGACGTGGGCCATGGAGGGCTGGGCCATCGCCCGCAAGCCCGAGGAGGCCCAGCGGGCCGTGTGGATGCCCGTGCACGACACGGCCCGGGCCCCGGTCGACCCCATCCGCGACGGCTTCAACTGGTACAGCCCGCCGTGGAAGCCCGTCTCGGCCGACGGCAAGCCCTTCGGCGGCTGGGAGAACCTCGACGGCGCCACCCCCGAGCACACGCTGCCCGGCGTGACGCGGCTGGAGTGGGACGACCAGGCCTGGCCCATCGTCGATTACTATCCCTACAACGAGCGCTACCGCCGCACGGGCAACGGGCTGACCCCGTACCTGCCGGCGACCTTCGGCGTGGGCGACGTGCGGGTGCGCATGGGCGTCGAGCCGGTCGGCCAGAGCCTCGAGCAACTGGCCATCCGCATCGACACGCGCTCGCAGGCCTTCCGGGCCGTCCTCGCGGGCGGCACCGCCCGCATCGAGACGCGGCCCATCGAGACCGACGACCCCGACCGCTGGGACGTCCTGGCCGAGGCCGACGTCGCCCAGCCCGCGGCGGGCGAGGTGACCGACATCGAGTTCTGGCACGCCGACCAGGCCCTGTGGCTCTTCGTGGGCGGCGCCAGGGTCGCCCACGCGACGTACGACTGGGGCCCCATCGAGCGGTTCGAGCTGGCCACCGGCCGGCCCCTGGACGCCCAGGCACCCATCGTGCCCGCCCCGAGCGCCTACCGCTCGGCCCGGCCGGCGATCGCCCTGACCGGACCGGTGAAGCTCCACCGCCTGGCCCTCGACCGCGACCTGTACTACCAGAGCACGCGGGGAGACAGCGAGCTGCCCGTCCGCGGCAGCCACCCGAGCCTGGACCTGGCCGTGCTGGACCAGGGCCAGTACTTCGTGTGCGGCGACAACTCGGCCAGCAGCCAGGACAGCCGCCTGCTGGGCGAGCCGAGCCCCTGGGTTTCCCCGCTCGGGGCCCCGGCGGGCATCGTGCCCAGCGAGCTGATGCTGGGCCGGGCGTTCTTCGTGTACTTCCCCGCCGTCGAGCGGCGCGGGGCCCTGCCGATCCCCGGCTTCGGGCGTTTGCGGTTTATCTGGTAGGGCGGAGCCCGCCTCCAGATACCCCATCTTTACGGCCTATGAAGAAATGACCAAAACCCCGGTTTTGCCGGGATTTTCTGCCATTGGGCAGTCTACCGTTCAGCCCGCGGAGAGAGCCTCCCCGTTCGAGTTCACCTGCTCGAGTGGAGAGGGCACGACCCCCGACAGGCGGAGGAGCCTGCCGGGGGTCTTCATTCCCGCGGGCCTCGAATTCCAACCTTGTCGATTCTCGCGCGATTGCCGTCGCTTGGTGTCGGTCGCGGTCGCCACCCGTCGCTTCACGCGCGGAAATGGAATCCATCGCAAGTCGGCTCCAGTCGCCCCCCGATCTGTTCCGATAGGCTTTGGGTGAGCACACTCGCAACTCCAACGCACGCCCGCGCGGCAGAGACCACCAGCAGCATGCGCCCAGACGAATCGCCCAAGGCCGGCCCAAAGAGCGAACTCGCTCGGGAGAAGTCCGCCCTGCGCGCCAAAGCCCGACACGCGATGGAGGCGATGCCCAAGGAGCAATCGCGCGCCAAGGCCGAGGCCTTGGCCGAGCGCGCGCTCTCGTGGCCGCCCATGGCGATGGCCCGCCGCGTGATGGTGTACCTGTCGATGGCCGGCGAGGCCGGAACCGGCGCCCTCATCGAGCGTTTGCTCGAGGCTGGCGTCGAGGTCGCCGGCCCGCGCGTCGACTGGGACGCGAGGACCATCACGCCCGCGCAGATCACCGACGCGATGACCGACGTGGTGCAGGGCAACCTGGGCGTGCCCGAGCCCGCGCCGAGCGCCCCGGGCATGGCGCTCGAGACGATCGACGTGATCCTGGTGCCGGCGCTCGCGTTCGACCTGCGCGGCTTCCGCCTCGGGCGGGGCGCCGGGTTCTACGATCGCTTGCTGGCCGACCCGCGGCGTAAGGGGCTGGCGCTGGGCTTCGGGCTCGAGGCGCAGCTCGTGCCGCGAGTACCCACCGAGCCGCACGACGCACGCCTGGACGCGATCGCGACCGAGCGGCGTTTGCAGGAATTCAATGGCCCGCGCATCGCTTCGGTGCTGGGGCGTCTGCGAGAGCAGGGGGCCGGCTAGGCTGAACGGAGTCCGACGGATCGGATCTGGGTTTAACTGTGGCGAAAACGCCACGCAGCACGCAGGGAGGGCGCATGTCGCTGCCATCACAGGGCGGGATCGGGTTTGGTGGGGCCACGCGTGGCCGCCGGCGTCGCGGCGGCGGCGGTGGTCGCAAGGTGCTGGTCGCCCTGGTGCTCGTCGGCGTGGCCGGCGGGCTGGTCTGGGCGTTCAGCTCGGGCGGCGACAACGGCCCGCAGACCCCCGAAACGACCGTCGCTGATCTGGCGCAGGCCCAGCCGCAGACGCGTGAGGCCCGCACGCCGATCCAGTCCGAGCGTTCGAGCGACCCGATTCGCCGAGTGGCCAGCGACCAGCCGGCCACCACGAGGCAGCGCCCCGAGCCCCAGGGCCGCACCGTGCCCCAGCCGATCCAAACCGAAACCGAGAAGCCCGCGACGACCGGCGACACGCCCTCCGGCGTGCTGGCGACCCCGGTGCAGGACACACCGGTCTTCACAAGTCCCGGCAAGCCGAGCGCCGCGGTGGCGACGCTCATCGAGCGGGCCGAGCAATCGCTCAAGGCCAACGACCCCGTGTCGGCGCGCGAGCACTACAACCAGGCGCTGATGCACGAGCGGGCGACCGCCAGCGACCGAGCAAGCATCCGCCAGCAGATGGCCGCGCTGAACGAGGACCTGATCTTCTCGCCGCGCATCTATCCCAACGACCCGTTCTCGTCGAAGTACACCGTGCAAGGCGGCGATTCGCTGGCCAAGATCGCCCACGGCCAGAGCGTGGCCACCGAGTACCTGCTCATCCAGCGGGTCAACCGTCTGTCGAACCCAAACAGCATCTTCGAGGGCCAGACGCTCAAGCTCGTCCGCGGGCCCTTCCACGCCGTGGTGCACAAGGACGCCTACCGCATGGACGTGTTCGTCGGCCCGCCCGACGAGACCGACCTATGGGTGTACGTCCGCTCGTTCACGGTCGGGCTCGGTGAACTCGACGGCACGCCTGTGGGCGCCTTCAAGGTCCGCCGCCACAGCAAGCTGATCAACCCCTTCTGGCGCAATCCGCGCACCGGCGAGGAATTCGCCGCCGACGACCCCGAGAACCCCATCGGCGAGCGATGGATCGGCCTGGAAGGGATCGGAGCCGCCGCGGCATACAGCGGCTACGGCATCCACGGCACGGTCGAGCCCGAGAGCATCGGCCAATCAATGTCCATGGGCTGCGTGCGGATGCTGCCCGACGACGTGGAGTTTATGCCCACGGGTGAAAGTCCGCTGAAGCTGGACGAGGACTTTTTGCACACAACCTGCCCGATTTGCGGGAAGCCTGCGCTGCGCGAAACCGACACCATGGACACCTTCATGTGCTCTAGCTGGTATCAGTATCGCTACCTGAGTCCGAAGGATGACCAGCACGCCTTTGCCCCCGATGAGGGTGATTATTGGCTGCCGGTCGACCAGTACACGGGCGGCATTGAGCACGCCACGATGCACCTGATCTACACG
>JAUHYE010000049.1 GCA_030426395.1 Phycisphaerae bacterium
CCGCCCACCCGCTCACGTCGTGGGCAAAGTCGGCGACTTCGGGACGCGTATAGCCATAAAAGAGCACCGTTGGCCCGAGCCTGAGAATATTGGCGAACAGAGCCACCAGCGGGCTCAGGACCAGGATGGCCATCCGGACCCACGGCCGCAGCGGCATCGAGAACGCGAAGGCGTAGGCCACCAGCGCGAGCGCCACAACCATGCGCATGCCGTTGCACGCCTCGGCCACGGCGACATCCACGCCGTTGATCTGGAGCACGTTGCCCGTGCGAACCACTGGTTGGCCGATGAGGTCCATGAGCCATTCGGTGATGGTTGCGGAAATATTCTGCAATGGCACGGCGATGGCCTGCCGGATGCGCCCTGGTACGGGCACCAGGAACAACAACGCACCGAAGGCAGGCGCCGCCTTCATCGGCCAGCGCAAACCGGTGACAGCGACCACCGCAGCCATGAGCATGACGACCATGCCCAGATCCTTCATGAGGTCGATCTGTGTCGCAAAGCCAGCGAAGTCCATGCCAACGCCAAGCGCGGCGAGCGCAATACCCCACATCGAATACCGTGGGCTCACCGTGGCGAGCCTCTCGCGACGCTGCCAGAGCAGCAGCCCGACCACCGGCAGCACCAGCAGCATGTGGGAGTGCTCGGCGCTTCGAGTCGCGAGTTCGAGCACGTTGTACCACGAGGGCAGCGCGGCGAGCACCGCGAGAATCAGCAGCACCGCGAGCCAGCCCAGCCGTCCGGGCGTCCAGGCGCTCGCTCGCTCGGCCTTCGGGATGGTCGCCGCCACCGAGGTCATGCCTTTCCCGTACATATTACGCCGCGCTCTCGTAACGCCGCGAGTACAGCATTGGCTTTAGCCGTCCACGTTTGCTCTCGTACGCGATCACGGCCGGGATTCGGGTCGAAGGGTTCTGTCAAGGCCTCGCGCATGTGCCTCGCGAACTCTTCGGCCGTCTCTCCCACGCGCACCAGCCCGTCGTATCGCTCCAACTCGGGGAATGCCGTGCTCACGATGGGCCGGCCCACGGCGAGATACTCCTTTAGCTTCACCGGGTTGCAAGCGCGGATCCACTCGCTCTTATTCCACGGCATGATGAGCACGTCGGCGGCTGCCATGTAGCCCGGCACCTGGTCGTATGGTCGTTGGCCAAGCAGGCGCACGTTGGACAGCGTGCACCAGTCCTCGGGCAGGCTGCAACCGCCGACAAGCACGAACGTCGCTTCGGGGACGGCCCTGGCGACCTCGACGAACAGCTCTGGATCGAACGTGTGCGAATCGATGCCGCCGACGAAACCGACCAACGGGCGAGGCAGGTCGGTCGTGTCGCCGGGGGGTGGTGTTTCACCCAGCCCCGCGGCCTCGAAGGCGTCGGAGTCGACACCGTGATCGACGAACGCCACGCCGCGCGGCTGGTCTCGTTCCTGGTCCATCAGCCAACTCGAGCAGAACAGCGTGACGTCGGCGCGTTCTTTCAGAAGTTGGTCGAACCGCGAGATGCGTTGCGGATCGACGCCGCGGTATTCCTCGAAGCGATCGGTACGCTGGTACACCACGCCTACGGGCTCGAGCGCATCGACCACCGGCTGTCCGGGGGGGCACGCCACCCACACCAGCGGCTTCGTGATCCCGGCCTTGCGTGCGGCCCGGCGAACCTGCATCGTGAGCGCCCGCTCGTTCATCTGTGCGCCCAAGCCGGCAGGCGCCACGACCGGGCTGAGCACCCAGAAGGCGTCACGAATCCTTGTCAATCCGTGGCTGAAGCTCTTGAGCTTGCGAACGACACGCTTGGCGAACATGCCGCCCTTGCCCGGCCTGGGCACGCGCATGCCGATGGAGTTGACGTACAGCACCGGCACATGGGCGCTCAATTCACGCATCATCTGCAAGTCGTAGTGCCCGCGGTTGTGGTACCACCAGTCGACGCCGCCGAAGCAGATCACCCCGTCGAACGTGCGCACCGCTCCCGCGGAGGCACTCGGCTCGGGCGTTCTCGTGCTCGCGGCGGCCGCCACGGATCAGGCCTTGACGAGCCGAGCGCCCATGCCGTCGGCATGTGCCGCCATGGCGTTGCGCGTGTCGACCACCAGGTTGGCGTGCTGGGCGATGGCGGCGTAGTCGAAGGCCTTGTGGTTGGTCACCACGACTACGGCGTCGTACTTCTTCAGGTTCTGGGGCGTCAGTTCCACCGAGTGCATCTGGAGGTCGTGCTTGCGCACGGGCACAGTCTTCGCTACGTGCGGGTCGCTGTAATCCACGGTCGCGCCACGCTCGCGCAACAGCTCGATGACCTCGAACGAGGGGCTCTCGCGTGTGTCGTCCACATCGGGCTTGTACGCCAAACCCAGCACGAGGACCTTCGAGCCGTGCACCGGCTTGCCCACCGAGTTGAGGGCGGCCGCGAGGCGATCGATCACGTATGCCGGCATGGCGTGGTTGATCTCGCCTGCCAGCTCGATGAACCGGGTGACGTGCCCGAACTCGCGGGCCTTCCATGTGAGGTAGAACGGGTCGATCGGGATGCAGTGCCCGCCCAGCCCGGGGCCCGGGTAGAAGGGCATGAACCCGAAGGGCTTGGTGCTGGCCGCCTCGATGACCTTCCACACGTCGATGCCCATGCGGGTCAGGATGAGCTTCATCTCGTTGACCATCGCGATGTTGACCGCGCGGAAGATGTTCTCCAGCAACTTGGCCGCCTCGGCGATCTCGGCACTGTCCACGCGGTGCAGGTTCTCGATGCCCTTGGCATACATCTGCATCGCCAGGTCGGTCGCGGTGTCGTCCAGACCACCAACCAGCTTGGGGATGGTACTTGTCGTGTGGCTCTGGCGGCCCGGATCCTCTCGCTCGGGCGAGTAGGCGACGAAGTAGTCCTTGCCGCATTCCAGGCTTACGCCGCGCTTGGTGGCCTCACGCTCGATGGCCTCGAGGAACTCGCCGCGCGTCGTGCCGGGATAGGTCGTCGACTCGAGCGCGATGAGCTGCCCGGACCGCAGCGTCTTGCCGATCTCTTCGCCCGCGATTACAACGTAGCTCAGGTCGGGTTCGTGGTGCTTGCCGAGCGGGGTGGGAAGGCACACGATGATCACGTCGGCCTCGGCCAGGCGGCCGAAGTCGGCGGTGGCCTCGAAGCGGTCGCTGGCCGAGAGCGTCCGGGTCATGTCATCGCCCAGGTGCTTGAGGTAGTTCTCGCCTCGCTTGAGCGACTCGATCTTCGACGAGTCGACGTCGAGGCCGAGCACCGGCAGCCCACCGTTGTGCAGGCTGGCCGCGAGTGGCAGACCCACGTAGCCCAGTCCGATCACGCCGACGAGGGCCGTGTTCGTCTCCAGTTTGGTATTGAGGTTAGCCGCCGCCGTGAGATCCATCGTTGCTCCGCTCATGTCACAGTCACTCCCAGGGTGTCCCAGGGCTATCGGCCATCACAAAGGCCGACATGATCGTACAACGGGCTATCGGCCCTGGGTGGGAAACACCACGCCGCGGACGGCGGCAATCAGTGAATCTTGCGCATACGGCCCGATGGCGCCCGCCGCGCTGACTTCTTCCAAACGCCCCAGGCGCTCGATGAGTTCTTCTTCATCCATCGCGACGACCACCTTGCCTAACTCGCTCAGCCGCTGGGCTGTAGCGATCTGGTGGTCATTGCGGGTCTCGCGGAGATCCCCCCGCCGCGGCATGACCAGGATCGGCTTGCCCATCGTCAGGGCCGTGATGATCGACCCCATGCCCGCGTGGGCCACGATGACCCGGGCCGCCTTGGCCCGCTCGGCGAATTGCGGCGGCTCGAGAAACCCTGTATGCGCGATGTGCCGCGGGGTGTACTCGGCAGGGCCGATCTGGGCGAACACGTCGGTCCGCCCGCTCTTGCCGGCCCATTGGTCGACCGCCTTGATCATGCGGTCGAACGCCATCTGGGCGCCCACGGTCACGAAGATCACAGCACGCTCCCGTGGCACTGCGGCCCGTTCTCGGCCGCCAGGTGCGGCCATTGGGTGAGCCACAGGGTCGCCTTGTCCTTCACCAGCATGCCGGTCATGGACATCTCCTCGACGTTGGCGATGCTGTCGAGCCAGATCGTCCGAGCCCCCAGCAACTTGCCTAGCCGGATTGCGAAGTAGCCCGGTGCGGCCCCGGTCGAGATCACTACGTTTGGCCGCACGCGGAGCATGATCCAAAGCAATTTGAAGGCCATCTTCGCCAGGCCGACCTTGTCCCACCGCGTCGCGTCGTTGATGGCGATAAACCGTTGGCCCGGCACGTCGCTCGCGTAGGCGGGTCGGACGCTGACATAGGTGACCCGAGCCCCCTCGAAAGCGGGCCGCAGGCGGAGGAGTTGTACCCAGTGCCCCCCGCCCGAGGCGATGGCCAGCACGCGCGGTGTCTGTTTGGTCGATTGATGTCCTGCCAACGCCAGCGGCCCTCCTGCCAACACGGCTATCGGCCGTTGGCCTGCCGGACATGAGGGTACGACCGATCGCCCGACCCGCCGCCGGGCCGAGTTGCCCCGAGCACTTCCCGCCGGCCCTGAGGGGGTGTATACTGGCCCCTGTCGCCGCTGGGCCTCGGCTTGGCGGCGTTGGGGCAGATAGCTCAGTTGGTAGAGCACGGCATTGAAAATGCCGGTGTCCCCGGTTCAAGTCCGGGTCTGCCCATTCGGACGTTGTGCGGGTCGCGGCAAGGGGCCGCAGAATCCCGCAAGAACGCCTCTCCCGTTATCGCAACGCGGTTCGGCTTCCGGGTGCTGCCAGTGCTCGCGGGCGTGTGCTGCGCCGCATTCTGCGCCGCCTCACCACAAAGCCCCACGGCCCTCTGCCAGTCGGCATCGGTCACTTGCAGGTAGTGCCCGGCGGCAATCGCCTTCGTGTTGCCCATCCAGCCGCACACCGTGTGCAACGGGTAGGTGCTGGCCAACTCGCTTTGCCGGGTCGCCCGCATGTTGTGCCATGTCCGGGGCCAGGGCTCGACGCCGGCCCGCTTGATGATCCGGCGCAGTTGCGGGTTGAGGTTCTGCCCTTCCCGGTACCGGGTAATGACGTGGACAGCGCCGTCTTCGGCTTGCTCAAACACCGCCCGCAGGTGCTCGGCAATCTCGGGGAAGATCGGCACCACGCGGCTCGCCTTGCCCGCGTGGTTAGAAGTCTTCGGGCTTCGCACCGTCAGCCGCATGGCTTCCCAATCCACGTCGTGCCACGTCAGCGCCAGCGGCTCACTGGGCACCCGCAGCCCGCCGAACCGGCTCAGCGCGATCAGCAGCCGCCACTCGGCATCGGGCGCGGCGTCGAGCACCTTGGCGATGGTGGCCCGATCCACGAACGCCGAGCGCTCGGGGTTTACTTGAGCGCCGGCGCGTAGGTCGAGAAACGGGTTGCTCTGGGCCAGCCCTCGACGCACGGCCCAGCGGAAGAACGAACGGGCGTACCCCACCGTGCGCGAGATGGTGGCCTGGGCGTACCCATCGGCCACCAGTTGCGCCCGCCAGTCCTCGGCCTCTCTATTGGTGATTCGCTCTACCGGCTTGTCGTCACCGAAGAAAGCCAGCAGCGCCGCCTCGGCCTGACTCATCCGGGTGATTGTCGTGGGCTTTTGATCGTCGAGTGTGTCAAAGAACGCATCTAGCAGCCCACCGAGCGTGTGCGTCTCCGGGGCCGTGCGTGGCTCGCAGAGCCCCGTTCGTGCCAGGCGGTCGTGGAGCACGTTGGATAGATCGGCGAGCCACAGGGCCGACGCACGGGGCACCGATGAGCCCGCCAACTTAGCGGCCAGCATCGCCTCGACGTGGTGGCACACGGTGGATGCGTCCTTGGCGCTCACCTTGCCCAGCCGAATAGTCTTGCGCTTCCCGTCACCGTCCACGAACAGGATGCGCCGGGTGTTGTTTTTGCGGTCGTATGCGATGGATGCCATGCGTTGAGTCTCCCCACGAGGTTATTGGTGATCCGGGCCGGGCGTGTCGGGGTGCTGGGTGTCTACGTCTACAGAACCCCCATTCGCGCGCTGTGGCGATGGGTTCCGTTGGCGTAGACGCTCATCGAGAGCAAACCGACGGGCGGGGCGTCCGCCATTGGGTCCGATGGGCCGGTGGTACCACTGGCCCGCGCCGGCATGGGCCAGGTCGTCGAGTGCCGCCTCGGCGTCGGCAACCCGTGAGAATCGCCGGGACGATTGGGCCAGCTCTCGCGGGCTCACGTCGCCGCCCTTGCGCCAGATGAGGTCTACCAGTTCGAGGCGCTTGTCGCCCGCGTCGTCGCCGTCGAGCAGGGCGTACACACGCTCGGCCTCATGGGCGAACCATCGGACCAACGCAATACCTGCCTTCACGCTGTCCGAGTCGATGGTCTCTGCCTCGATGCTCTCTCCCGCCGCACAGTGGGCCATGTGGACCACCAGCGCCAGCCGGGCCGCGTAACCCTCCAACTTGGACCATGCCGCCGCCTCGGCACCAACCAATCCCATGTGCTCTAGCCCGTGCGCGTTCACGAAAGACGCGAATGTGCGCTTGGCGTCCGTGCTCATGTGAATCAGCCGGGGCTCATCGTCACCATCGCTCCGGTTGGGTTCGAGTTCGTACAGCCGATCGAACACCCGCGAGAGCGCCGCTTCGGTTTGCTCGGAAATGTCATCCTCGCTCCAGCGCTTCGGGGTGCGTGGCGGCATGGCGAACAGCAGGCGCGCGGCCAGCCCGTTCTCGACATGGGCCGTGCTCAGAGTGCGGCGCAGTGCGCCGGGCTGGATGCCGCCGCACACGCTCACGCTGGCGTGCGGGACGTAGGCTGTGCCGGTCGTCTTTCTGTCCACGATGAGCGCCCGTCCACCGAAGACTTCGAGCCACGCCGCTACGTCGCCACCCTTGCCAGCGCTGTACCGATCGAACCCGCCCAGCCACCCGGCCAACTCATCGCGTGCGAGCAGCAAACCCCGGGGGTTCTCTCCGAGCAGGTGCGCAATGGCCTCAGTCGTCGTGTCGGCGGTCCAAGACCGGGGGCATGTGGGACGAACGGGCTCGGCCCCGGCATCGGCGCTCTCGCGTCCACGCTGAGCCGCCTTCCACTCGGCCATCGCTTGGTCATGGAGTTCCATCGCCTGTTCGTGCCGTTTCATCGCATGGTGCTGGCGTTGACGCACGGGACGCAATACGGCTTCCATCGCCGGGCTCTTTGCGGTCCCGGATTCACCCACGATCGCGGTCCACAGGATGGCCGGTTCGGTCCATGAGCGTTTGAGAGCGACGCGCCTGGTGTTGCCGATGGCCGACGCCAACGCGCTCAGCATGGGCAGCACGAGGAATGACGGATCGCACCCGATGGCTTGTGCGCCTTCGGCAACGAACGAACGCACGGGTTCGGGCAGCGCCTCGACGGGGAAGGGCCGGAAGGGCTCAGGCGGCACAAACTCGAGCGCCGGTGGTGGCGCGTGGCCGTTGCGCTCTGGGGTGTCGGGGGCCTTGAGCCTCATGCGCCCACCGCCTCGCTTACAAACGTCGCTGCCAACTCGCGCACCAGAATCGCATCCCAGTCCACCGGCGGCCATCGCCGTGGCATGTCCAACCCCAGCAGCGTGCGAGGTGCCCAGTGTCGGCAGACGCGCCAGGATTCCCGCGCGTCGTGGTCGTCGAGGTGAAGGGGCAGCGCCTCCAGCACCAGCAGGGCCAGGTCGGGGTAGAACGCCAGCAACTCGCGGTTGTCGCGGTCGCGCTGGCGCTGTGGCAGCGGGTGGGCGTCTAAGCCCAGCGTGCCCTCCCATCGCGCTATCAAATTGACGGCGCGCCGGTATTGGGCTTCGAGGTCGAGGTGTGTAGGATTGTCAGTGTTTTCCTGCCCCCACGGCCCTGCCAGGCTCGGGGCGGTTTCTCTCCAGCCGTTCATCGTTCGCCGCCTTCCGTTCGGCTCTCGGCCCAGCGGCGTAAGGCGTCGGCCGGGTACCGGATGGTCCGGCCGATCTTGACGTGTGGCAAGTTTTCACCCACGCGCCAGGCGTAGACCGTGCGGACGCTTACGCCCAACAGGCGGGCGGCCTCCCGGTCTTTGAGCAGTAGGCGGTCTGGGGATTCAGGATTCGTTGCGGTAGTCATGCGTCATGCTCCATGCGGCCGCGTTGTGCGGCGCGATGGGGCAGTTTCGCGTAAGTTGTGGCATGGGCAAGCGGGATCAATGGTGCCTTGCGCATGCTGTCGATGCGTTGCGCAGATTTGCGCTACGGCACGTCCGTGGACCACCATTGACGGGCATCAGCAACGCAGTAGAGAGTAACGCCGTCGACCGTCCGAGTCTTGACGCGCTTTGTCTTACGGTCGGGGTTTGCAGCCATGCGAAGCCGTGGTCCCAGTTCCTTCTTGAACCAAGACGCCGGCTGGTACTCATTCGAGTCTCCGTCCTCCGCGATGCACTCCAGCCGCAAGTTCAATGCACGAGCGTTTGCTACGTTGCCAGGCGTGGGGTCTTCGTAGGCTCGAAAATACGGGCTTGGATCAAAGCCATGTCTGTGTGCGGTCCGCGACAGGTGTTCAACAAAACTTGCGTTAGCGATGATCGCGATTGCTTCGAGATGTGTCTTCTCTTGGCGAAGCGTGTTCGCGTCAACGTCGGATGGACGATGCTCCAAGATGTCTTCGACGGCATCGCTGCACTGCCTCAGTTCATGGACGCGATCCAGCACCAGCGATAGTCCATCAAATAGCCGTGTGGCACGTCGTAGTTCGTCGCCTTGGAGTGCCTGTGCGGGCTTGGCAAACGTGTCATGCGCCTGCAACAGTTCGTTCATCGTGCGTTGCTGAATCTCACCAACCACCGCCCGAGCATCATCGGCGTTCATGTTCACGTCCTTGTGTGGGCCGACCCGGGCCAATGCCGGGGACGTGATCCAGCGCCAGCCCGGGCCTCCGGCGGGGATTGGCCGCCAACCCGTTCCGCAGTCTACGCGATATTGCGGGCTACTGCTGGTGCTTGCTGCGCGTTTGCCGAGTAGCATGGCGCATGGAACAGTTCATCGTGAGGGGTGTGGACAAGCTCACTGGCCGCGAGGTCGAGCGCCGCATTGACGCGGTTGACGCGGCCGAAGCTCAGGCAGTCGCAAATGACAATGGGATTGCGGTCGGGTCGGTCGAGCCTTTGAAAGCCCCATCGCCCGTCGATCCTAACACCGAAGCCGCCCTCGCCGATCGGCTCCAGCGGCTAGAGGATGCCATCGAGGTCAATAGCAAACTGGCTCGGGCAATCGCGCTTGATTCCGCCGAGCTTCGGCGAGTGCTCACGGAGCGCAAGAGCACTTTCTTCGACGCTCTCTATTCCACCGTACGGTGGGCGGTTGCTATCGGTGTGTTGCTGGCGGGCTTCATTCTCTTGGTTGTGGGGGTCGGTTTGTCGGCAGTTTTTGCGGCGGCAGCAAGGGGAATGTAGATTCTCCGAGCGTGGGTTTGATAGAAGCCGATAACAGGTCCGCAGCCCAAAACCTCTTGGGGGGTCAGGGGGGCGATGCGCCATCTTGACGCAAACTATCGGTTTGTGCCGGGGTGATTACCTCGCTGCCTCGTGCGTGAGGGTCTCGTCATCATTCCGAGTGTTCCCTACCCGCTTCGATACCGGCCGTGTCTCAAGCACACCATCCGCAGCCGGGCCGAGCAGCCCTTGCACCGCTTCGGGTTCTTGCACGCCGGGATCGAGCCACGCCCAGACGTTCTCGGGTTCGAGGATGCAGGGCATCCGGTTGTGCAACTCGGCCATCTCGGCGTTGGGCGTCGTGGTGAGGATCGAGCACGATTCGAGTTCATCGCGCCAGCAGTCCCACAGGCCCGCGAAATACAGGACGTGCTGATCGGCGCGGGTGATGTAGTAAGGTTGCTTGTTCTTGTCATCGAGCTTCTTCCACTCGTAGAAGCCGCTCGCGGGGATGACGCACCGGCGGTACTTGAACGGTCCTCGGAACGATGGCTTGCTTGCCGCATCCTCGCTGCGGGCATTGAACATGGGGTATTTGGTGCTGGGTTCCTTCGACCAATGGGGCACGAGCCACCACCTCATCGCGGCGGTGTCGAGCGTGTGGTCGGCTCCCTTCAAAGCGCGCAGCACCGGCACGTCGGTCGTCGGGGCCACGTTGTAGCGGGCGGGCGGGTCGGCCATCTCCAGGGCGGCTTCGGCCAGGGCGATATTGAACGCCGCCAAGTGCTCGTGGATTTGCCGCCAAGTAAACTTGTAGGTGTAGCGCCCGCACATGCCCCAAGCCTATCGCGCTGGCTCTAGTGGAAATCGCGGCTCCGGGCGACCAGCGCATCGAGCTGGTCGTCGAGGCATTCCAACCGATGGGCGTGCAGGTGGACCACCTCGCCCTGCCGCTCGACGTGCCCGTGGGCCAGCATCACACGGCTCAGCCTCGCCACCCGGCGGTACCGCTCGAACACGTCACGCCACAGGATCAGGTTCACGATGCCCGATTCGTCCTCCAGCGTGACGAACACCACGCCCGACGCCGTGCCCGGTCGCTGGCGCATGAGCACCAGCCCGCCCACCGAGACTTGGCGGCTTTGCGGGCACAGTCGCTCGTGCCGCAGGTCAGACGCAGGAATGGCCCCCAAGCCGTCGAGCGTGTCACGGATGAATGACAGCGGATGGGCCTTGAGCGATAGCCCCGTGTTCGCGTAATCCTCCAGCACCATCCGATTTGCCGGGATCGCAGGCAGGGTGTCGAGCCCATCGGTATCGCTGGTGTCGGCATTGCTCGCAGCATCGAACAGCGGCAAAGGATCATCGCACAAGGGCTTGATCTGCCATAAGGCGCGTTGGCGATCCAGACCCATCGAGCCGAACGCATCGGCCTTGGCGAGCGCCCGCAAACTCCGCACGCTCGCGCCGCTCGTGCGCCATAGTTTCTCGACGGTCGGGAACGGTCCGCGCTCCGCCACCGCCTCGGCGATCCGCTCGGCGTCGTGCTCGACCATCCCCTTGGCCAGCCTCATGCCTAGGCGCACCGATGGCCCACCAAAGCCCCAGGTGTGCGGTTGGTATCCCGGTGGGCCTTGGGCGGTTTCAGCGCCTTCTAGTGTGCAATCCCACGCGCTGGCGTTTACGTCGATGGGCCGCACGATCACACCATGCTCTTTGGCGTCCCGCACGATCTGGGCGGGCTGGTAGAAGCCCATCGGCTGGCTGTTGATGAGCGCCGCGCAGAACGCCGCCGGGTGGTAGCGTTTGAGCCAGCACGACACCCACACCAGTATGGCGAAGCTCGCCGCGTGGCTCTCGGGGAAGCCGTACTCGCTGAACCCTCGGATTTGCTCGAAACACCGCTCGGCAAACTCGGGCGGGTAACCGTTGGCCACCATGCCTGCCGTGAGTTTCTGGCCGAAGCGGTATATCTGATCGCCCTTACGCTTCCACGCCGCCATCGCCTTGCGCAGCGCGTCGGCCTCGTCGGGCGTGAAGCCCCCCGCCGAAATCGCCAGTTGCATGGCTTGTTCTTGGAACAGCGGCACGCCGAGCGTGCGTTCGAGCACGGCCCGCACCTCATCGCTCGGATAGCTCACGCTCTCGGCACCTTCACGCCGGCGCAGATAGGGGTGGACCATGTTGCCTTGGATCGGCCCCGGCCGCACGATGGCCACCTCGATCACAAGGTCGTAGAAGCACCGGGGCTTGAGCCGTGGCAGCATTGACATTTGTGCGCGGCTCTCGATCTGGAACACGCCCACGGTATCAGCGTGTCCCATCATCTCGTACACGGCGGGGTCGGTCGTGTCGTGGGTGATGCTGCGATAGTGGGAGAGCGTTCGGTCGAAGCCGTTGCGGTCGTCGGGCGGGGTGGTCAGTTCCAGCGCCTTGCGGATGCACGTCAGCATCCCCAGCCCCAGGCAGTCCACCTTGAGCATCCCCATCGCGTCGATGTCGTCCTTGTCCCACTCGATGACGGTGCGATCTTCCATCGCCGCGTTCTCGATGGGCACCAGGTCGTGCAGTGGGGTCTCGGTGATGACGAACCCGCCAACGTGCTGCGAGAGGTGTCGGGGGAAGCCGATAAGTTGGCGCGTCAGGCGCATGACGTGGCCGATGGTCGGGTCGCTCGGGTCGAACCCGGCCTCACGCACACGCTGGGGGCTGGCGTCGTCGCCCCAGCGGTCGAGGTTCTTGGCTAGGGCGTCCACGCCGTCGAGTGACAGGCCCATCGCCTTGCCCACCTCGCGCACGGCGCTGCGCCCTCGATAGGAAATCACCTCGGCGGTCAGCGCCGCACGATCCCGGCCATACTTCTGGTAGAGGTACTGGATGACTTCCTCGCGCCGCTCGTGCTCGAAGTCAATATCAATGTCCGGCGGCTCGCCCCGGCTGCGGCTGATAAACCGCTCGAACAGCAGGCTGTGCGTGGACGGGTCCACCTCGGTGATGCCCAGGCAGTAGCACACCGCGCTGTTGGCCGCACCGCCTCGGCCTTGGCACAGGATGCCCCGAGAGCGTGCGAAGTTCACGATGTCGTAGCACGTCAGGAAATATGCCTCATAGCCAAGCTCGGCGATGAGGGCGAGTTCGTGGTCGATGGTGGCGCGAACGGTGTCGGGCACAGTGCCGCCATATCGTCGCGCAGCGCCGGCCATCGTCTCTTGCCGCAAGTACGCCACCGCCGACAAGCCGAACGGGCACGCCTCGGATGGGTACTGGTACCGCAGCTCATCCATGCTGAATGCCGCCGCTCGCAAGGCAATCTCGGCGGATCGCTCGACCGCGCCCGGCAAGGTCTGGAACAACCGGGCCATCTCATCGGCGGGCTTGAGGTGGCGTTCGGCGTTGGGGTGCAAGCGATAGCCGGCGCTGTCGATCGTGCAGCCGTGCCGGATGCAGGTCAGCACGTCCTGCAACGCTCGCCGGTCGGGGTCGTGGTAGTGGGCACCGTTGACGGCCACTAGCGGTACGGCCGTGGCTAGGGAGAGTGCCGCCAGTTGGTCGAGCCGGTCGGCATCGCTCGGGTGGTAGCTGCGCGATGCCGCTAGCGAGAGTCGATCGCCGAAGGTGTCGCGGAGCCCCCGCACTACCGCGATGCAGTCGCCGTCCAGTGTGGGGGGCGGCATGATGGCCGCGAGCAGCCCGTCGTGGTGGTCGAGCAGGTCGTGCAGCACCAGGTGGCATTCACCCTTGGGTGCCCGGCGCTTCCCGAGCGTGAGCAATCGGCTCAGGCGGCTGTACGCGGGCCGATCGGTCGGGAACGCCAGCACCGCCAGCCCATCCTCGAACACCAGCCGCGTGCCGACAGCCAGCGGGATGCCCGCCTCTTTGGCCGCAACATGCGCCCGCACCACACCCGCCAGCGTGTTGGTGTCGGCGATCGCTGCCGCAATGTGTCCAAGCTCGGCCGCCCGCTCGACAAATTCCTCGGGATGGCTCGCGCCAGCGAGGAAGGTGTAGTTCGTGGTGATGGCCAACTCGGCGTAAGGCACGGCCGCGCGTTGCGGTGCTGGTGCGGGATCGCCCCGCCGTTGCTGGGCTTCCCGGAATGGGTGCGTCTTGATCTTGGGAAACTCGTTCTCGGGCATGGTCAGGCCCACACGCCGTGGACGTACCAACGCCCATTCTCTCGTGCCCGTGCAACCCAGAGGCAGCAGCCATCCTCGCACCGCACGCGGAAGTAATCCCGCGTCGAGCCATTGCCACGCCACCACTCGCTCCCGATGCGCTCCGGGCCGGCGCACGCGATGACCGTGCGATCCTCACCCCGCCAGTGGATGCGATGCACTGGGCCATCGGGCGTGAGCGCCAACGCCGTTGTGGGCACGGGCGGATCGAGCAGCGTGGTGGGGCGTTCACCGGGCGGGCGGATGTCCACGCCCTGACGCTTGGCCATCGGCGTGATCCACTCGAATGCTCGCTCGGGCAGGTGGCTCTCGCTCAGCACGGCCCCGCGAACCGATGACGGCCCCAGCCGACCCGCCAGCACGTCGATGAGTTCCGCCACCCCGGCCTTGCTCGTGTCTTCCCGTTCGCCCCATTGCTCCCCCTGTCGCTGCACGATGAGGGCATCACGGGTCGCCGTGATCGCCACACGCTCGACGCCAAAGCCAAGGTGCGCCCGCTCCAGCTTGGGCCGCGCGAGCACCCACAGGTGCTTGGCGTCATTCGTGGGCACGCTCGTGGTGATGGTGGTGGGCAGGGTGGCCAGCTCGTACCGCCCAAGCTCGACCACCAGCCGCCTCGCACCTCGCCCGCGTCCATGCAGTTGGGCGCATACGTCGCCCAGCAGTTCACGCACCGCCAGCCCGATCGCCTCGACGTTGGTGGTATAGCCATCGAATGCCCGCTCGCTCCGGCATGGCGCGACGGGCCGAACGGGGTTCAAGGGCTCGATGGCATGACCTAACGCACGATCCAGCGCCAGCAGCAACTCGTGCCCAAACCGCGAGGGCAGCACGCTGCGGGGTATTTGCAATAGGTGCTCTACCCGGTCGATGGCTAACTCGGCAAGCGCCGCCACCGTTGGCTCATCGACACTCAATGCGGCAATGGGCAACGGTGCGATTGCTGCGCGTTGCTCACCCGGCGGCACGATTGGATCATCTCTATATCGAGCCACCGCCCACGCGCAGCCGTGCGTGTCCGCGATCGCTACCCGGCAACGCATCCCCAGCCTCGCCAGCCCGGTCTCGACCGCTTCGCGCATCCCAGCCTCGCCGCCGAACAGGTGGGCGCACCCAGTGATGTCCAGCCACAAGCCATCCACGCCGTCGGTTTGCACCAGTGGCGAGAACCGCCGCGCCCATACAGCCAGCGCCCGCAGGCGCACCGCATCACGTTCTGGCGTATGCGTCTCGATGCGCACCGATCCAGCGGGCAGCACGCCACGAGCCTGCGCCACCGGCAATCCCGGAACGACACCCATCTCGGCCGCCCGATCGCAACACACCGCCACCACGCGGCGTTGCCCATCGGTACGCACGATCAGGACGTACTCAGCCCGAGCGCTGGGCCGACCATCGGCCCGGTCCCGTCGTCGCAGCAGGTCGATTGGAAACGTGGGCATCCACACTGACAAGGCGCGTGCCATCATCCAGCCGCACGGCCCACCGCCGCGCGTCCTCCGCTATGGGCCGCAGTCCCTTGCGGCGCAGCAGTTCCACCGTCCATGTCGGCCGGGCGGGGTCGGCCCCGTCCACCGGCCCGGGCGACACCAGCCACCGCGTGGCCGCCGCCGAGAGTTCTCCCCGTTCGTTGTGTGGCCTCGCCAGCAGCCCGACCGTCCCGCCCGCCTCGGCCGCCAGTTGCAAGCGCCGCGACCCGGCCATCGTCAGCCCCGCCCCGTCGGCCACCACCACGAGCGCCGCCGACGACCGCAACGCCACGTCCATCGCCCACAGCCGCTCATCCCGAGTCGGCGGGTCCACGAATACCGATCGCTCCAGCAGCCGCCGATCGCCGCCACGCCCCACCAGAGAGGGTGGGTAGGGCCAGCACCGCCGCCCCATCCACAGCACCCGGCCCGGCCCCGGATCGCTGCCCACCAGAGAGCCCACGACCCCAGCCATGACCGCCAGTGGTAGCCCGATTGGCTTGGCTACTGCCCCGGCCTCGGGTTCGGCGGCCATCCAGTCGTGAACCGCCCTCTGATGCCCAGCCAGGGACAGCAAGCCCTCTGGGCGAGGGCTCGCGGGTGGCGAGTATCCGGGCAATGGGCGAATGGGCAGCACTCACACAGGCTACAGCCACAGCTAGTTTTTGTCAAGTACGTGTTAGGGTAAGTGCGGCCGAGCCCGCCAGGGTTTCATCGACGGGTCAGCCAAGCCACGATGGCACGCTCGGCAGGGGTGACTGCGCCGCATTCCGCGCCGCCTACGCTCGGATCGGCGGATTTTGTCGGGCTTTCCGGGGTGTGTTCAAGTCCGGGTCTGCCCATTCGCCGCTTTCCAGAGCCTCGATCGTGTTGGACGAGAGGAACGGCCTGGGCGTGAACCGATTCCTCACCAGAGTCCATCTCAGGCCTGCCAGCGTGCTCGCGTCGGTGTTGTGCGCCCTTGCCGCATGCCACGGACCGAGAAAGGCCGACCTGGCCGCCATCTATAACACACCCGCCCAGCAGATCGGCGACGAGCGCACCCCGGTGGTCGTCATCCCCGGCATCCTGGGTTCGAGGCTCGAAAACCGCACGACCGGTCAGAAGATCTGGGGTTCGTTCACCTATGGCGCGGCCGACGCCGATACGCCGGCGGGCGCACGAGAGATCGCCCTGCCCATGGCCCTTGGCGTGCCGCTTGGTGAATTGCGCGACGACGGCTTCAGCCCCGGCGTGCTCGACCTGCTCGTGGCCGACGTCACGCCCTTCCGCCGCATCCGCATCGGGGCATACGTCGACATCCTCATGACCTTGGCGGTGGGGGAGTACCGCGACGAAGAACTGGGCAACAGCGGAGCCGTCGACTATGGCGGATTGCACTACACCTGCTTCCAGTATGGCTATGACTGGCGGCGCGACGTTTCCGAGAACGCCTCTGAGCTGCACCAGCGCATCCTCGACGCGCAGCAGCAGGTGCGTGATGGCCGCGGTCTGCCCGATGGCACGCCGGTCAAGGTGGACGTCGTCGCCCACTCGATGGGCGGGCTCGTGCTTCGGTATTACCTGCGCTACGGGCCGAACGCACTGCCCGATGACGGCTCATTGCCCGAGTTGACCTGGGAAGGCGCCAAGAACGTCCGCCGGGCCATTTTGATCGGCACGCCCAACGCCGGCTCGGCCAAGGCCGTCGAGCAACTCGTCAACGGCCTGAACCTCAATCCGCTCTTTCCTAACTACCGTTCACCGATCCTGGGCACGATGCCCGCCATCTACCAGCTCATGCCGCGCGCGAGGCACGCCGTGGTTGTCGATGCGGAAACTCGTGAGCCTGTCGACATCCTCGACGCCGCGACATGGAAGAAGTATGGCTGGGGTCTGGCCAGTCCCAAGGCAGACAAGGTGCTCGCGTGGCTGCTGCCCGAGATCGAATCAGCCGAGGAACGCAAGGAAATCGGCATCGACCACCTCACCAAGTGCCTCGCGCGTGCGGATCAGCTCTTCCGGGCGCTCGACGTTCCTGCATCACCGCCCGAAGGCACCGAGATCTCGATCTTCATCGGCGATGCAGAGCCCACGCCAGCCGTGCTGAGTGTCGACGCCGTGGGCCGCATCAAAGTGGCCGAGACGGCTCCGGGCGACGGCACCGTCACCCGCGTGAGCGCCCTGATGGACGAGCGACAGGCGGCGGGCTACGCCGTCGGCCTCCGATCCCCCATCGATTGGCACCGCGTGCAGTTCATCAGCGCCGATCACTTGGGCCTGACACGCTCGCACGACTTCGTGAACAACATCCTCTACCAATTGCTTGAAGAACCAGTAGATAAGTAAAAACTGTGGCCGCATCTCGGTGCACGGCCACGGTCCGGAGAGACCCGTTCTCCCTCCGAGGCAATCAGCGGCGGCGGCGAGCCATCAGGCCAAGCCCGGCCACAAGCCCCACACCCGCCACGCCCGGGGCGGGCACGACCGTGATACGGCCGAGCAATTCACCCTCGGCGATCGGCGACGTGATCGTCGCGCCCGTCGGCGTCGTCTGCCCCACGATGCTGGCGAGGTAGTCGTCAGCGCCAGGCCGCGAGAAGAACAGCGCGATGTCCTCGAACTCGTCGGCGCCGGCCATCGCGTCGCTGCCCTCGATGAATGCGGCGCCATCGAGGATGTTGTTTACCTCGGTGCCCGCGTCCCACACGTCGCGGCCGTAGATCTCGATGGTGAACGGGCCGTTGAAGTTGCCCGCCGCGTCGAAGATCTCCAACGCGTCATCGTTGCCGAAGAACAGATCGTTGCTGGGCACGACCATCGAGGCGTAGCTCATGAAGCGGTTCTGCGTCGCGTCGCCCACGTCGAAGACCGTGCTGGCCGACTCTCCGGGCTCGAACGGCGGGACGCCGGCGGTGCTAGCCACCAGGCCGCCAACGCCCATCGGCTGCTCCATGCCGAAACGAGCGCCCAGCGGCCCCGCGTCGGCAAGTTCGGCGATCTGCTGGATGCCGTCAAGGTCGCGGGCTTGCGTGCCGGCGTCGAACATGTTGAACGAGCCGTCATGGAAGCCGAGCCAGACCGGCGAGAACGAGAAGCCCCCGTCGGGCGTCAGATTCTCGACACGGACCTGAACCGACTGGGCCATCGCGGGGGCGGCGGTCAGCGCCGCGAGCCCGAGCATCATAACTGTGTTGCGCATATCTACTGCTTCTCCTGTGTTGGGCCTCTCTCCAAACCCAATGCGGAGCGGCACGCACGCCGCCCCACGGTTGGGTCGGCCCAACTGCGGCAGCCTTGCGCGTCAATCGCAGAAATTGTGAACTACTGGCCGCCGCGCTCGCGGAGGCGTTGCACCATCCGCTCGCGGGCGGCGTCGGGCAAGGGCGTGGGCTTCGCGACGTTGTCGAAGTCGTCCAACGCGTCACCGATTTCCCGCATGGCCTTGCGAGCCGCGCGGCACGAGCCGCACAGCGCGCTGTGCATGCGCTCGCCGGCCTTCTGCGCTCGCGTCACAGCCGGGTCATTGAAGTTCGCGCGAATCCTGTCGGCTTCCTCGCAGCGCAGGGTCAGCACGTACCAGAGCGTCGTGAACAGGGAGGAGAATCGCTTCAAAATGCGCCCCCCTTTCCGGTCTCGTGCTCGGGGCCAAGCTCACGCCGCAGCCGCGCCTTGGCGCGGTGGACCAGCGTCCAGACTTGCGAGGCGCTCACGCCCAAGGCTTCCCCCAGTTCCGCCGAACCCAATCCATCCACCTCCCGAAGCACCAGAACGGTGCGCATCGGTTCGGGCAGCCGTTCCACCGCCGACGCCACTTTCCGGGCAAACTCCGCCCGCTCCATGGCTCCCGAGGGTGAGCCGATCCCACCTTGGTCGCCCGGAGCGTCCAATCCTTGCTGGTGAACCCGCCACGAGCCATCGGAAAAGTCCTCCAATGGGGCCGAAATCACGGCCGAGAGGTCCGCGGCGTGCTCCTTGCGGCGATATCGGGCCCTGAGGGTGTCCAGCACCTTGTGCTTCAGGATGCCCATGAGCCACGTCTTCTCGGCCGAATCGCCCGCGAACGCCCGCGAGGCGCCCAAGGCAGCCGCCAGGCACTCCTGCACCGCGTCCTCGGCGTCGGTGGCCGACCCCAGCCGCCGCAGGGCGTAGGCGTACAGAGCGTCGCCGTAGGCCTCCACCCACAGGCTTGGATCGGTGCTCGTGTTGGCAGGCTCGGGCTTCATGGCAGCGCGGGCCAACCTTGCTTTGCCCGCCGTTTGTTCTAGGCATCCCGCATGGCGGTTTGCGGGAGTTCCAGCCCGATCCGGCGGAGTCCCCGATGGCGCCATAACAAGTTGCGCTCGGGCTTACACTGCCGGCGATGCCATCCCTCAAGAGTCGACACATCGCCCTTCTCGCGCTCGCCTGGTCTGCCGCAGCCGCCCTCGCGCAGGGTGACACCCAAACCCAGGAGCGGCCGCCCGCCACCCCCGAGGCCGCCCAGAGCGCCCCGGTTGCTGCCGTCGACGCACCGACGATCGCCCAGGTGAAGGACCGGATCGCCGAGGTCGAGACCAACGAGGAACTCGAACCGGCTGCCAAGAGTGCGCTGCTCGATCCCCTCAACAAGGCCCTGGAGGCCCTGCAGCGCCGTGACACTGCCCTTGCCGAGCGGCAGCAGTTCATTGATGACACGGCCTCGGCCGCCGGCACGCGCGAACAGATCAGTAAAGAACTCGATCAGCCCGCCACGCTGCCTCCACTGCCGGACTATTCCCAACTCGAACCCGACGCAGCTCTGAACTCCATCGAGGTGCTGCTCGAAGAAGCTCAGGCGCGCCAGGATGCCGCCATTGCAGAGCAGACCGCCCTTCAGGAGGAAGCGAAAGAACGTGAGGTTCGCCTCACCTCTGCCCCCGCCGATCTGGTCAGGATGCGCGACCAACTCGCCACTGCCACGAACGAGTTGGCCGCTCTTCCAGCCGACCCGACCGACCCGGTCGCGACGGCGCGCCGCTGGCAGAAGCAGGCCGAGGCCGCCGAGCTAGCCGCCCGCATCGCAAGCCGGGAAGCCGAGACGGCCAAGTACACCGCCCGGCGGGATGTCCTACCACTCCGCCTGAGCCTGGTCCAGCGTAAGGCCGAGATGGCCGGCCGATTCATCGAGCGACTCAACGCCGCCAAGTCCGAGGCCTCGAACCGCAAGGCCCGGCAGGCCCAGCAACAGGCCCAGCAGCAAGCCAATGAGGTCGACGATCCTCAACTCCAGGAGATCGCCGCCGAGACAGGCAAGCTCGCCGCCGAACAACTCGGCCCCAATGGCACGCTCGAGAGCATCAAATCCGTGCGTGCAGCGAACGAACGCGCCCAGAAGGAACTGGACGACCTCGTGCAACGTGCGGCCAACACCGTCGAGCGTGTTCGGGCCGCCGGCCTCACCGAGATCGTGGGCCAGTCGCTGCGCGAAGAACTTCGCCGGCTGCCCAAGGTCGACCCAGTGGCGGCCGAGCGTGTCAAGGCCAAGCTCGACGAGGCCCAGATCAGGCTGATCGAGATCGAAGACAAGCTGTCGACCTTCGGGGACGTACAACTCGCGATCGATCGCACGCGCGAGCGGCTGGCCGGCCCAGACGAGGCGCTTCCTGCAAACCTCGAGCGACAGGTCGCGAGCATCCTGACGAATTATGTCGATCTGCTCAGGGCCTTGCAGACCGACTATCGCGAGTATCGCGACGAGGCTTATAAGCTCGAAGCCAAACAGAAGACGCTCGCCGATACCAGCAAGGCCTTCCGCACCTTCATCGAGGAGCGAATCCTCTGGACGCGCAGCGTGCAGGGACCGTCGATCCCGACCGTCAGGAACGTCAAGGGCGGCGTGGTCTGGCTGCTCGGCGGCACCCATGTGTCCGAAGACGCCAAGGCCGTTGGCGCAGACGGTGAGCCCGTCGGCTCGCAATGGCTCGCCGCCCTGGGAGACCTCTGGCCGCCACCGTTCCTGGCGGTGCCCGCCATACTGGTGCTGATCGCGTCCCTCTGGGCCCGCGGCATCGCCCGCAAGCGTCTGAAGGACATCGCCGCCAAGGTGCGCAAGTTCAGCACCGACAGCATGAGTCTCACGCTGCGCGCCATCCCGCTCACCATCCTCATGAGCCTGCCGCTGCCCATCGCGCTCGTCCTGGGCAGCATCCTCCTGCGTGGCGCCAGTGTCGAAGTTGCCAGGGCCGTGGGCACCTCGCTCTACGAGGCGGGCATCCTCGCGTTCGTGCTCGAGTTCGTCCGCCACGCCTGCCGCACCGACGGCCTGGTCGACGCCCACTTCCGCTGGCGTAAGGACGGTCTGATTGACTTCCGTCGCCTGGTCTTCCTGCTCGAAGCCACGCTCATCCCTATCGCCGTCGTTGCTCGCGCATACTCGCACCAGCCCGACTTCATCATCAACGACGCCGTCGGCCGGTTGTTCTTCATCCTCGCCCAGCTCGTCTTGGCGGGCTTCTCGGCCTGGGCGTTCGCACCGTGGCTGCCGTTCGTCAAGAACTATCTCGACAAGCACCGCTCGGGTGCCATCAACCGGGCCCGCTGGGTGTGGTACCCGCTCATGGTCGCTTCACCGATCGCCTTGGCGGTGCTCGCCGGGGTGGGGTACTACTACACGGCGGCCCAGCTCGACCAGCGTCTGCACCTGACCGGCTGGCTCATCGTCGCCGCCACCATCGCGTACAACCTCGTCCTCCGCTGGCTGTTCATCGAGCGCCGCCGCCTGCTCGTCAAGCGCGCCCAGCAGCGCCGCGAGGAAGAAGCCGCCGAGCGTGCCGAGAAGGGTGGCGGCGAGGGCGAGGGCATCGAGGTCGAGGCCCCACCCGAGCTCGACGCCGCCGAGGTCGACTCACAGACCCGTCGCGTGCTCGTCGCCGGCGTGCTGGCCACGCTCGTGGTCGGTTTGTACTGGCTGTGGTCGGCCCAGCTTCCCGCGCTGCGCATGCTCGAGCGTGTCCAGCTCTACCCAGAGATCAGGGTCGTTGAGACCGCGTCGTCCACCACCACCATCGCGGGCATCGAAGAGCAACCAGCCACAGAAACAACGCCCGAAACGAAAGAGGCCGGTGATTCGAGCACATCGAGCACGCCGAATCCGTTGGGTCTTGGCTCAAGTGGTGAGTCGACAGAGAGCGAGGCCATCGGCGCCATCTCACTGGCCGACGTCGGCGCCGCCCTCCTCTTCTTCGCCATCACCTGGGTGCTCGCGCGGAACCTGCCCGGCCTGCTCGAGATCACCATCCTCAAGCGGCTCCCGGTCGACACCGGCATCCGCTTCGCCGTCACCAGCATCCTGCGGTACATCCTGGTCATCATCGGCGTGCTGCTGGGGTTCAGCGCCATCGGCATCGGGTGGGGCCAGGTCCAATTCCTGGCCGCCGCGCTCACGTTTGGTCTTGCATTCGGCTTGCAGGAGATCTTCGCCAACTTCATCTCGGGGCTCATCATCCTCGTCGAGCGTCCCATGCGCGTGGGCGACACCGTCACCGTGCACAACATGAACGGCAAGGTCACCCGCATCCGTATGCGTGCCACGACCATCCTCGACTGGGAGCTGCGCGAGGTCATCGTGCCCAACAAGGTCTTTATCACGGAAGAGTTCACCAACTGGACGCTCTCGGACCCGCGGATCCGCGTGAGCATCCCCGTGGGCGTGGCGTACGGCTCGGACGTCCGCCTCGTCGAGCGCACGTTGCTGGAGCTCGGCCAGAGCCACCCCCACGTTGTGGCCGAGCCGAGGGTGCGTTCGCTGTTCCTGGGCTTCGGCGACAGCACGCTGAACTTCGAGCTGCGCGTGTACCTGGAAAGCTACGACTTCTTCCTGGACGTCAAGAGCGGCCTGCACACGCGCATCGCCGAGCGATTCCGCGAGCTGGACATCGAGATCGCCTTCCCGCAGCGCGACCTGAACATCCGGGACATCGGGCCGCTGGCCGACGCCCTCTCGCAGCGTTCACGCCAGCTCGACCCGCCGTCCGATACTCCCGAGAAGCCCGAGGGCACGCGATGAGCACGATCAAGTTCACGCCCATGGCGCCCGAGTCGGGCGTCCTGATCTCCGCCTCGCCAGCGGGCGTCGAGCGCAACCCCGACGCGCCCATCGAGCAGATCATCGCAGCCGACGCGGCCTGGCGCTGGCTGCACCTCGACCACAACCGCCCCCGGGCCGCCGAGTGGCTGCGGCTCCAGGACGACCTTCCCGAGGACGTCGCCGACGCCATGCTGGCGACACAGACCCGCCCCCGCTGCGTGCAGTGGAAGGGCGGCCTGCTCTTCATCGGCCGCGGCGTGAACCTCAACGCCGAGTCGATGCCCGAGGACATGATCTCCATCCGCGCCTGGCTCACGCCGGGCCGGCTGGTCACCGTCGTCCGCCGCCGCCTGCGGGCCGCCGAGGACGTCGCCGCCGCGATCGAGCAGCCCAACCCCAAGGTCGTTGTCGAGGCCGCCGGCGAGCTGCTCCTGATGCTGCTGGAGAACCTGCTCGAGCGCATGACGCCCACCGTCACCGAGAGCGGCGAGCAGATCGACGACTACCTCGAAGACATCATCGACGAGGACACCCGCGTCGACCGCCGCGACATCGCCCGCCTGCGGCTGCGCATCATCACGCTGCGCCGCTTCGCGCTGCCGCTGCGAGACGCCATCGCCGAGCTCCGCCTGGCTCCAGCCCAGCTCATGCCCACCGAGTTCACG
>JAUHYE010000172.1 GCA_030426395.1 Phycisphaerae bacterium
CACGGGCGAGAGCCGCTCGTAGGGGAGCGTGGCGTCGGCGCGCAGGTGCACCGATGGGGCCGCGCGCACGGCTCGGCCGAGCTGCGCGAGGGGCACGGGCGCGCCATCGACGTCGATGATGATCAGCTCGTTGTCATACCGCACATTGACGAACGCGGCCTGGGCCGCCTGGGTGTCGTCGCCGGTGGCCGAACGGGGGAGGGTCAGGTCGCTGCGCTGGTCGCTGGCGAGCTGGCCGACGAGCAGGAAGAAGACGATCAGGCACATGACCACGTCGATCATGGGCGTGAGGTTGGGGTGGTCGGCGCCGGTGCTGCGAGGCCGCCGGCGTTTCACGGCTCGGGCTCTTCGTCGCTCTTGCCGGCGCCCTGCTCGCCGATGCGGCGGGCGACGCGCTCGACCAGGGGCGTGGTGCCGCTGATCGCCTCGTCGCACAGCCGGTCGACACGCGCGCGCAGCAGGCCGTAGGCGACCAGCGCGGGCACGGCCAGGCACAGGCCCAGCAGCGTGTGGAAGAGGGCCTTGCTGATGCCAAGGGAGAGCTGCGCGGGCCCGGCCGCGCCGCCCTCGGCGCCGATGGTGGTGAAGGCCAGGATCATGCCCCAGACCGTGCCCGCCAGGCCCACCAGCGGCGCGAGGTTGCCGATGGTCGAGAGCGGCTCGATGCGGCGCAGCCAGCGGGCGCACTGGGCGTCGGCCTCGAGCTGGGCGGCCTCGCGGGCGGAATTGGCCGAGAGGCCCCGCCCCCCACCCCCACCCGCACCGGCGGCGTCCTCGGCGTGCAGCACGCTCTTGAGGACCAACGCCGGGAAGCTCGTGCGCGCGCGGAGAAAGCTTGCCAGCTCGGAGCGCGGGCCGCTGGCGGTCAGGGCGTTCAGGCGTTCGAGCTCTTCCTCGGGCAGCAGGTTCTGGCGGCGGATCTCCAGGAAGCACTGCACCATGATGGCGACGGCGGCGATCGAGCCGGCGACCAGGATGATGGTGAAGACGTCGATCGACTGGACGAACAGCGACCAGGCGCTGGCGGTGGGGCCCGCGTCGGCGGTGTCGCCCTGGGCGAGCACGGGGGTCAGGGTAAAAGCGAGGGTGGGGGCGGGCATCGGGGGAGGATACGGGCCTTGTTCCCCCGGTGGACGGCCCGGGAACGCCGGGGCGATGGCCGCCGGAACGGTTTGGAAGGCCCCGAGACTCTTTGGGAGGCCCCCGAAATGGTTGCGAAGGCCCGCGGAACTCTTTCGGAGGCCTGCGAAACTGTTTCGAAGGCGTGCGAAAGAGTTTGGAAGGCCTGCGAAACTGTGTGGGAGGCCTCTGAAATTGTTTTGGAGGCCTGCGAAACTCTTTCGAAGGCCTCCGAAATCATTTCGAACAAGGGTTATGCGGACGAACAAATCATGTAAGTCTTGCAATGGCCTCGACTTAGATCACAGTGGGCTTTGTTCGGGTTTCGTGGCGTCTGTTCGGGGTCAGGCCGTGCCCTGGGGCCCCTCGGGGTCGGCGTGGGGGAGCTCGGTCGGATCGTCGCGATCGGGGTCGAACGGGCGGCTGATGGTGTGCTTGCCGGCGAACCAGCCGTGCAGGTCGGCGAGCTGGGCCCGCTCGTCGGCGAAGGGCCAGGTTGGGCTGTCCGGGGGCACCGCCTTGCCGGTGGTGGGGCAGGTGGTCCAGGTGCGCGGGGGTGTGAGGGTGATGGCCCGCTCGCCCTCGCCCAGGTACTCGAGGGTGATCGTCGTGGTGCGGTGGGGCGGCAGGGCGCCCTCGACCTTGCTGGGCCATTCGACGGCGATGACGACCGTCGTGTCCTCGACGAGGCGGTCCCAGCCCAGGCCGGCGAGCTCGTCGGGGGTGTTCATGCGATAGGCGTCGATGTGGACGAGGGTGAGGCCCGGGCCCTGCCGGGGGGCGTACTCGTTCATGAGCGCGAAGGTGGGGCTGGAGACCTTCGATGGGTCGATGCCCAGGCCAGCGGCCAGGCCGCGGACGAGGGTTGTCTTGCCCGCGCCCAGGTCGCCCTCGAGCGCGAGGACGTCGCCGCCCTCGAGGGTCCGGGCGAGGCGTGCGGCCCAGGCCTCGGTCTGGGCGGGTGAGTTGGTCTCGATCGTCTCAGCCATGCTCGAATCCTTGGGCCGACACGTCGCGGTGTGTGCCGTCGGGCAGCACCAGGATGGTGGCGGGCTTGCCTTCAACCACGCGGCCGATGCGAGCGATGGCGTCGGGGATGTTGGCGTCCGCGGGCGCGGTGAAGAGCAGCTCGTAGTCCTCGCCGTCGCCCAGGGCGGCTTCCAGGTCCTTGGCGTCGGGGTGGATCGGGATGGCGTCGGCATCGAGCTCGATGCGAACGTTCGACGCGCGGGCGACGCGGGCGGCGTCGATGCCCAGGCCGTCCGAGAGGTCGATCATGGCGTGGATGGTGTTGGCCAGTTGCTGCGCGATGGCAAGGCGCGGCTCGGCCAGGGCGTGGCGGTTGTTCTTGAGCGAGCCGCCGAGGGGGCCGGTGACGTAGACGGCATCGCCTACGCGCGCGCCGCTGCGGAGGATGGGCCTGGGCGCGTGGCCGCCGACGGTGACGGTGAGGGAGATGGGGCCGTCGGCGTTCGGCGGCAGCGTCGCGATATCGCCGCCAACCAGGGGGCAGCCGAACTCGCGGGCGTAGCGGGCCATGTGGTCGAAGAGCTCGTCGGCGTGCGTGTACCCAACGGGTAAGAGTGCGGTCGCGAGGGCCCAGCTCGGCGTGCCGGCCATGGCGGCGATGTCGCTGACCGAGCGCATGATCGCCTTGCGGGCGACGAGCTCGAGGGGTAGGGAGTCATCGAAGTGGCGGTGCTGGACGAGGTGGTCGGTGGTGAGCAGCAGCGGGTGGGGCTTGGCATCGATCACGGCGCAGTCGTCGCCCGGGCCGACGAGGACGTGAGCGAAGCTGGCGCCCAGGTCCGTCGAGCGGCTGGCGATGCGTTGGAGGAGTTCACGCTCGCGCACGATTACCCGAGGCTCCTACTCAAGGTAGGTATAGCCGGCCAGGCCGTTCTCGTAGTAGCGCATGAGGGCGGCGCCGTCGGCGACGGTGAGCTTGTTGGTGCGCACGGCCTTCTCGACGTCCTTGCGCATCGCGCGGCGGAGGTCGTTGTCGTCGTACTGCAGGTAGCCCAGCACTTCCTTGACGGTGTCGCCCTCGACGACCTCGGCGATGGCCCACGAGTTGCGATCGTCGTCGAGCTCGATGTGGACGGCGTGGGTGTCGCCGAAGAGGTTGTGCAGGTCTCCCAGCACTTCCTGGTAGGCGCCCACGAGGAAGATGCCGATCTCGTAGTGCTCGTCTTCCTTGATGTCGTGCAGCAGCAGGGCGTCGTCGAACTCGCCGCCGTCGGTGGCGGGGAAGCGCTGGAGCGCGCCGTCGCTGTCGCAGGTCATGTCGGCCAGGATGCCGCGGCGGACGGGACGCTCGCCCAGGCGACGCAGCGGGGCGACGGGGAAGAGCTGGTCGATGGCCCACGCGTCGGGCATCGACTGGAACAGGCTGAAATTGCAGAAGAAGGTCTCGCGCACCACGCCGGCCATCGGTCGCACGTCGTCGACCAGGATGTCGTCCTCGTCGACCGCGTCGGGGCGTGCCAGCAGCGTGGCGGCGATGGACTTGAACAGCCGCTCGGTGGCGGCGCGCAGCTCGAGGCTCAGGCGGCCGTACTGGAACAGGCCGATGGCCTCGTCGCGGGCGGCCAGGGCGTCGTGGCAGAGCTCGCCGATGCGGCCCTCGTGCACGCGCTCGTAGGTCGAGATGAGCTCGAGTATCGGTCGGGGCGGGTCTTCCATCGAGTCGAGCTGCTTGCGGATGGCGTCGGCGTCGACGGGCGCGGGCAGGCCGCTGGAGGCCAGCACGTCGACGACGAGCATGCTGCCGTGGGCGACCATGGCGCGGCCGCTCTCGCTGAAGATGTTGGGGTGCGGCTGGTCGGCCTCGTCGCACACGGCCTTGATGCGGTACACGATGTCGGCGGCGTACTCGTGCAGGTCGTAGTTCACGCTGCTGTCGGTGGCGCTGCGGCTGCCGTCGTAGTCGATGCCCAGCCCGCCGCCGACGTTGATGTGCGTCAGGCCCGCCCCCATGCGGCGCAGCTCGGCGTAGGTCCAGGCCAGTTCGGTGATGGCCGTCTTGAAGCTGATGATGTCGCACACCTGGCTGCCGATGTGGAAGTGGACGACTTGCAGGCAACCCAGCATGTCGGCGGCGCGGAGC
>JAUHYE010000173.1 GCA_030426395.1 Phycisphaerae bacterium
GCGTACACGGACGAGGACATGAAGGAGCCGTCTCCGTTCTGGCGCGACGCGTGCGTGCGGGCGGTCATCGCGCTACACATCAACCCCAAGGGAAAGGGCGATCGTGTGCTCAAACGCGTCGCCGAGAGCGACCCGAGCGAGGACGTGCGGCGGATCGCCAATGATGCCCGCCAGCGGCTCCGACGCGGAGCCGTCCTTCCCGAAAACAAATCGCCAAGACGCGCGATCCTCGAGGCCTTCTGGTGGATCCGGATCGGGCACCTGCTCGAATTGCAGCATACCATTGAATATTCGCCCTCGAGTCACGGTATCATGAAGATCGAGATCGATCATGATGGGGCCCAGCGGACGAAGGCGAAGGAGATCGCTCGCACGAACGAGCAGAAAGAGGATTTGTAGCGTGTCGGTATTCGAGCACACCATCCCGATCGGAACGATCGCCCGAGGGGCCCATTGCCCCCAGCGCGTCGCGGTGTGTTCACCTGTTCGGAGTGTCCAGTCCCACGCGGCCATGCATGGACCGCGGAGGACAAACCTTATGGAGATTCACGGTGGCACCATCCCCGGAAGACAGGGTTCGCGCACTGCTGCGCGGACGCAAGATCATTGTCGTTGGCGGCCAGCCTCGACCTGAGAACATCCAGAATTTGCGGGCCGCCCTGGCCCTGCTGCATGTCCAGCATTGTACGAGCAGTCGGCATGACGCGTCGCCGCGACCGTATGCAAAACACATCGAACGTGACGATGCCGTGCTGGTCGTCGTCCTTTGCGGTGCGTCTCGAACGCATCAGGTACACGACACCCACCAGCGTTGTCGGCGTCTGTGCGTTCCGTTCATCGATTGCGGCAAGATCCCCAATGCAAACCTATTGCTGCACAAGATCGTTGAACTCGAACTGTTGGCGGCCCTGGAGCAACGTGTTGCAGACCTCGATCGACGCCAGGGGGGTGCGGCATGACCTGGTGCTGGACCATCCCCGACCAACCCGGCCCCGGTTCCATTCTGCGGCCACCACTGCTCGACTGCAAGCACATGCGCGCGATCGTGCCGACCTGCGGCGACTGGGCCGAGGCCCGGGAGACGATCGAGGGTTTGCTAGCGTGCCGCCCGCGACCGGCCGAGATCGTGCTGGTCAACGACAACGCCGAGCCGGGCGTGCCCGATTGGGTCCGCCTGCTCCCGATCCGGCTGGTCGACTACGCGGGCAACCGCGGCGCGGCCGCGGCGCGGAACGCCGGGGCGTGGGTGCGCAGCGCCCGGCCCGTCGAGTGGCTGTATTTCACCGACGGCGCGTGCCGGCGCGATCCGTCGTTCTTCGCCGAACTCGCCGACGCGTCGATGGCGATGGACCGCGCGACCGTCGCCATCGGCGGGCCGGTCGAGGGCGTGGTCGAATCGATCGCGCGAACACCAATCAACGCGTACATGACCGAGGAAGCGATCCTCTGCCCGCCAACGGACGCGTTCGGGCCGCAGGCGATCATCACCGCCAACGCCGCCGTGAGCGTGGCGGCGTTCCAAGCGGTCGGTGGCTTCTGCCAGGCATTCCCCGGAGCGGGCGGCGAGGATTTGGACCTCGGGCTTCGCCTTCGGCTGCTGGGGCCCATCGGCTGGGCGTCCCGGGCGATCGTGGCGCACTCCTTTAAGGAGTGCGCCCGGGACTTTGATCTCCGCTTCCAGCGCTACGGAGCGGGCACGGCCCGACTGGCCGCGCGGCTGGGCCTCGGATCGCTGCAGTGCGGCGGCATCCTCGCGGCACGGCCGGGCTTGCAGTGGCTCGCGGACCGCCAAGTCTCGGCGATGGCCCGGGGATACCGGGCGTTCGAGGTCAACCATGGGAGTTGGCCGGCCCCGTTCTCACCCCCGCCAAGCGGAACACGTCCCCATAACCCCGAGAATCTGGCCACCCGACCCACAAAATCTGTGATTGTGTGCGAATGAACCAAAGTCGCCCCCGGAACCCCCCGATGACCATGGGTGCAGGGCCGCGGGCAACGTCGCTTGGGGCCGATCAACATCGTTTCGAGGGTTTCAGCTATGCCGACGGTCCCAAACCGCAAGCAGGACATGATCAACTTCTTCGCCGCCCGCATCCCCCTGTGGTCGGCCGACCCCGCCAGCGTCGGGCTCACACCGGAAATCTGCGCGGAACTGAGCGCCAAACTGAGCGAGGCCCAGACCGATCTGGCAAACCAGGTCGCCCGGAAGGCAAGCGCGAAAACGGCGACCGCGACAAGCAACCAGAGCGCCAAGGGCTTGCGCAGCTTCGGCGGCAAGCAGATCAACTCCATCCGAGCCTTCGCCGAGGGCAGCGGCGGCCCGGGCGTCTACGCCATCGCCGAGATCCCCGCGCCCGCCGACCCGAGCCCGGCCCCCGCGCCCGGCGAGCCCTACGACCTGGACGCGAGCATCGACAACAACGGCGACGTGGTGCTGACCTTCAAGGCCGACGCCGCCTCGGCCCACACGGGCGTCTTCTTCGAGATCCGGCGCAAGCTGGACGGCGACCCGAGCTTCTCGCTCCTGGGCTCGACGGGCACCAAGAGCTTCACCGACACCGGCATCGCGCCCGGCACGACCAGCGCCGTGTACAACGTGACCGCCAAGCGGGGCGAGCTCTCCAGCCCCACCAGCGAGAACATCTACGTGCCCTTCGCCAGGGGCGGCAACGGATCGGTCTCGATCAAGAGCGGTGCGGCCAAGTCGTCGGCCACGACCAAGAAGAAGGACAGCGACGCCGCCTGAGCGCGGGGTCGGGTTCCAGAGAATCCGTGTTTCGATCGGCCCGCCCGCGCTGGGACAGAGCGTGGGCGGGTTCTATTTTCGCTTCGCGAGAACCAAAGCCGCTAGCCAGCGGCCGGATCATCCCGCCACGTCGTCCGATCGGTGGCCACGTGGTAGTGCGGGTCCTCGCTGATGTTCACCTCGACCAGGTCGCCGGCCTTGTCTAATAAGCGCCGGCAGTCCTCGCTGAGGTGGCGGAGGTGCAGCCGCTTGCCCAGGGCCGTGTAGCGCTCGGCAAGGGTGTTGATGGCCTCCAGGCCGCTCTGGTCGTACACGCGGCTGAAGTAGAAGTCGATGACCACGTCGTCGGGATCGGCCTCGGGCGTGAGGAGGTCCTTGAAGCGGGTCACGCTGCCGAAGAACAGGCCCCCGTGGAGCTGGTAGATCTTGCTGCCGTGCTCGTTGAACTGGATATCCGCGTAGAGGTGCTTGCTCTTGTTCCACGCGAAGACGAGGGCCGAGATGATGACGCCGATGAGCACGGCCGTCGCCAGGTCGTGCATCAAGACCGTGTAGCCCGCGACGACGAGCATGACCAGGACCTCGGCCTTGGGGATCTTGCGCCAGGTTTGCAGCGTCGTCCACTCGAACGTGCCCACGACGACCATGAGCATGACGCCCACCAGCGCGGCGATGGGGATCGACTCGATGAGCGGGGCCAGGAAGAGGATGAACACGAGCAGGCTGAGCGCGGCGGTGATGCCCGAGAGCCGGCCGCGGCCGCCCGCCTTCACGTTGATCAGGCTCTGGCCGATCATCGCGCAGCCGCCCATGCCGCCGAAGAAGCCGCAGGTGATGTTCGCCACGCCCTGGCCCAGGCACTCGCGGTTGCCGTTGCCCCTGGTCTGGGTCAGCTCGTCGACGAGCGTCATGGTCATGAGGCTCTCGATGAGCCCGACGCCGGCGAGGATGACGCTGAACGGCAGGATGATGAGGAAGGTCTCGAACGTGAACGGCGGCAGATCGAAATCCATCCACGCGGGCCGGGGCAGGCCGCCCGAGATGCCGGCCTCCGATTCGTCGACCGAGGCCAGGGCGGCGTCGATCTCCGGTCCGGTCAGCGGGGCCAGGGGCTCGCTCGTTTCGCTGCTCACCACGACCGAGTCGCGCACGCCCTCGGGAAGCGCAGAGGATGCCGCAGTGATCGCAGCGGCGTCCTTGACGCTCTGTGCCTGACGCACGGCGGCGGCCTTGGTGTTGTCGAGCACCAGATCCCCCACCGTTCGCACGGGGCGTCCGGCATCCGGGCCCGGCGCCATTGCGTTGATAGCGATCGCCGCGATGGAGATGGTGATGATGGCCACCAGCGACGCCGGGACCGCGCGGGTGAGCCTGGGTAGGAATGCGATGATGGCCACCGTCGCGGCGACGAGGCCGAGCATGAGCCACAGGCGGCTTCCCTGGAGGAATGCCATCGCGCCACCCGCGGTAAGCGTCTTGA
>JAUHYE010000050.1 GCA_030426395.1 Phycisphaerae bacterium
ATATGAGTTGCTCACCTCGCGGAAACCATTCGCCGGCGACGGACCGCACCAAATCCTGCACGCGGTCCGCACCCATGAGCCCACGCCGGTCCGCGCTCTGAACCCGAACGTGTCCGCGGACCTTGAAGTGGTCTGTGGGAAGATGCTTGAGAAGCGCTCGCAGGACCGCTACCCGACGGCGGACCACGTCGCGGCTGAGTTCCGTTGCTTGGTGAGAGGCGAGCCGATCGTTGCGCGTGGGCCGAGCCGCTGGCGGCGCTTGCGGACGCGCGTGTGGCAGCACCGCCGGCCCTTGATTGCGGTGGTCTTCGCGCTGGCCGTGATCGGGTTCGTCGCCTCGCTATTCACCGCGAGGCAGGTATGGCAGGCGTCGCGCACGCCAGTCAGGATCGAGTCTGCGGTGCCTTCGAGTTCGGTTTATGCGATGCCGATGGTCGACGGCGCACCGCTGGAGCAGGGACGCGTCCGCTTGGGCGAAGCGCCCCTGAGCACGAGCATCGAGCCCGGGTCCTATCGCTTCATCGTCGTGTCGGGTTCGACACTGATCGGTGAGTTCGACCGGTTCGCGATCCGCGGCGAGCCAATCGAGATTCGCGCGGCGCCGCGGTCGTTGGGCAACCCGCCGGAGGGTATGGTGCTTGTTCCCTCGGGCGTGCACACGCTGGGCTGGAAGGGCGGGAGTGGATCCGACGCGGTCCGTCGCATCGAACTCGAGTCGTTCTGGATTGACACGCAGGAGGTCTCCAACGCGGAGTACGCCGAGTTTGTGCGTAGCGCCGGTACGCCGCCGATGATCTGGGTCGACCACGGGTTCGATCCCGCGCTTGGCGACTATCCGGTTGTCGGTCTCACGCTCGAACAAATGCGTGCGTATGCCGAATGGACGGGCAAGCGACTCCCGACCGCGGACGAGTGGGAGGCCGCCGCGAGGTTCCCCGATGCGCGCCCGACGCCCTGGGCTTTGGAGGCGGTCCCGCATTGGGTGCCCTCGCTCTCGACCGAGCACCTCCTGCTCGAGAAGCAGTGGACTGAAGAATCGGAGCTCTCGCTGTACCGATCACTCGTCGCCCCGGTCGAGGCCCCCGCCGAGGCGCGGTCGATGCTGGGACTCTCGCACACCGCCGGGAACGTCCGTGAGGCGACAACGTCGCAGCGTGCTGCGGATCGGGGTGCGTACGTCGTGAAAGGCGGATGGGTTACCGACGACCCACGGCACTGGAACCTCGCCAGAATGATGACCCAACCGCACGACGGGCCGTCGGTGCGAATTGGATTCAGGTGCGTACTCACCGCGAAACCCCCACGCCAAGGAGAATCGAAATGAGCAATTGGACCGGCCGCATGATGCTGCTGTACGAAGAGCCCGCAACCCTGAGCGACACCGAGAGGCAGAAGCTCGGACAGGTTTTCGATCAGGCCTGGCCCCGCTTTTCCGAGCAGATCTGGAACCACATCAACATCCCCAATTGCAAGCATGAGGATCTGCTCGACCGGATCAGCGATTTCTTCACTAAGTCGCTCGTGGAGCTATGCAATCACCCAAACATCAAGAACTCGACAGGGATCATCAAGCCATTCAGCAAGTCGACGTGGCGGAAGGTCGGTAACCTACATGTGGGTGAGAATGGTGTGGAGTACAGGGACGCGAACGGCAGAGTGCGACCATTCGAACTCGACTTCGGTGGCGTGGCAATGGCCGAGGTGTTCGTGCGCATCGAGTTCCACCCGATGATGGAGGCGACATGAGTCAGCCCGAAGCGCCACGAAGTATCGTCGTCAATCTGCCACGCCCAGTGGTCGATCATTCCGGGCCTGTCCAATTGTTCTTCGATTGGACCCGGAGCGTGATTGTCGGGTCCACGCAGGGCAACGACTTGAAGGAGCGCGTACTGGTCCACGGCATGCGCGTCACCGTTATCCCTGGGATCGACGACGGCTCGAGCGCCGCGTCATCCCTACCCGATTCCATCGAATTCTCGTTCTACGGCGAGCCCCTGGACCTGATCGGATACGTGCTGCTGAGGTCCGCGGACGATCCGGGCGTCGACAACGACGAACTGATCCGAGACTGGCTCGGGTGTCGCATGGCGAAGGGGATGGGCGACCCGGCCCGCAGGTACTTCCTCCGTCAGGATCTCGAAGCGCTCCCGGCGGCGATGATCAATTGGACGGACGATCAGCTACGCGAGCACGTTTCGAAGCACGATCCCGGCGACGTGCGCCGAACGCTTGAGCTAAAGTACTGGACGGACGAGCGTCTCGAGACCAGCAACCGTTTCAACTCGGGGATTGGGACTCTTCTTCACCGTAGGCTGGCGGCTCGCTCCGGGGCACTGACACCAGGCCGAGTCCCGCAACAATTCGGTACCGATCAACTTGAAGCGTTGGAGTTTATCACCAACATGTTTGATTCGGCGCTCCGTGGGTCGGGATACACGACCCCCACGGAGATCGGCCCGGTGCACGAGAGTTTCGCGGCTGGGCGGCTGCGCGACGGGTGCACAATTCGCGCCGATCGATTTGTGGCGGAAGGGCAGGTTGTGTCGTGTGACGCTAATTCCGCATTCGTCCTCTACTACGCCGAGCTAGGACTCGGGATGGTGGAATTAGACCTCGACACGCTTCCGCGAGCCGACCGGGCACGCGGCGCACGCCTTAGCGACTTCTGGGCACCGAGGCTCAACTCTTTAGTGCGCATGCAGCGGATATACCTCGCTAGATTTCCGCAAAACGACCCTGCTTGCTTCGAGCGGTATGGTCCGGGTGAGATCATCATCGACGACAACAATGAAATGGTGAAGGACATCGTTGCGGCCGGCGATGATCCGAGCACGTTGGAACGTTTTATGCGTGAACACGCCAAGCACGTCGCCAGAAGCGGCGGAAAGCGATGTTTCAGATAGCCCGTAGGGTCCAAAGTCTCATCCGTGTCAGTATCAGAGTTAGGCCGGCTAGGCTGCACGAAAGAGTGAGACCGGAGTAGGCCGCCGAATATGACCCTTCCCGGGTAAACAGTCTACATTCTCTGCGAGTCCTCTACGGCTCGTGCTCAAACCCATTTCCTGGGCCGGTCACGAAGTAGAGAGTATGGTAGGTGCTTGTCTCTAAGCCGATGTTAACCACTTGAACGGCCGGGCTCCTCCTGGTATTGTCAGGTCGAGGAGCCCGGCATTCATTCGGCGCGTTGGATCTGATCACGAGCGACGCGCTCTTCAGTTTGATCTTGTGCCGAGTCTGCGATTTGGTTCTGTCGTGGCAACGCCCCCTGTACTCCCCCTCCCAGACCTGTTGAACTGATCCGAACCCTGCCACCACCCTCGGCCGGGTGCAAGCGGCCATCGGCTTCCGCGGCGTCGCCTTCGCGGTGCTCGGCTGGCCTTGTGCAGCCGATGCTCCGGCGGGCTGGGCGGCTATCGCTTGACCAGGCCATCGGGGCGGTGGCGTGTGGGGCTCATGTTCAACAGTTCTTTAAAGGAGACTACTGATGACGAACCAGAATACTTCTTCCAACCACTCGAACAAGCCCATGGAGGACGTCCGGCTCGGTGCGATCCGCGGGGCCATCTGGCGGAACACCGACCAGCAGGCCGGGACCGCTACAACGTGACCTTCGAGCGTGGCTACACCGACTTGAACGGCGATTGGCAATCGAGTACGTCCTACGGACGCGAAGACCTGCTGGTGTTGGCCAAGGTGGCCGACCTTCAGACGTTCTGCACAGCAGTTGCACTCATACATAGCGCCTGCGGCGGCTTGCTGCAAGGCTTCCGATGATAGGAATGGGTTTGGGTGCAGCTTCAGATAGCCCGGAGAACATCCGAGTAGTCAAATGGCTATAGCTGTAGCCCAATAGAAGTGGTCTCAGATTGGCTGTCGAGACGCGGAGAATTCAAATAGGGCTCAGCTTGGGTCTCATCTCGGGCATAAAGCCCGCCAAGCAAAACCGGCCAACTGCAAACTCTTGTCGACCAAGTGGTTAGAGAAACCGCAATTCTGAAAGCGGAGAGGGGGGGATTCGAACCCCCGAGGGGCTTGCGCCCCCACACGAATTCCAATCGTGCGCCTTAAACCGCTCAGCCACCTCTCCGTGGGTCGCCGGGGCTCATCCAGCCGCCGGCGAGCGGGCAACAGGATAGGGCCAAAGCCGTTCAAAGGCGATCCGCAGGCCGATTGGGCTGGCTTTACGTCCGGCCTGGGCAACGATCTGGACCATGGCTGAGCCCCGCTCCGAGAATAACCAGCCCGATCCCATCAACGGCATCCTGCTGATCGACAAGCCCGAGGGCCCGAGTTCGATGCACGCCTGTGCACGTGTCCGGGCGGCCCTGCGGCGTGGCGGGGCGCCAAAGCGGGTCAAAGTGGGCCACGGTGGCACCCTCGATCCCCTGGCTACGGGATTGCTGGTGATCCTCTGCGGCAAGGCCACGCCCCTATGCAACACCATCATGGCAGGCGAGAAGCGGTATCTCGCCCGTGTCGACTTGTCAGCCTTCACCACAACCGACGACCGCGAGGGCGAGCGCAGCGAGGTCGAGGTCCGTCAGCCGCCCGCCGAAGAGCGGATTCGCGAAGCACTGAATGGCCATGTGGGCGAGGTCATGCAGCGGCCGCCCGCGTTCAGCGCGATGAAGGTGGGCGGCCGGCGTGCCTACGCGCTCGCGCGCCAGGGCAAGGTTGTCGAACTCGAGCCCAGACCCGTCACGATCCACTCGATCGACCTGGTTTCATACGAATGGCCATTCGTCGAGTTGGACATCCGCAGCGGCAAGGGCGTGTACATCCGGAGCCTCGCGCGAGACCTTGGCAGTGCCTTGGGTACTGGTGGCTCCCTGGCGGCGCTTCGGCGTATGGCGGTCGGGCGTTTCGACATCGAGCACGCCACACCGCTCGACGGCCTTCCCGAGTTGCTGACCCAGCGAGACCTGATTCCAACGGCCGGCCTTGACGAAAAGGCCGACTAATCAGCCCTCGTCGCTGCCACCCTCGCTCGCCTCTTCACCGTCGCGGCCGATGATCTTCAGATTCATCCGCTGGCTCATCGCCTCGAACGAGAACGGGTTGGTCGTGGTCACGACCTCCAGCAACTCGTCGCGGCGGAGCAGGAAGTCGAGGTAGTCAGCCTGGCTGCGGTACGTCTCTGCCGTCAATGGCGTGATGTTGTTGACGGTGCCGACAGCAAGCGTCAGCGTGCCGGGGATGGGGACGGCCACCGTCCGCTGTTCGCGGGGCGTCTGCTCGACCTCGACCAGCGGGTCCAGGCTCTCGTACACGTCCATGATCGCGTCGCGGAAGGGTTCGGCGTTGATCGCGGGGATCTGCTGGGGCTGGAAGCCGCCGGTGTCTACGACGACCTCCGGGCTCACACGCACCGTTTGCGGCGTGGGGGCTTCGGCGGTCGTGCCCAGGGCGTTGAAGAGCCCAACGGCGGCCGATGTCAGGCCGTTGGCCGCGGCCTCCTGCTGCGCCTGCTCGGCGCGCTCGCTCAACCGCTCGAAGGCCCGCAGCGCTTTCCAGTCCTCGACCAGTTGGTTGCGGATCTCGGCCATGTCGTCGGGCCGCGACTGCTCGCGCGTGTCGAGCACGGTGTAAAAGTACACGCTGCCATCGGGGCCTGTCGCGGGGATGTCGGCCACCGGCAATCCCCTCTGGATCGCCAGGCTCACGCCCATCTCGGGGCGGAGTTCGCGAACGGCGAACAGCACCTCGGCCACGGGGGCGCGCGTGGAGCCGATGCTGATCTGGGCCCGGCCGAAGCCCTCGAGTTGCCCGATGGCCGACGACCACAGCCATTCGTCGGGCCGCACGACCACTGGTGTCGGAAGCACGACCGACCCATCACGGGCCTCGGGGAACCGCGTCAGGCCTACGGTCTCGACCATGTTCTGGGCGATGGTCTCGAAGCTCGGGCGTGTGGCGGTAAAGTCGTCGGGCAGCCGCTTGTAGGGCCCCTCGGCCTGCAGCGTGCGGGTCGCCTCGCCCATCGCGCCGACGAACGCCTGCTGGGCGGTCTTGATCACGTCGTTGGCGATCTCCTCACGCAGCGTGCGCTCGATGTTCGCCCTGGCATCCTCGAACGGCTGGGGCTCCCGACCGGCGGCCTCCTGCTCGCGCGACGCCGCCTGGTAGCGCTTGCGCACCTCGAGGGGGTCGGGCGTGACGTTCTCGAGGATCGCCGGGCGGTCGAGCTTCAGGTACTCGATCTTCAGCCGCTCGGGCAGCGTGTAGCCGATGCCGTACTCGCCCCCGCCAAGCTCGGTGGAGGCGAACCGCTCGTAGTGCTCGCGGAGCTGCTCGTCGGTCGGCTCGCCCGCGATGTCGGCGACGTCCTCGCCGCGCACCCAGAACGCCTCGACGCTCGCCAGCCGCTGCAGGCTGGCCGCGTCGCGCACCGCGCGCGTATCGCTCAGGGGGGCGCTCTCGAAGTACCCGCCCGTGAGGCGGTGCACGCCGCGGGCGGCGCTCAGGGCCTGGTGGTACTCGCGCTCGGTCATGCCGCCAGGGGGCGTGCCCAGGAAGCCGGCGATGCGGTCGATCATCGTCTGCCGCTCCTCGGGCGGCATGCTGTTCCACTGCTGGCCGGCAAAGCGGGCGGCCAGTTCGGGCCCGAACTGCTGGGCGAGCTGGAGCTCGACCTGCTGGCGCGCGATCTGCGGCGCGAAGTCCTCGATCCACAGGGCCCCGTCGCCCGCGACGCCCACCAGCCCGGCGGCCTCGGCCTCGCGCTTGAGCATCAGCCAGTGCAGGCCCGCGTTCTCGCGGTCGACGACCGGCACGACCTGCCTGGGCAGCCGCTCTTGCAGCAGCGCGAGCTGCCGCTCGGCCCGCGACACATCCTGGAGGTGCACCTTCTCGCCATCGAGCGTCGCCACGGTGCGGTTGGCCGCCGCGTTGCCGAGCTGCTGGATGGCCTGGGGCGCGGTGAAGGCCACCATCAGCAGCACGCCGAAGATGATCATCAGCCACTTGCTGTACCGGCGGAGGAACTTGAGCATGTGCCCGTCCCGGCCCGTAAGGTGTCCGACCCGTGTCTGCCGGGCGCCGGCGGACCGACCGGCCCCAGCCGAGCCATCCGCACGCGCGGGGCCGATGCCTCGCGCGGCGGACGCACCGCTCGGAAAAAACCGAGCGGATCAGAAGCGGTAGAACTCGATAACCAGGTTGGTGTTCACGCGGAAGGGCACCTCGTCGGCCTTGGGCGCCGCGACGATCTTGGCCTTCACCTCGCTGGGGTTGAAGCTGATCCACCCCGGAACCTCGTGGCCCGGCATGCTCTCCATGTTCTCGCGGCAGAGCTTGTGGGTCTTCTCCTTGACGGAGATCTCCATCCCCGGCTTCACGTGGAAGCTGGGGCGGTCGGTCTTGCGGCCGTCCACGATGATGTGCCCGTGGGCCACGATCTGCCGCGCCGCCCAGATGGTGCGGGCGATGCCCATGCGGCGGACGACGTTGTCCAGGCGCGTCTCGAGCAGCACCAGCAGCATGTCGCCGGAGTTACCGGGGAGGCGCTTGGCCTCCTTCACGAAGCGGCGGAACTGCTTCTCGCCCACGTTGTAGTGGTAGCGCAGCTTCTGCTTCTCGGTCAGGCGGATGCCGTAGTCGCGCGGGCGGCGGCCGCGGAAGCCGTGGATGCCCGGCGGCTGGCGGACGCGCTCGTTGCTCGTGTGCTTCTCGACCGCCTCGATGGGAACGCCGACGCGGCGGCTGAGGCGGACCTTCGGTCCGGTGTAGTTGGCCATCTGCTTTTCTCCGTCCCCACGGGTCGCCCCGAGGGGTGCCGGGCCAATCCGCCCGGCGATCAGGCCGACGACCGCGACTGCGGGCCGGCTGGTGCACTGATCCGGCCCACGCTGGGCCCGGTGAGCCCCGCCACGGGCACAATCGGCCGGGGGCGGGGGGGCCAATTGAAGGCTTGGGGCCGGATCGAATCAACCTCGGCGTTCACCGGGGCCGGGGGGCGCGCGGGTGGGCCCGAAGCGGTCGGAACCCTCGTCGAGCCGCCCGGGGGCCGCGCCGCTCGCACCCCGGGCGTCGTGGCCCAGCTCCCGAGCATCGTGACTCAGCTCCCGTGCGTCGTGGCCCAGCTTCCGGGCAGCGTGACTCAGCTCCCGAGCATCGTGACTCAGCTTCCGGGCGTCGTGGCTCGGCTCCCGGGCGTCGTGGCTCGGGCCGCGATCCACGACGCTCACGCCACGATCATCGTGAATCAGCCGCCGATTCACGATGATCCGAAGGCGACCCGCGACGCCCCCCACACGAAAAAGCCCGCTCCGAGGCCGAAAGGGGCACTCCGTGCGGGATTTTGGGTACTCCGCGAGGTGGGCCGGCCTTTCGTGCGTGATAACCCGTAAAGCTCGGGCCCCGCCCGCCCGCTGTCGGGGTCAGTCCTCGGGCACGTCGTCGCTGGTGACGATCTCGCGGAACTTGGTCCGCAGGGCGTTGGTGATGGGGCCCTCGCCATCGCTGATGGGGTGCGTCGCCGTGACGCCGCCCTTGCCGTCGTGCTCAAGGACTTCCCGGACCGCGATGATCTCCGCGGCGCTGCCGGTCATGAAGACCTCGTCGGCGTTGTAAATATCCTCGAGGGTGATGTGGGCCGTCTCGACCGTGACGCCGCACTCGGGGGCCAGGCGATCGATCACGAAACGCCGGGTGATGCCGCTCAGGCACCCGTCCTCGACCGGCGGGGTGCGGAGCTTCCCGCCCTTGATCACGAAGATGTTGTCGCCCGACCCCTCGGCGACCTTGCCCTCGGGGTTGAGCATGATGACCTCGAGCAGCTTGTCCTGCTCGTTGGTGATGTTCAGGTCGCGGGTGAGGTGGATGGCCTCGCACTTGGCCAGGATGTTGTTCAGGTAGTTCAGGCTCTTGATGCGCGGATCGAGGCTTTCCACGCCGATGCGCGGCCGGTGGGCCACGACCACGCGCATGCCCGCCTCGTACATCGACTCGGGGTAGAGCCTGATCTGGTCGGCGATGCAGACGATGCCGGCGGTGGGGCAGAGGTAGGGGTTGAGCCCCAAGGTGCCCTCGCCGCGCGTGACGAGCAGGCGGATGTAGCCGTTGACGATGCCGTTGGCCTCGACGCAGCGCCGCTGGATGTCGATCATCTCCTCGCGAGAGATGCCGATGTCCAGGTGGATCTTCTCGGCGCTCGCCCACAGCCGCTCCATGTGCTGGCCGAGCATGAAGATCTTGCCGTTGTAGATGCGGATGCCCTCGAAGACGCCGTCGCCGTAGAGCAGGCCGTGGTCGAACACGCTGACCTGGGCCTGGCTCTTGGGGACGATGGAGCCGTTCACGTAGACCAGCGGCCGGTCGGTGGCGCTGCCCGAGACGAGGTCGTCGGCCTTGGCGGTGGCCCCCTGGGCGGTGGTGCGGCCGGGGGCGCTGGTGGTCTGGGTCATGGTCTTGTCTCCGTGCTCGGCCAACGTGGGTCCATCCTTGCTGCCGCCAATCATGGGCCCGTAGCGGCGGCGCAGTCTAGTAGGACCGTGCGGGTCGGGGGCGGCGGTGGGGTCAATCCCGAGCAGGATGCGTACGGGACGCTTCATGATAGGGCGTTCGCAGCATCCGAGGGGTATTGGCCCGCTCTAGACCTTGACGCGGCCCCGCAGGTTGGAAAGCCCGCCGTCGACTTCCAGCACCGTGCCGCTGACCCAGGATTGCCCCCCCTCCAGCAGCCAGGCGATGGCGCTGGCGACGTCCTCAGGCTCGCCCAGGCGGCCCAGGGGGTGCATGGCCAGCGAGGCCTTCAAGGCCACGTCGCTGGCGAGGATGGACGCGCTCAGGGGCGTGCGGACCATGCCCGGGGCCACGGCGTTCACCCGCAGGCTCTGCCCGGCGTACGTCGCCGCCGCCGAGCGCGCGAGCCCGATCACGGCGGCCTTGGCCGCGGCGATGGCCTCGTGGTTGGGCAGCCCGCTGGTCGCCGCCGCGGAGGACATGAGCACGATCGAGCCGCCGTTCTTCTTCATGGCCTGGCTCGCGCTGCGCACGAGATTGAACGCGGTGACGAGGTTGGCATCGATGGTCTCGCGCAGCTCCTGCGGCGTCGTCAGGTGCGCCGGCTTGAGCATGATGGTGCCCGGCAGGTTCACCGCGCCGTCGAGCCCGCCGTGGTGCTCGGCGGCGGCCTTCACGGCCGCATCGACCGCATCGTGATCGGTGGCGTCGAGCGTATCGAGCGCGTGCGCGTCGAGTTCGCTCGCGAGCGTTTTGGCCTTGTCGCCATCGCGTCCGGCGATGGTCAGCTTCGCGCCGGCGTGTGCCAGTCGCCGTGCGAGCGCGCTGCCGATCCCGCCGTACCCGCCGACAAGCAGGTAGGCCCCGTCCTTGTGCGCGGTGTCGATGCTCTGTACCATGGTCTCCCTCCTCGGGTTCGCGGTTCACGCCGTCGCGGGCCTGGCCTCGCTCGCGTCGGCCGAGCCGGCCAGCCGGCGGTCGCCCAGCTCCCAGCCGATGGCCGAGCGCAGCGTCGGGCGCTGCCAGCGGAAGCCGCGGCCGCTGAGCACGGCCGGCTCGGCCCGCGTCGAGCTCAGCAGCGATTCGTCGGCCATCTCCCGGCCCATCAGCGTGCGGGCCATGCCGGCGGGCAGGCCCACGACCGCCGGCCGCCGCGCCGCCTCGGCGATGGCGCTCACCACGTCGTTGGCCGTGGCGGCGTCGGGCGCGCACACGTTGACCGGGCCCTCGATGCCGTCCTGCCCGATGACGAACTGCAGCGCCCCGATCGCGTCGTCCAGGCCGATCCACGGCCACCACTGGCGTCCCGTGCCGATCGGCCCGCCCAGGCCTAGCTTCGTGGGCATCATGAGCGACCGCAGCGCGCCACCGCCCGCGCCCAGCACCATGCCGAAGCGGGCGTGCACGACGCGCACGCCTGCGGACTCGGCCGGCCTGGTCGCCGCTTCCCACTTGCGCACGAGCGCCGCGAGATAGCCGTCACCGCGTTCGCTGCGCTCGGTGAGCGGCTCGTCGCCACCATCGCCGTAGGCGTGCGCGCCCGAGGCGTTGATGAGCAACGCGGGGCGGTCCGAGCTCGGCAGCGATGCGATCGTGCTGGCGAGCAGCGACGTCGGCCCGGTCCGGCTGCGCTCCAGTTCGACCTTGCGCTTGTCGGTCCAACGACCGCTGGCCACGTTGCTCCCGCAGAGATTGATCACCACGTCCACATCGGCCAGCATGCCGGGCGAAAGATCCCGGCCGGCCGGATCCCACCGCCGCTGCTCGATGTCGTCGACCGGCCTCGGATCGGCGGTCCCCCGGACGAGGCGGATGACTCGATGCCCCCCCGTTGCGAGGAACCCTGCGAGTGCGGAGCCGATCATGCCCGACGAGCCGGCGATGGCGATGGTCTTTGGCTGCGGCCCGCCCGCGTGCCGCTCGAGGTCGGCCCGGGTCCGTTCGTGGCGGAACCAGAACAGACGCTCGAGCTCTCGGTCGATCTTGCCGCCGAGCGCTATTGACCCCAGCATGCCGGCCGGCAGGGTGTACTCGACCGTGTCGTCGAGTTCGCTCGCGCGATCGTGGATCGGCACGAACCGGTGCGTGTGATGGCATGCCGCGAGCGGGCCGGCGATCTGGCGATCCTCGAAGCCCTCACCCGGCTTGTTGTTCTCGTGCCGCGCGACCCATGGGATCACGGTCCCGCCGATGGGGATGCCGATGCGGATGATCGTGCCGTCGCCGATGCGGGGATTGCCCTCGCCCGGTCGTCGCTCCATGACGCGGACCCGTCGCCACGGCGGGCACAGCCGCTCGAATGCGCCCGGCCTGGCGTGCCAGTCGTACAAGGTTCGGGCGTCGCACGGCATGACGGATGTGGTGTGGAAGGTCGGCATCGGGGCATGATCGCACGCACTCGCAGCGAAGGCCAGCGGCTCGGGCCCCGTCAGGGTGAGTAGAGTGCTGCATGGCCGACACCGCTGCCCATACCTCCGTTTCCACTCATGCCAGCATCGGCGCCCAGCCGCTGGGTGGGTTACTCACCGCGATCGCCAGCAAGACACCCGCCCCCGGTGGTGGCGCGGTCGCCAGCGCGGCGGGCGCTTTGGCGGCGTCGCTGGCGGGCATGGTCCTGGCCTATAGCAAGGGCAAGAAAAGTCTCACCCACCACGCCGAAGCCCACGACGCCCTGGCCGAGTTGTGCTCGACGGCCAGTTGCGGCCTGCTCGAGCTAGCCGACGCCGACGCGATGGCGTACGCGGAATTGAATGCTCTCCAGAAACTCGACGATGCAGACCCAGCCCGCGAGGCCCTGGCCGATGCGGCCCAGCGATGCGTCGACGTGCCCCTCGGCGTGCAACGCGTCTGCGTAAGCCTGCTCGAAGCCTTCGAGAAGCTCGCACCGATCGCCAATGCCTGGCTGCTGAGCGACCTCAAGATCGCCGCCATCCTCGCCGAGGCCGCCGTCCGCGCGAGCGACTGTAACGTCGAGGTCAACGCCCCGACGTTGGGCAAGGCCGTGTCGCCCGAAGCCGAACGCGACGCGCAGGCGAAGAGCCTGAAGTCGGTCGAGCGTGCGGCCGAATTGCTGCGTTCGGTCGAATCGGCGATCGACGCTTAACTGCCGGCTTTCTTTCTCGCGGCGGCCTTCTTGGTTGTCTTCTTCGCCGTCTTCTTGGTCGTCGTGTCGGCAGCCGTTTTTGCGACCTTCTTCGTGGTCTTCTTGGCGACCTTCTTCGCCGCGGGAGGTGACGCTGCCGCTTCCGGCTTGGCGGTCGCTTCAGCCGCTGACGCCGCTTGGGCCTCGGGCTTTTTTGCCGCCGATTTTGCCGACGTGCGTTCGGCGAGGTCCTGCATCAGCGTCGCCAGCTTGTTGAGTTGGTCCACGCTGCTCGGCGCCGCCGGTTTGCTGATGGCCGCCCGGGTTTCCTTCTCGACCTGCCGAGCCGCCTCGATGTCCTCACGCAGCGACTGCCGCGCCCGCTCGGCACGTTGGCCCTCGGCACTCAGGGCTGTCAGGCTCTCCTTGAGCTCGCCCTTGAGCCGGGTTTCGAGCGTCTTCCACGCCTGCTCGAGCGCCTGGCGGGCCTGGATGGCCTTGGCGTCCAGCTTCTCGGTCTCGATCTTCGCCTTGTGGATGGCACGCTCGGCCGCCTTGTCCGCCGCGGCGTTGGCCTTGGTCTCGGCCCGCTTCTCGGCCTGGTCGATGACGGCGGCCAGCTCGTCCCGCCGGGCCTCGGCTTGTTCCGAAGCGGCCTTGAGCGCTTCGAGGTGCCGTTGCACCTCCGTTGCCGGCGCCCGCATCGCTTCATCCAGTTCTGCGTGACGCTTGGAGAGCTGCCCTTCGGCCTGCTCGCAGAGCTTGGTCGCCAAAGCGATCGACTGCTGCAACCCGTCCCGCTGCTCGACCAGCCGATCGAGCCACAGGGCCGCGCTCTCGATGGATTCGCCCAGCGCCTTGCGGCTCTCCTCGGCCTGCCGCCGGGCCCGCTCGCCGGCGGTGGCGACCTCGTCCATTCGCTCCATGGCCTCCTTGGCCTCGGCCGCGACCGCCGCCAGCGTGCCGTCGGCGGGCTTGGTCGTGCCCGCCCCGGTCGCCTCGATGAGCTTCTCGGCCCACTCGCACAACGCCTCGACGCCGTCGAGGTCGAGCTCGAACACGCCGCGTGCCTTCGTGTCCACCTTCTCGACGCGTTCGAGCACGGTGTCGGCGTTCGCTTCCGCCTCGGCCAGCCGCGGGTCGACCTCCTCGGCGATCCGCTTCGCGAGTGCGTCGACGCGCTCGGTCGCCTTGGCATCGCCCGTGCTGACGACTTCGGCCAGCCGCTTCTCGGCGTTCTCGAATGCCTCGTCCATCTGCGAAGTCATCGCCTCGACGCGCTCGCTGAGCGCCGTGGTGCGCGCGGCCACCTCCGCGTCGCGGGCCTCGATGACACCAGACAGCCGCCCCTCGGCCGCCTCGATAAGCTCTTCCACGCGGGCGTTCAGCCGCTCCACACGCTCGGCCAGGGCCGTCTCGGCGGCCTGCCGCTCGGCGGAGATCGCCTCGACCGATTCGTTCCGGGCTTGCCCGATGCCGTGGCTCGCGTCGGTGTGGTCCTCGGCGATGCGTTCGCGGGCGTCGGCCGCCTGGGCCTTGATGGCCTGCACACCCGCGTCGGCGTCGAGCCGGGTCTGCTCGGCGGCCTTGTGCAGCGTCTCGACGGCCTTCGCCCTCGCCTCGGCCAGGTCGCTCCGCCCGCGATCCACGAAGGTCGTCAGCGTCTCGCCGCGGTCGTCGAGCTCCTTGGCCCGCTTCTCGGCCACCTCCTCGATGCGGCCCACGGCCTCGTCCATGGCGGCGTTGCCCGCCTCGAAGATCCGCTGGCGGGCCCGGTCGTCCATGTCCTTGATCCGCTGCTCGGCCGTCACGGCCCGGTCGGCCGCCGCCTCGGCCCGCTTGGCGATCGCCTCGGCGCTCTCCAGCCGCTGCGTCAGCGTGCCCAGCATCTCCCCGGCCTTGGCCAGCTTGGTGTCGACGGCCGGTAGGACTTCGCCGATAGCCCGCAGCGTCCGGCTGGCGTCTACGGCCGTCCGCCGCAGGTGCTCGCCCTCGCTGGTGGCCGCCGCCAGGAGCTTGCGCAGGGCCTGGGCATAGTCCTCGAAGGCCACCCGATCGACCACCCGCGGCGACACGAACACCTCGCTGGCCGTCCGGACGCGGGGGTACTCGGCCTGCCCTGGGGCGGTCGCCCCGTCCTTGGCCTCGATCTGCTGGGTGCCGGAGGCCGTTCGCGTGGGCGTATCGGTGGGCATGGGGGTCTCCTGGTGTCGCCAAGCCATCGGCAAGGCTCGGGAGCGGCCTGCAAAGAGGGGTCGAGATGCTATCCGGGAGGATCCCGTCACGAAACAAAGCGCAAACGACAGCCGTAGAATCTGGTGATGTTCCGGCCGATCCGCAGAGATACACCAAGGGGCGAGGCCGCCTACAGGTACGAACTCGGAATCGAGCTGATGCTTGTCTATTCGCCGCTCTTCCTCGTCATGTATTACGGCGAGTATGCACTTCAATGGTTGAATCGCGGCAACGTGTCACTTCCCGGGTTCCTCGAGTATCCGCTGTGGCTGTTTACGGTAGCGATCTTTTTGGCCGGGATCGCCATGGCCTACGACGGCTGGTGGCACCTGCGCAAACTCTCGTAGGCGCATCGACCTATTGCTGGGCCAGCCGCCGTAACGAGGCGAGTTCATCCGCCTCATCTGCTGTTTTGTCCTCCCGCCACTTCAGAATCCTCGGAAACCGCACCGCCAGCCCGCTCTTGTGCCTGGTCGACACCTGCACGCCCTCGAAGCCCAGCTCGAACACCAGCTCGGGCTTTACCTCACGTACCGGCCCGGCACGCCGGACCGTGTTGCGGCGGATCCAGTTGTCGACGCGTTCGATCTCCTCGTTCGTCAACCCGCTGTACGCCTTGGCGAAGTTCACCAACTCGCCATCGTGCCATAACGCGAACGTGTAGTCGGTGTACAGCCCCGCCCGCCGGCCGCTGCCGTGCTGGGCCATCACCAGCACGGCGTCCAGGGTCATGGGCCCGATCTTCCACTTCCACCATCCCGTGCCATCGCCCGGCTTGGTGCGGCCAATGCCATACACGCCGCCCATGTGCTTGAGCATCAGCCCCTCGACCCGCCGCTCGCGGCTGGTCTCCCGCAGCGACGCGAGACCTTCCCACGTCGTTTCTTCCACCGGCTTGGTCGCGGCGATGGTGGGGGCGGGCAGCTCGAGATACGCGAGGATGTTCCGCCGCTCGCGAAGGGTTACGCCCCGAACGTCCTTGCCCTCAAAACGCAGCACGTCGAACGCCCGCAGCACGATGCGTCGCTCGTCGAACATCGGGAGCTGCCCGGCGGTCTTGGCCTTGCGGTTCAGGCGCGTCTGCAAAAACGCGAACGGCGCGGGGCGGTCGCCCTCCCAGCCCAGCACCTCTCCATCGAGCACCGTCCCACCCGGCAACGCTCGCGCGGCGGCCAGGATCTCTGGAAACTGCTCGCCCACGTCCTCCTCACCACGCGACCAGAGCATGGGTGGGTTGTGGTGGGGGTCGTGCGGCACGATGAGCTGGGCCCGGATGCCGTCGTATTTCCACTCGGCTAGCCACTCGCCGCGATTGCCGAGGGTGTCCTCTGGCTTGTCATCCAACTGATGCGCCAGATAGAACGGCAGCGGCCGGGCGATGTCCTCGCCGGCGTCCTCGCTCGTGACGGACTCGTACCACTCGGGTGTCGGGTCCATCCGCCCGCTCATGCGCGCCGCGACGATCGCCGGCTCAAGATCGTGCGCCATCGCGATGGCGCGCACGACCATCTTCTTCTGCACGCCCACGCGCAGCCCGCCTCGGATGAGCTTCTGGTACACGTACCGCTGCCTGGCGTCCATCTCGCGCCAGGCGTCGAGGATGATCGCCCGCCGCGCCGCGTCGTCGCTGGTTGCCAACGGCACGATCGAACGCTCGTAGATTTCCGTCAAGGAAGCATCGCTGCCCTTGCCGGGATCGGGCAGCAGGAGCGCGATCGTCTCGCTGAAGTCGCCAACCTGCGCGTAGCTGGCGTCAACGAGCCAGCCCGGCAGCCCCGTGATCTCCAGAGTCAGACCATAGAGCAATTTCGTCGGCACCGTCCGCAGCACGCGCTGGCCGCTCAGGAAGTATGCCGCGATGGCCGCATCGTTCGGGCTCGCGCTCTCGAAGTAGTCCGCCATCGCCGTCAGCTTCTCGCTGGTCGCGGTCGTCGAATCGATCGCGTCGTAGAGCTCGGTGAAGGCGCGCATTCAGTCGCCCTCGCCCGCGTCGTTGCTCGCCGTCTCTTCTTCGGCCTCCCCCCGGTACCGCGTGGGCACGACGAACGTCTCCAGCCCGCGTGTCTGGGCGAGGTACCGCGCCAGCGGCTCGCTCGACCCGTGCGTCACGCCGACGCTCTTCGCCCCGCTCGCCTCGACGATGCCCAGGAGCCCCGGCCAGTCGGCATGGTCGCTGATCACGCAGCCATGGTCGAACGACCGCCACCGCCGCCGCCCACGCACCAGCATGAACCCGCTGGCCATGCTCGTGCGCGTCGAGCCGAAGCTCCGCAGCCAGGGCGAGCCCAGGATCCCCGGCGGTGCGATCACCATCGCCACGCCACGCAAGCCCTTGCGCGCCTTCTGCGTCGTGTGGACGACCTCGGGCAGTTCGACGCCCTCGGCCTCGTAATTAGGGATCAGCGTCTCAATCGCCCCATGCACGCCGATCGGCCCGATGCTCGGATCCAGCCCGGCGAGCACACGCTGGGCCTTGCCGAGCCCGTACGCCATCACGATGCTCGTGCGTCCGTTCGCGGCGTTCATCCGCCACCAGTTATTGAGCTTTTCGAACTCCTCCCGCGGATCGGGCCACCGATAGATCGGAAGCCCGAACGTGCTCTCGATCAGCAGCACGTCGCACGCCACGGGCTGGAAGCGGGCGCACGTTGGGTTGGGATTCGCTTCGCGGGCAGAGAAGTTACAATCGCCCGTCACAACCCACGTGCGATCATCGGCAGGCTGCTTGCTTTCAAGCACGCGCAGCCGGACCTGCGCCGACCCCAGCACGTGCCCGGCCGGAAAGAACGTGACCTCGACCGCCCCCGCTTCGCCCTCGACCCGGAACGGCTGGCCATACGCGTGCGACTCGATCGCCGCGTCCTTGCCCATCCGCGTTTGCAAGACGCCCTTGCCGGGCTTCGAGCACAGGTACCTCTCGCTCCCCCGATACGCATGGTCCGCGTGCGCGTGCGTGATGATCGCCAGCGGCGCGGGCCGCCAGGGGTCGATCATGGCCAGCGGCTCGCGCCCGCCAACATCGATTGCGAGCCCGCCGGGCGCGGCTGAGACGAGCGGTGGGGTGGTGCTGGGGTGCGGCATGCCTCAGGCTATGGCGAGCGTCGCGCCGCGAACGCAAGCTCAGGGCAACTCGCCATCGTCGTCCATCAACGCCTCGATGGCGTCGAGTTTTCCCGGCAGCGGGCTGGCGGCCGGGTCGGTCGCCCAGTCGGTGTCGGGCAGCGGGCCGGTGTCGGGAAGGAGATAGCGGGCGTCGCGATAGCCGAACTCGTGCTCACGCAGGATGAAGTTCGTTTCGGTGTCGATCCATGCAGCGGCGCGGAGCTTGCCCTCGTCATCGACGTAATGCAGCACGTGGCATGGCCGTCCTCGGTAGGGCTCGACGCCGGCGTACGTGTTGAAGTCATACACGAACGGGTCGCTTTCTCCGATGAGCAGCCGGAGGGACAGCGTGGCGTCTTTCGGATAAAGGATGTCGGACACCGCCTCGTCCTGCACGTGCCAGTCCGTGGGGTCGATCTCTTTGGGCGCGCCCCAGAAGTACACGGCGTTGGGCACGGCCGATAGAGCGCCAATGTCCACGACGGCCTCATCGTGCCGCATCACCCCGCCATGCTCGCGGACCACAGTGAACTTGATGACGAACGGATCGCTCCATGTATATTCGATCACGCCCCCACCCTGGAAACGCTCGGCGCTGACGTACGCGTAGCCGGCCATGCACGCCACCGCCTCGATCTCCCGGCCCTTGGGCAGTTCGGCCAGATGCCCACGATGGGCGGCGACCATCAGATCGACCGCGAGGAAGGGGTGCCGCTCGTATCCCGGATTCTCAAGGAACTTCGGGGCCGTGCGTCGCAGGAGCCAGGCCTCGAGCATGTTCAGCCGGCCGGTCCGCCACGAGGCCAGCTCGGGCGCGTCTTCCTGCGTGCCCACAAGCCGGCGCCAGAGGTGCGGCTCGAGGTAATTGCCCTCGTACGAGAAGCTCCAGTCGTTGTAGTTGAAGTGCTTGGTCCACGGCACGAGCGCGATGAGCACGATGTCGGGCGAGCGCGCGAAGATCGGGTGCCAGCCGTGGTCGCGAACGCTGGGGTACATCGAACTCACGAGCGAACCGAGCAGCACCAGCACGGCGAGCAACGCGAAGCCCCACCTTCGCCGCGTCTTGCGGAGCCTGCGCGCCTTACGAACAACCTTGCCGCACTCCGGGCACGTCGTCGCGCCATCGCGCTCGGGCACGCCATCGACGATGTACCAGCACCTCGGGCACCGCCTGCGGCCGCGCGAGCGATCCCACAGCAGCGCCCACGCGAGGCCGAGCACGCCTATCGCGAGCAGGAGCCAGGCCAGCGTTGTGAAGATCCAATCGCCCACGCCCACGCCCAACCGTACCGCCGACCCCGGGACTCGGATGCGTTGACGCGCACGAGAGGCCCAAACTCAGGCAGGGCGTGCCGTGGCAGCCCCCTCCGGCTTCGCCTCCACCTGCCCCTCGGCCGCACTCGGGCTGTTGTAGCTCGGGATCGTCCCGAACGGGAAGGCCACCGCGCTCGACCACTCGCCGGTCTTCCCGTTGGTCCGCCTGGCACGCACCTGGTAACTGATCGCCCGCAGCCCCGGCGGCACGTCCTCGTCAACGATCATCCGGCTGGGCGTTATCGCCACGGGCTCCCAAGGCCGCTCGCCGCCCTCGATCGGCTGGCACCGCCGGCGGACCTCGTACATCAGGTTGCCGCGGCCATCGTCGTCGATCTTGAACCGCAGTTCCAGCTCGCCGTTGGTTCGGGGCTTGTTTTTCAGCTCGGTGGGCGCCGCGGGCTTGGGCAGCGGGCCCTTCCGGTCGGGCTTCTTGATGCCCGCCCGGATGTACACCGCCGGGTCGCGCGAGACCCTCGCCAGCCCGTCGATGATGGTGCTCAGCCCGCCGAATGTCCGCCGCAGGGCGCCGATGGCGGTGCGCTTCTCGGACATGGCCCGGGCGAGCTCGGTCCGTAACTCCTCGACGCGGGCGTGGGCCGCCAGGGCCTTGTCGTACTCGCGGCCGAACTGCTGGACCTGGGCCTCGTTCAGGCCGAAGCTGGTAGGGTCGGCGGCTTCCCAGGTGCGTCGGACGTGCCGTATCTGGGTCAGGAACGTCCTCTTGGGCCTTGTCGGCTCGGCGTGGCATGGCGCCTCCGGTGGGGGCTCTTCTTCTCGGGCTTCTCGGTTCTCGGTTCAAGGCCCCAGAGGACCATCGGCCGGATCCGGGGCCCGGGGCAGCTTCTCCCCCGGCCGGGGCACGGTTACCCACGCCCGAGACTGCCAAGGGAGCCTTCCCCGCAGCTCCCCGAGCCCTGGATCCAGCCTCCGGAGCGGGCCCGGCAGGCACGCCAGACGCTCCGGGAGGCAGCGGGGGGGCTCGGGCAGGCAGGCGAGCGGTCCAGGCAAGGGGATGCGCGGCTCCGGCAGGTGCCCGAGGCGTTCCACGAGGCAGGAAAATGGTTCACCCATCATGCAAAAGGCCCCGGGTGGCGGGGGCCTTTCAAGGTGCTTGGTTCGAGGCGTGCCTACTCGCAGCCCGCGTCGAACGCGTTCTGGAAGGCCAGGAAGTCGAAGATGGTCAGCTCGCCGTCGCCGTCGAAGTCGGCCCGCGGGTCCATCAGGTCGAAATAGATCTGAAAGCCCAGGAAGTCGAAGAGCGTGAGTTCGCCGTCGCCGTCCAGGTCGGGCGGGCAGGGTGCACGCTCGCAGCCCCACCGGGCCATGTAGCTCGAGACGATGCCGCCAGCGGTCTCGAACGATCCGCCCACGTGCAGGGCTTGGCCCGACATCCCCTGGTGGACCGCCAAGGCGTAGACCTCGCCGAATCGCCCGTCCACGCTGCCGCCCACGGGCCGCCATCCCCGCCCGTTCCACAGCGCGATGCCCGTGGCGTCGACGAACCCGGCTTCCTCGAACTTGCCGCCGGCGTACAGGTCGGGGCCGGCGCCATCGTCGAAGACGGCCAGGCTCATGACGATGTCGTCCATGCCGATGCCCAGGTTCGACCACGAGGCGCCGTCCCAACGCGCAACGTAGTTCGCCTCCGCACCGCCGGCCATCCTGAAGTCGCCACCGGCGTAGAGCGCCGGTCCGCTTCCATCATCGAAGCCCACCAACGCGCGCACGATTCGATTCGTCCCAGCGCCAAGTGGCGTCCACGCGACGCCGTCCCATCGAGCGATGAAGTACGTCGTGCCGTCGATGCCGAACGCTCCCCCCACGTACAAGGCGGGGCCCGATCCGTCGTCGAACACGGTTAGTGCGGTGATGGTGCCGTCCAGTCCGTCGCTCACGGCCGACCAGGCCGACCCATCCCAACGCGCCAGGCCCAAGGCGGGGACGCCGCCGGCCGTGTCAAACCTGCCGCCGACAAAGAGCGCTGGGCCCGTGCCGTCGTCGAACACGGCCAACGCGCTGACCGCCGGGTAGGCCGCGTCGACGCCTTCGCCAAGCGCCGACCACGCCGAGCCATCCCAGCGGGCGATGCAACTCGCGTTGACCCCGCCCGCGGTCGTGAAGCCACCCCCGACGTAGAGCGCCTCGCCGGTTCCATCATCGAAGACCGTCGAGACGCGGGCATAGTCGTTCAGGCCCGTCCCGAGTGCGGCCCACGCCGAACCGTCCCACCGCGCGATTTGGTTGGCTCGCGCATCGCCGGCGGTGGTGAAGTTACCTCCGGCGTAGAGCGCCGGCCCGTTGCCGTCATCAAACTCGGTGAGCGTGTAGACGAGGTCGTTGAGGCCCTTGCCCAAGGTCGCCCAAGAGTCGCCGTCCCATCGAGCGATCATGCTCGCGAACAGCCCGCCGGCCTCATTGAAGAGACCCCCGGCGTAGAGCGCCGGTCCGTTGCCGTCGTCGAACTCGGCCATCGCGTTGATCCAGCCGCTCGTCCCAGAGCCAAGCGGCGACCACGCCGAGCCATCCCACCGGGCGATGTGTGAGGCCGGGGTCCCACCGGCCCACTCGAACCATCCACCAGCATACAGGGCCTCGCCCGCCCCATCATCGAAGACCGCAAGGGAGATGACAACGTTCTGCACGCCCGAGCCGACCGGGGTCCACTCCACGCCGTCCCAACGCGCGATGTAGTTCGCGGGCCGACCGCCGGCGGTGTCAAACCTACCCCCGGCATAGAGGGCCGGGCCTGAGCCCTCGTCGAACGAGACCAAGGCGTTCACGCCTGTCAGGCTCCGCCCCTCCATCCCGCTTCCCAGGGGCGTCCAGGCCGATCCGTCCCACCGCGCAACGTAGTTGGCGGTAACGCCGCCCGCGCTCGTGAATTCGCCGCCGGCGTACAGGGCCGGCCCAGAGCCATCGTCGAACACCGCCAGCGTCGAGACACCGTCGTCCAGGCCCGAACCCAGCGGTGTCCAAGCCGAACCGTCCCAGCGGGCCACGGAGTTGGCGGGTTGGCCGCCGGCCGAGGTAAACCCGCCCGCGACGTACAACGCCTCGCCCGAACCATCGTCGAAGACGCACATCGCCGAGGCGTACTGGTCCAAACCCACGCCCAGCGGTGTCCACGCGAAACCGTCCCACCGGGCGATGCGATTGGCGGGTTCGCCGCCGGCGGTGGTAAAGGCGCCCGCCGCGTAGAGCGCTGGTCCGGTGCCGTCATCGAAGACGACAAGCTCGGAGGCGCTCTCATCAAGTCCGTCGCCCAGCGTGGACCACGCCGAACCGTCCCACCGTGCGACGTGGTTTGCGTCCCTGCCGCCGGCGCTGGTGAACCTGCCCGCGACGTACAGGGCCTCGCCCGAGCCATCGTCGAAGACCGCCAGGGCTGCGACGTCGCGGTCCACGCCCGCAATCTCGAACACCCCCTCGGCCCACGCCGGCTCACACGCCTGCCCAACCGCCCGCTGCCCCCCCCAAAGCACGGCCAGCAGTCCCATCATCACGACGGCCAGAATCCCCCGCCCAAACCCAACGCCCATACCAAGTCCTCCCGCACTCGGGCGACGGGTCCAGGATCAACCCATCCCAGCACCACGCGCATCCGCCCAATATACCCGATCTCGCGAGGAACCGCTACCGATTCTGGCGGGGTTTTCGCGGCTTTGCCCGCCCTTCCCCCACCAGCCCAGAGTTCCGCTCGCACACGGCTGTCTGGCCATCGGGCGAGATGGCCCACGGACCAATGCCCGAATGGCGCGGCCCCGCTGGCGAAGCGTCAAAACGAACCCGGCCCCGCTGGCGAAGCGTCAAAACGAACTCGGCCCCGCCGGCGAGGCGACCAGACTACTCACACCCCGCGTCGAACGCGTTCTGGAACGCCAGGAAGTCGAAGATCGTCAGCTCGCCGTCGCCGTCGAAGTCGGCGATGGGGTCGCCCGCGTCGAAGGCGTTCTGGAAGGCAAGGAAGTCGAAGATGGTGAGCGAACCGTCGCCGTCGAGGTCGGCCGAGCAGACGATATAGCGGTTGTCGCGGATGCCGGCCTGCTCGGAATCCACCGTCACGCCATCGGGCAGGACGAACACGGGGCGTCCGATGGGCAGGCCCGTGCTGGGATTCTCTGTTCTTGGCTCGAGGAAGCCCAAACGCGCCTGGCCTTCGCCGGCAGGAAGCGACATGGTTTTGGCGAGTTGGACACGCAGGGCTACTGGCGTGTTGACGGGGACACGTACGCGCTCGATCACGACATGGCGATCCGTGGGGAGGTCCTGGAGGATGCCGGTGCGAGCGGTATCAGGGCTGCCGAAGTCATCGAAGGTGATGCGCGTGGCGCCCGTGCGCACATCGCCGGCAAGCTCGACTTCAAGGTCGATCACGATCTCGGCATCGGCGAGCGATCGACCACCGCTCAGGCTGTA
>JAUHYE010000051.1 GCA_030426395.1 Phycisphaerae bacterium
AGGAGATCAACTTCTACATCAACAGCCCCGGCGGGGCCGTGGATGACACGCTGGCGATCTACGACACCATGCAGTTCCTGAGCAGCCCGGTGGCGACATACTGCATCGGCCGGGCCTACTCGGGCGGCGCGGTGCTGCTGACGGCCGGCGAGAAGGGCAAGCGGTACATCCTGCCGCACGCCAAGGTCATGATCCACCAGCCTTACGGCGGGATCACGGGCCAGGCCGAGGACATCCGCCTGCAGGCCGAGCAGATCATCAAGAGCAAGCGTGCGTTGAACGAGATCCTGGCCAATCACACGGGCCAGGATGCCGAGACGATCCAGCGTGACAGCGAGCGTGACCGTTACTTCAGCGCCGAGGAAGCCAAGGCCTACGGCATCGTCGACGAGGTGCTGCAGCACACGAAGAAGGGCGGCGGCTGAGCCGGCCCGAGTTGGACCCCTTCACCCCACTTTGCACGCCCACGACCACCCCAAGCCGGAGAGACCCGCCCATGAGCGTTGAATCGAACTACCTGGTGCCCATCGTCATCGAGAAGACCGGCCGCGGCGAGCGGTCGTACGACATCTACTCGCGTCTGCTGAAGGACAGGATCATCTTCCTTGGCGGGCCGGTGATGGACGACATGGCCAACCTGATCGTCGCCCAGCTCCTGTTCCTTGCCAACGAGGATCCCGAGAGCGATGTCCATCTGTACGTCAACTCTCCCGGCGGCAGCGTGACCAGCGGGCTGGGCATCATCGACACGATGAACTTCATCCAACCGCAGGTGTGCACGTACATCATCGGGCAGGCGTCGAGCATGGGCTCGGTCATCGCCGCCAGTGGGGCTAAGGGCAAGCGGTTCTGCCTGCGCAACAGCCGCAACCTGATGCACCAGCCGCTCATCGGCGGCGTGATGGAGGGGCAGGCCACCGATCTGGAGATCGAGGCCAAGGAGATCATCCGCCTCCGCGAGCGTCTGTACCAGATTTATGCCGACGCGACCGGGCAGAGCGCCGAGAAGATCGAGCGCGATTGCGACCGCAACCTGTGGCTCGACGACCAGGAGATGCTCAAGTACGGTCTGATCGACAAGGTGCTCGAGAACATGCCCAAGTCGATGAACCACGAGAAGGACGACGAGTAGGCGCACGAAAAGCCCCGACGCCACTCACGTTTGTGACGCCGGGGACTGGGAGAAGAGCCGACCCCATGGCTCTCTCCGAGCACCACACTGTGAAACGCCCGGGACCACACCGTCCCGGGCGTCTTTCATTCAGTTAGCGACGATCCGACGGATTCCGCTCGTTGCGCTCCTGCTCGAGTTCGTCCAAGCGGGCGGCTCGCTCCTCTCGCTCGCGGTCGTCGAACATGCGGTCATGCTGCGAACGCATGCTGCTGTCGGCCTTGGTGTAGGTGGCCTTGTAGATGATGTTGGCGGCCATCGTCTGGCCGGTGGCGTCCTGCTGGCCCTGGCGGTTGGCCGAGTCGCGCGTGTCGCGATTGTCACGGTTGTCATCGCGTGACGGCTGGCCGCCGAGGTCGGCACCGCCGCGGCTGGACGGGCTGCCGAGCGCCGCCGAGCCGCTGTATGCGGTGACGGTATAGGTGTCGTTGCCGTCCATCTGCAGGACGACGGTCACATCTTCCATCTGCGTTCCTGTGGTTGTGGTCACGCTGCTTCCGGTCGAGCGGCGGTCGGTGGTCGAGGTCGACACCGGCGAGTCGTCGACGCTCTTGAAGACGATACGGCGGCCCGACAGGTCGTACTTGCCGGTGAAGTAGTGGATGCTGCCGCTCTGGCCGGTCATCAGGGCGAGGTTGTACTCGCCGCTGTTCTGGTCGTAGCCCAGGAAGGACATGCTCTGGAGGTTGCTGTTGTCCATCTGGCCCATCGTGGTCGTGGTAGTCATGCCATCACGCTGCGTGCCCTGACGGTCGGCGTCGCGTTGCGGGTTGCGATCTGTGCCGCGATCCTGACGCTCGGTCGTACGCCCCGTGGTGGTGCGGGCCGACTGCGTGTCGGCGCCGAAGATCACGGTGGTCCGCAGGATGTTGCCGCCCAGGATGGCCTGCGAGCGAGCCATGCCGTCAGCCGAGTTCATCTGGCCCGATTGGGTCGAGTCGGCGCCATCGAGTTGGTCGCCACGCTCGCCGCGCTCGTTGATGTTCTCGCGGTCGCGGCGATCCGGCTCGCGGGTTGGGTTCTGGCGTTCGCGCTCGTTCTGACGCTCGGCGTCGCGCTCGCGCGGCGTGCGGTCATCTGGCTGATCGGGGTTGGTCGAATCCAGATCGGTGCCATTCGTTTCCTGGCCCGTACCGCGATCGGTCGTGCTGGGCCTGGATCGGTTCATCGCGTCCCACTGCGTTCGATTGACCTGGATACTCACGTTCCAGATCCCTTCGAGCGATGTGAGGATGTTGTTGGCCGAGGAGACTTGGTTGTCCTGACGCGCGGCGCGGCTGGCTTCGCCGAGGCGATCCTGGCGATCCTGCTGGACACCCTCGCGGCGGTCGTTGTTGGTGCCGTTCTGTGCGGCGACGGTCGCCGCCATGGTGGTCAGGGCCAGACCGCAGACGAGGACGAGTTGCTTGGCTTGCATCGTGATGCTCCGTTTTTGTCGGTGGGCGCCGGTTTGGGGCCCGCCCGGTGTTTCGTGCGTTCGACGCCGGGGCGGCTGTCGATACACAAGCTTCCCTCTTCAGCGTGGAGCCTCGCTGAAGTGGGGGTGATTTTGGATTTATCTTGTCAGATCGCTGTGAGGGATGGGCCTAAGACTGGGCTGAATTCGAGCCGCCGCCGGTGATGCGGGCCTCGAGGCGATCAAGTTCTGCGGCGAATGCCTGGTCGGCGTCGCGAAGCTCGGCGATCTTGCTCGCGCCGTGCATCACCGTGGTGTGGTCGCGTCCGCCGAGGTAGCCGCCGATCTCTTCGAGCGAATGGCGTGTGTGCTTGCGGGCGAGGTACATGACGACCTGGCGCGGCCGAGCGATGGAGCGGGTCTTCTTCTTGGCCTGCAGGTCGCTGAGTTTGACGCCGTAGAAGTTGATGGCGGCATCGAGAACGGCCTGCATGGTCGCGCTGGTGGGCTCGTTTGCTTGATCTGGGGCGATGATGGTGTCGCGAGCGAGCGCAAGGTCGACCTGCCGGTTGTCGACCGACGCACGGATCTGGAGGTTCGTGATAGCGCCCTCGAGTTCGCGGATGTTGGTGTCGATGCAGGCGGCCACGTGCTCGGCCACGCCTTCGCCCAGGGTCAGGCCGCGCAGGCGCGCCTTGGTCTGCACGATGGCGATGCGCGTCTCGTAGTCTGGCGCCTCGACGGCGGTGACCAGGCCCCACTTGAATCGGCTGACCAGCCGGTCCTCGAGGTCGGGGATGTCCTCGGGCGGGGCGTCGGAGCTAAGGACGATCTGGCGGTTGGTCTGGTAGAGCGCGTTGAAGGTGTGGAAGAACTCTTCCTGCGTGCGGTCACGCTTGGCCAGGAAGTGCACGTCGTCGATCACGAGCATGTCGACCTGGCGGAACTCGTTGCGGAAGTCGCTCATGCGGCCGGCTTGCACCGACTCCATGAACTGGTTGGTGAATTCGTCGCACGAGACGTACTCGATCGTCCAATCGGGGTGCTGGGCCTTGATCCGGATGCAGATGGACTGGAGCAGGTGGGTCTTGCCCAGCCCGACATCGCCGTGGATGAACAGCGGGTTGTAGCGGCGGCCGGGCTCTTCGGCGACGGCCTGGGCCGCGGCGTGGGCCAGGCGATTGCCCGGACCGACGATGAAGTTGGAGAAGGTGTTGTCGGCGTTGATGGCCAGCTGACGCGCGATGCGCGGTGGCTGGGGGCCCTGGCCGGTAGGACCCACGAAGCGGACGTTGACGAACTGTCCCGATGCCATGCGGGCCGCGTCGGTGAAGGGGCGGCTGCACTCGCGGTCCATGTGGTCGCGCTGCACCTCGCTGGCGCAGCGGACGATAAGCAGGCCCGAATCGAGCGACACGGGCTCGAGTTCCTCGAACCACACACGCACCAGGGTCGGGTGCTCGGCCCGGACGGTGACCAGGGCCTGGGACAAGAGGGCGTCGGCCTCGCGGCGGCTGAGAGCGGCGTGGCGATCGTCTGGAGTGACCTGGCCGTAGCCGGCTGCCGATGCTGAGCCCATGCGTGACCCCCTTTGACCGCGTGGGTTACTAGGCTCGGCGGTGGCGCAGGATATCACGCCGCTGCCGGCGGCTGAATGAGCCAGGTCGGTTGCGGGTAGCCCTGTTTCCAACCGCTCGAACAGACGCGGGGATCAAGATAACACAATTGTCGATCCGTGTCAACCGCAGTTGGCCCGCGTGCGTGCGAAACGCCCCTGCGCGTGCCTCAGGCGTCTTCGTTTTCTTGCGAAGATTCGCTCGGTTGGTCGGCTTGCGACTGCGCGACGAGCCGTTCGTATTCCTGGCGGTTAGCGCGGTGGTCCATCAGCACGCGCACCCGGGCGAGGTCTTCGGGTGACAAACGCTCTTCGAGGGCCTGGCGGACATCCCCCAGTTGCGTGCGGCGGGAGATGTGGCCCAGGACGAGCGTCTGGCACTCCAGCAGGGGCAGCCATTGGGCGATGTCGTCTACGTGCATGTGCATGCCGATGCGTGAACGCTTGTGGTGGCCCTTCTCGAAGAACGTGCACTCGGCGATGACCACGCGGGCTGCCCGTATGTCGGATCGCAGCAAGTGGGCGCCGGGCAGGGTGTCCCCCGTGTAGGCCACGAGGGGCACCTCGAAGCTGCGGGTGATTTCCTCTCCGCGCTTCTTGAGTTCGACGAGCTTCTCCTGGGGCAGGCCCACGAACTCGTCCTTGAGCTTCGTGCGGTGCTCGTAGGCCACGTAGCCTATCGAGGGGGCCGTGTGCTCGGTGTGGAAGCCGCGGAGGAAGTGGTTGGGCTTCAGTTGGTGTGCCTGGCCGTCCTCGAGTGGGATGAGCTCGTAGGGCGTGCGCTGGCGTTCGAGGCCGACGTAGCCCTCCAGCATCCGCCGGAGGTCCTGCTCGATGCGGGCATCGCAGACGATGGTGCCCGTGCCCATGCCCTGGAACTGCCGCTGGCTGAGGTAGTACGCAAGGCCGCCCACGTGGTCCATGTGTCCGTGGCTGAGGGCGCAGATGGGGCTGGCAAGCATGGCCCGGGGGCAGGCGCCCATGTCGAAGCAGACGTCGAGCTCGGGCACCTGGATGGCGGTGGCTTCGCCCGCGATGGAGATGCCCTGGATGCGGTAGGGCGGCGAGTAGATAAAGCCCAGCGAGGGCTCACGCGGCGGGGGCTTGGGCAACATGGAGCGGGGGACCTCGGCCCGGTGGGCTGAAAGGCGCTCGGGCGGCCGGTGGGCCGTCGGGCGCGGGTTTCTCGACAACCGGTGAGCGTAGGCGGGCTCGCGGTGGGGCTGCCCCGCGTACGCTGGGGCCATGACGACTGCCGAGCCATCCGAGAGCCAGGCTGACCAACAGGCCGAGAGCCCGAGCACGCCGCCGACCGAGGCGGGTGAGATCCCGCAGAAAGAAGGGCTGGTTGCGTTCTTCAAGCGCCTGGGGCCGGCGGGGTTCCTGGCGCTGGCGTGGACGGCGATGCCGCCTCTGGGCGGGTTCCTGCTGCTGGCGTACATCGGCGACATCTCCGATTGGCTGCAGACGCACCAGACGCAGGGCGTGGTGCTCTATGCGGTGATATTCATGTTCAGCGCGGGGTTCGGGGCGCTGCCGACGTATTCGCAGGCGTTGCTGGGCGGCTGGGCCTTCGGGCCGGCGGTCGGCTTCCTTGCGGCGTGGGCGGGGTTTGCGGGTGCATCAATCGTGGGCTACACGATCGCACGCACAGTCTCGAAGCGGCGTGTGGAGAAGATGATCGAGGAGAACGCCAAGGCCCGGGCCGTGCGTGATGCGTTGATCGGGCACGGCATGCTTCGGACGACGGCGATCGTGGCGCTGCTGCGCGTGCCGCCCAACTCACCCTTTGCGCTCACGAACCTGGCGATGGCGGCCTCGGGCGTGAGGCTTGTGCCCTACGTCATCGGTACGGCCATCGGCATGGCGCCGCGCACGTTCGCCGCCGTGTGGCTGGCGGCCGAGGGCGCCAAGCGTGGCGACAACCTCGTGGACCTGTTCAAGCGTGACAAGCTGGAGATCGTGATCGCCTTGGCGGTGACGTTCGCGGTGCTCGGCGTGATCGGGTTTATCGCCAAGAAAGCCCTTGCAAAGGTTACTGACGCCCAACCCAAGCCTGTCGAAGCTGATCCTAATGCCAAGGCCGATCAAGGAAGCTGACGCAGCGCCCGCAGGATGGTCTCGCCAGTCTCGCCCCTGGCCCGCATGAGCGGCTGAGCGATGGCGGCGTCGTGCTCGTCGGCGGAGATCCAGTAGATCGCGTCGATGTCGTCGTGCTCGTGCACCCACGCCTTGAGCACCTTCGAGCCCTGGTCGGAGTCGGGGTCGGTCATGCCCAGGCTGGCGCGGAGGGTGGCCAGCAGTTCGGTGACGTGCTCGAGTTCGTCCTCGTCGGCGTTGTGGGCGTCGAGCACGCGGACGCCGGCGGCCCGCAGGGCGGCCAGGCGGTGCTCGAGCACGGCACGCTCTTCGAGTGAGAGGCCCGTGGCGTCGCGGACGACCAGGAGCGTGCCGTCCATGTCGTTGTCCGAAGCCTTGCGGACGGCTTCGCGCAACTGGATGGCGATCTCATAGGGAGCCTCGGTCTGCGGGGTGTGCTCTGGCGCATCGGGCGTGGGCGGGGTCATGGTGATGCGGCGGCCCTCTTCGTAGGGCGTCCGGTTGTTGCTGGCGTACTGCACGGTGATGAGGCCTGCGGCGACGGCGGGCAGCACGACGAGGATGATGGCCAGGCCGATACCCAGGCGCGCGCCGCCCGACTTGCCGCCCTTGCCGGTGAGTGAACGCCGGCGCTGCTGCGCGCGGTGGCGGCGCTCCTGGGCGCGCTGGCGGGCGCTGGCGACCTGCTCGTGGGCGCGGCGCTTCTCGCCGCCGCCGGGCATGGGCGCGCTGGCACGAACGAACGCCGGCGCGGGCGCGCCGACGTTGACGGGCACGTCGCCCATCGGGCGCTCGTCGCGTTCGCCGCCGATGGTGAAGCTGCCCGACCACCAGTTGAGCACGCGGATGTGCGGGGCCCTGGCCTTGCCGCTGGCTTTCTGGTTCGGCTTATCGCCGGGGAGCGGTGGTGGGGGTGCGTGGTGGGCGACAGGCGAAACGACCGCGCGCGGGTCGTCGGCCTCGTCGGTGTCCATGGCCGACGCGACGGCGGCGCCGCCGCCCATGCTGGGCAGCTCGGCCGGCTTGATGGCGAACATGTCCTCGGAGGAAATGACGTACTGCACGTCGGCGAGCATCTCGCGGGCGGTGCGGTATCGCTTGTCGTAGTCGGTCATCGATCGGCGGACGATCCAGCGGATGGCCTCGGGGCACGGCTGGCTGATGCGGCTGAGCCCGCCGTGGGCGGGGAAGCTGTTCTCGATCATCGAGTAGAGCACGGCCCCGGCGCCGTACACGTCGAAGCGTTCGCCCTCGACCTCGTTGACCTTCACGCCGCGCAGGGCCATGCGGACGAGCTCGGGGTCTCGGAAGTACTCGGTGCCGTGGGTGGTCAGCGTCATGGCCGAGCGGAGGTGGGTGATGAGCCCGAAGTCGACCAGGCGTGCGCGGTCGCCGTCGACGATGATGTTGTCGGGCTTGACGTCCTTGTGCCACAGCCCGCCGGCGTGGTAGGCGGCCAGGGTGTCGAGCAGGTCTCGCGAGTATCCCATGACGGCGCGGAGGTTGCGCTTGCTCAGGCCCTTGCCGCCGGTCATGGCGTGCATCTGCTGGGTGACGCGGGTGAGCGACTCGCCCGGCGCGTAGCGCATGACGTAGAAGAACCGCTCGTCGGTCAGCTCGTGCTCGAGCACGAGGCCCATCTTGCGGGCCGAGTCGAGGCTGCGGCTCTCGCGGACGATCTGCGGCAGGCTCGAGCCCTCGCGCAGGTGGAAGGACTTGATGACGACCTGGTCGACCTCGCCGATGCCCTGGCGCAGGAACGCGCCGCGCTTGCGCTCGTCGGGGGTGGCCAGGTAGAGCTTGCCGCCCGAGCCGCCGCCGGGCAGCGAGCCGGTGACCTGGTAGCCCTCGAAGGCGCCGGTCCGGCGGCTGGGCTTGTCGGGACCCGGGGCCGCCGCGACGATCTCGGGCAGGCGGCGTTCGAGTCCCTCGGTCAAGGGCGTGAGGCACAGCAGCCGCGCCGGATGGCCGATGCACAGGCGATAGAGCGCGGCGCCGAAGGTGCGGACCTCGTCGGTGACGCCCTTGCCGAAGTGTCCGGCGGCCGACCAGCGTCCGATGACGATGTTGGCGACCACGAGCAGGCTGAGGATGGGAACTGTGATGAGGATGCCGATGAGGCGCAGCAGGTCGCTGACCATCCCGAAGATGAAGCCGAAGACGCGCTTGACGATGAAAGTGAAGGCCTTGATCGCGTACACGATGATGACAACGGCCGCGGGGATGAGGAGCAGGATCGCGAGGATCACGAGCAGCGGGGTGGTCATCGGGGCCTCCTGGCCGACCGGGGGAGGTGTCGGTCAGCCTTCCATCGCCGCCTGTTCGTCCTTCTGGCGGAGTTCGGCCTGCCGGTGGTAGATCTCGGCGATGGCCTCATCGAACAGGTCGTCGTCAGCCTTTGTTGGATTCAGGTCGAGCCCGTTTCGCGCCGCCTCGTCCAGTTCGTCCTCGGTGAAGCTGAATTGCTGGACCATGGCCTTGGACCGCAGGCGGACCATGTCTCGGACCTTGGCCAAGCGGCGGCTGACGGTGGGTTCGCTGACGCCCAGTTGGGCGGCCACGTCGCGGCCGGTCAGGCCGTCCAGCACCCGCATGCGGTAGATGGAAAAGTCGACAAACTCGGCCTCGTGCTCGACGGCCCGCAGGGCGGCCTCGATCTTGGCGCGGAAGACCGAGGCTTCGTACTCGGCGTCGGCCCCGATGGTCGACGGCATGGTGGCCCATCGCTCGTCGAGGGCTACCGCTTTCTTGCCCGAGCCTCGCTTCTGGGCCATGCGACGGTCGATCTCGTCACCGAGAACGTGCTTGGCGATCGCCAGCAGCCACGTGCTGAAGCGGGCCCCGCGGCTGGGGTCGTAGCGGTCGATCGAGCCGCTGAGGGCGGCCAGTGTCTCTTGGGACAGGTCGCGGACGGTCTCGACGCCGATGCGGCCCTTGCCCCAGCGGGTGAGCTGGGTGCGGACGACCGGGCCGAAGGTTTCCCACAGCTCGAACCAGGCGGCCTCGTCGTTGTTTCGCAGTCGCCCGATAAAGTCTGTGGTGACGGAGTGCAGCATCCACGGTTCCCCTGAGTCCTCGGGATCGTCGGGGTGCGATGGAACGCTTCGCCCCCCTCCATTATGACGCGCCGGCGGCCGCGGCAGTGCGGAAAGTGGCCGTTGGCGTCCCTCACGAGCGTAATTGGGATTCGGGAAGGTCCGCTTTACCGGGAAAGGTGGCGAATTGGGGGGCTGGCGTGAAATGCGGCGGGGCGGCTTCCCAACAAGTCTGGCAGACAGAGCGAGCGGCCCCTGAAGGGATGGGCCGACGCTCGCCGGGTGGATCGGACAGGGGCCAGCGTCCCGCGAGCAGCCGGAACTGACGAACGATTTTACAGGAGGTCGGCACCATGCCATTCGTCAAGACCATCATTCGCGTCGGCGTCATCGGGACCCTCGTGGGCGGCGGGCTGATCGCCGTGGCCGGCCCCGAGCGTGTGGGCGCTGCCCTCAGCCAAGCCCGTGACACCGTGAACGAGACCATCGACCGCAACATCGACGACCCGGTGCGGATGCGGGCCCAGCTTCGCAAGCTGGAGAGCCAGTATCCCGAGCGGATCGCTCGCGTGCGGCAGGATCTGAGCACCCTGGATGCGCAGACCTCGGAGTACCAGCGTGAGCTGGCCGTGGCCGAGCGCGTCGTGGAGCTTGCCCAAGCTGATTTGGACGCCATGCAGAACACCTTCGCCCGGGCCGAGAACGTCCGGGCCGAGGCCGGGCACGGCGTGATCGTCCGCGTGACTTTCAACGGCTCGAAGATGGACCTCAGCGAGGCTCAGGCCAAGGCGGCCGAGATCGCCAAGACGCGCGACGCGTACATCGCCGAGGCCGACTCAATCGCGGGCGACATCGACCTGCTGGGCCAGCAGCGCGAGCGGCTGACCGACCTGCTGGTGAAGCTCGAGAGCGAGAAGGCGCAGTTCCAGAGCGAACTGTGGCGGCTCAACCAGCAGATCGACGCGATCGCCCGCAACGAGCGGATGATCGACATGATGGAGGCCCGCCAGCAGACCCTGGACGAACTCGGCCCATACCAGGCCCACAGCATCGACCAGGTGAAGAACCGCCTCGCGCAGCTTCGTTCGGAGCAGGAGGCCAAGCTCGAGAGCCTGGCGTCTGGCGAGAAGGGCCTGAGCTACGAGGATCGCGCCAAGGCCAGCATCGGCGGGCAGCGTCTGCCGAGGGCCGAGCGGGTGATCGAGATCGAGCCGACGGTGATCGATGTTCCCGAGGTCGAGGAAACTCGCGGCCGGGTGTATTGATCCCGATCGTCAGAGAACCTGGCGTGTGACCACGAACCCCTCGCGACGGCGAGGGGTTCTTCATTGGTACAATCGGGGGAGTCGCAGAACCAGCGTCTCGTGAGATAGAACATGCATCCTGATACCGCCGCGTACAACGCCAGCCTCGAGAAGCCAGACCAGAAGATCTGCGACCTGCTGGCCCGGACCATCGACGGCGAACTGGCCGAGGCTGAGAACAAGATCTGGCACGCGCATCCGGTCTGGTTCCTGGATGGAAATCCCGTGGTCGGATACAGCAAGCTGAAGGACTGCGTTCGGCTGCTCTTCTGGAGTGGGCAGTCGTTCGAGGAGGACGGCCTTGCGAACGAGGGCAAGTTCAAGGCGGCCGAGGCCAGGTTCACCGATGCCAAGCAGGTTGATGTCGAGAAGCTGGAACGGTGGCTGGCCGAGGCCCGGGACGTCCAGTGGGACTACAAGAACCTCGTGAAGCGCAAGGGCAAGCTCGAGCGGCTGAAGTAAGCCGCCGAGCGAGTTTCGTGTTTTGATGTGATGGCCTAGAGCTCAGGGGCGAAGCCGCGGCGCATGGTGTTCTCGCAGCTCGCGCGGGGCTCGACGAACTGGAGCAGGTAGTCGACGCCGCCGGCCTTGCTGCCCACGCCCGACATGCCGAAGCCGCCGAAGGGCTGGCGGGCGACGAGGGCGCCGGTGATGCCGCGGTTGATGTAGAGGTTGCCCACGCGGAAGTCGCGCTTGGCTATCTCGATGTGCGTGGGCTTGCGAGTGAAGACGCCGCCCGTGAGCTTGTAGGGGTGGTTGTTGGCGATCTGTAACGCCTCGTCGTACGACTTGGCGTGCATGATCGCGAGCACGGGGCCGAAGACTTCCTGGCGGGCGAGCGTCTTGTCGGGCGTGACGCCGCTGAAGATGTGGGGGCCGACGTAGGGCTTGCCGACGGATTGCTCGAGACCGGCCGGGGCCTCCATCGCGAGTTCGAGCTTCAGGCCTTCCTTCTTGGCGGTCTCGATGTGGCGGCGAATGTTGCCGGCCGCTTCCTCGTCGATGACCGGGCCGACGTCGGTGCCGGGCTTGGTTGGGTCACCGATGACCAGCGAGTTGGTGCTGGCGACCAGGCGGCGGATGAACGTCTGCGTGTGTTCACCCTGCGGACCCTGCGGGTCGACGATGATGCAGCGGCTGCAGGCGCTGCACTTCTGGCCCTGGAAGCCGAAGGAGCTCAGCCGCACGCCGAGCACGGCCTCGTCGAGGTCGGCGCTGCTGTCGACGATGATGGCGTTCTTCCCGCCCATCTCGCAGACGACCTTCTTGACGTGCTGCTGCTCCTCGGTCGTCACGCCGGCGGCCTTGATGATGTCCAGGCCCACCGCCTTGCTGCCGGTGAAGCAGAGGAGGCTGACGCGTGGGTCGCGCACGAGGGCGGCGCCGGTGGTCTCGCCGGGGGCGGGGCAGAAATGGATGGCGCCCTCGTGCGCGCCACCGAACTCGGTGTCGAGGGCTTGCTTGAGGATGTCGAAGCAGACCTTGGCAATCGCGGGGGTCTGCTCGGCGGGCTTCAGGATGACCGTGTTGCCCGTAACCAGCGCGGCGGTGGTCATGCCGCAGGCGATGGCCAGGGGGAAGTTCCACGGGCTGATGACGACCGCGACGCCGCGGGGCTGGTACCAGGTCTCGTCGAGCTCGCCGATGAACCGACCAAGGCGGTGGCGGTCGAAGAGGGCGACCGCCTGGCGGGCGTAGTACTCGCAGAAATCGATGGCCTCGGCCACGTCGGCGTCGGCGTTGCGCCAGTCCTTGCCGTTCTCCTTGATGATGATGCCGCTGAGTTCGTCGCGGCGCTCGCGCATGGCCTTGGCGGCGCGCACGAGCACGGCGGCCCGCTTGCGCGGGTCGGCGTCGCGCCAGGCCGGGAATGCCTGCTCGGCGCGGGCCACCATCTCGCTTGCCTGCTCCGGCGTGCGGTCGTTGGCCACGGTCGGTACGCTCGCGGCCTGCACGGCCTTGGCGAAGCGCTCGCGGACGTCCTTCCTCGAGAAGTCACGGAGCGGTTCGGTGGTGAAGGCGCGGCCGTCGCCAACGAGCGGGTCGGCGTTGCTCAGCTCGTGGCGCTCGGCGGCCATCTTGTAGAGGTCGTCGATGGCCGTGGGCTGGCCGGCGCGGGGGACGGGGCGGGCCAGCAGGGTCTTCTCGTCGGCCTCGTCCAGGAAGCCGGCCTTGAGCCAGCTCTCGTTGCTGGTGTTCTCCAGCAGGCGGCGGACGAGGTAGGCCATGCCGGGGATCATCTCGCCCACGGGCACGTACTCGCGGATGCGAAGGTGCATGTCGCTCGCGGCGTGCTTGAGCTGGTCGGCCATGCCGTGGAGCATCTGCAGCTCGACGGCGGTGCGCGGCAGGCCCTTGGAATCGCTGTACGCGAGCGCTGCGGCGATGGAGCGGACGTTATGGCTGCCCAGGGCGAGCTTGACGCCGCCCGAGCCGCTGTCCAGGCGCGTCGGGCCCATGCCGCCGGCCTCGGGCGCGACGGGGCAGTGGTCCAGGAACACCTTGCACATGTCCTCGAAGCACTGGTCGGTCTGCCACTTGGCGTTCCAGACCGGGCAGGGCCAGCCCTCCTGCTCCGCATGAATCGTCTCGCTGTCCCAGTACGCGCCCTTGACCAGGCGCACCGTCACGATGCGCCCCGTCCGCTGGGCCCACTCGCTGATCCGCTGCGCATCGGCCACGCCGGACTTCAGGTAGGCTTGCATGGCCAGACCGGCGTGGAAGTCGACCGCCTCGCAGCAGCGCATGAACAGCTCGAGGGTGAGGTCCTTGAGCGCGAAATGCTCCATGTCGAAGTTGACGAACACGCCCTTCTGGCGCGCGGTCTCGAGGATGGGCGTGATCCGCGTCATGAGGTCGTTGATCGCCCCGGCGGTGTCGATGGGGTCGCACTTGGCACTCAGGCTGCTGATCTTGATCGAGACGTTGGTGCGCGGGATCCCGCCCAGGTGGTCGCGCTCCAGGCGGGCGTTGGTCTTCCAGCCCGCGACGTCGCCGGGCAGGTTCTCGACGAGGTCGAGGTACTTGGCCTTGTACGCGTCGGCCTCCTCGTCGCTCACGCAGGCCTCGCCCAAGAGGTCGACGCTGAAGGCGATGCCGTTGTCCCAGAGCTTGCGCAATCCCGGCAGCGCGCTCTGCGCATCGGTGCCGGCGATGAACTTGCGGCCCATGCCCTCGATCTGCCCCGAGATCGTCTTGGTCATCAGGCCCTTGGCGAGGCTGCCCGCCTTCAAGCCAAGATCCATGCCGGGGGGCATGGTGACGTGGTCCTGGCCGAGGTAATCGACCAGGTGCTCGTGGACCATGTCGCTGGTCGTCAGCACGGGGAAGGTGTCGACGAAGCGGAACATCTCGACCTTGAAGCCGTGGTCGCGCATGGACCAGTCCATGAGCTTGTCGCTGTAGAAGCTCTTGCTGAGCAGCCCGGCCCTGTGCTTGCGGGCGCGGGCGAGCATGTCCGAACCGATCGCGGCGATGGCCGGGTCGATGGGGTCGCCGGCGTGGCCGTTGTCGGGGGTGGTGTAGCCATTCGCGCCGGCGGGCTTGGCGGCCTGGGGCGTGATGGGTCGGCTCGGCTTGCGGCTGAAGATGGCCATGGAATCGATGGTCCTCGCGAGTGGGTGGGCTCGGCATCGGGCGTGCGCTGGGGGCCCGGGGCGCGAGCGTCGCGGGGGCCGAACAGGATTGTACGGGGCCGGTGTGCGCGAATCGGCGGCTGGACCGGGCGCGCAGACGAACTGCCCAGAGGCGTAGGAACGCCATCCATGGGCGCAGGAGGAGCATCCAGGGGCGCAGGAAGACCATCCATGGGCGCAGGAAGAGCATCCAGAGGCGCAGGAAGGGCATCCATGGGCGCAGGAGGAGCATCCATAGGCGCAGGAAAACCATCCATGGGCGCAGGAAGAGCTTCCATGGGCGCAGGTGCTCTTCCTGCGCTTGGGTATCGGACCGCCAACCCCGCCTGCGGGCCTCCGCGGGCCGTACCATGCCCCCGTGCCGCCCGCCGCCGACGATCCTGGGGATATACCGAGCACGACCCGATCAGATGGGCCCTCCGTGCTCACCATCGGCGTGTTCGATGGCGTGCACCTTGGCCACCGGCGGCTGGTCGAGGCCGCCCGCGAGATCGCCGATGGCCTTGGGCCGCACGCCACCGTGGTGGTGCTCGCGTTCGATCCCTCGCCCCGGGCGGTGCTGGATCCCGATGGCTCACCGCCGCGGCTGACGGGCTTCGAGCAGCGGGCCGACCTGCTGCTGAACGCCGGGGCCGACGACGTGCTCAGACTCGAACCCTCAGCGGAGCTGCTGGGGCTCTCGCCCGAAACGTTCGTGGACGACGTCCTGATGCCATTGCGTCCGGCGGCGATCGTCGAAGGATCGGACTTCCGGTTCGGTGCGAAGCGAGCGGGGGACGTGGGGACGCTGGCCGAACTCGGACAATCGCGGGGCTTCTCGGTGCGCGTGGTCGAGCCGGTCGAGGTTTCGCTGAACGACCAGAGCGTCGTGGCGGCCAGCAGCAGCCGTGTGCGGTGGCTGCTCACGCACGGCCGGGTGGCCGACGCCGGACGCGTGCTGGGGCGTGCGTACGAGATGATCGGAGAGGTGGTCAAGGGCGACCAGCGCGGCAGAACGATCGGGTTCCCGACGGCGAACCTTCGGAGCGAGCAGATGCCGCCGGGCGATGGGGTGTACGCGTGCATCGCGACGCTCGAAGACGGCAGGACCATCCCCTGTGCGGTCAACGTGGGCGATCGTCCAACGTTCAGCGGCGTGGAGCGGCGGGTCGAGGCGCACCTGATCGGGTACGAGCGGGAGAGCGACGAGCCGGAGTATGGTTGGACGCTGCGCTTGGCGTTCGTCTCTCGATTGCGGGACCAGGTCCGCTTCGGCGGCATCGAGCAACTGACCGCGCAACTGTCACGCGACGTGGCGCGCGCGAACGAGATCCTGTCAACCACCGTGCCTTCGTGGGCAGAATTGGAAGAACACGCATGAGCCACGCCACGGAGAGCGCCGTGTACGAGTCGACCGTTTCACCGAGGGAACTGGCCGGGTGGGTCCGCGAGGCGGGCCGGCTGCTGGTGATCTGCCACACGCGGCCCGATGGCGACGCGGTGGGCAGCAGCCTGGCGATCGCGCGGGCGGCGACCATGTCGGGCGTGCAGGTCCAACTGGCGTACGCGGGCGAGCTGCCACCATGGATGGACGAGATATTGGGCGACGCGAACTGGGTCCACCTCGACGCGGGCGACCCGCCGGCGCCGTTCGACAAGTGCCTTGTGTGCGACACGGGCGCGTGGAGCCAGCTCGAGCCGTACAAGCCCTGGATTGCGGGCAAGGCGGACCGCGTGGCGGTCTTGGATCACCACCGCAGCGGCTCGCCGGACGTGGCCGACGTGCGCGTGATCGACAGCGACGCGGCCGCGGCGTGCGAGATGGCCGCCGAGGTGTGCACGCTGCTGCTGGGGATCGAGAGCGCCAGCGACCTGCCGGTGGACATCGCCGAGCCGCTGATGCTCGGGCTGGGCACGGACACGGGCTGGTTCCGCCATCCGAGCGTGACGCCCCACGTGCTGCGGCTGGCGGCCGACCTGGTGCAGGCCGGGGCCGAGCATCCGCGGCTGGTCAAGATGACGATGCTGAGCGACCCGATCCAGCGGCTCAAGCTCATGAGCAAGGCGCTGGGGTCTTTGAGCCTGCACGAGGAGCAGGGCGTCGCGGTGGTGAAGGTGCACGCCCAGGACATCACCAGCATAGGCGCCAGCGTGGGCATGACTAGCGGGTTCGCCGACCCGGCGCTCGCGGTCAAGAGCGTGAACGTGGCGATCGTGCTGGTCGAGCTGCCGCCCGAGGGCGACGGCAAGCAGCGTGTGAAGATCAGCATGCGCAGCAAGGTGGGCGGGCCCGACGTCGCGAAGCTGGCCGGGGCGTTCGGTGGTGGCGGGCATATTCGCGCCGCCGGAGCGCGCAGCGAGTTGTCGCTCGATGAGACGGAGAAGAAGCTGCTCGAGCTGATCGCCGAGAGCGAGTCGTCATGAGCGAACGCGGCCCCCAGAGAGCCAAGGCCGGCCCACCAAGATGGCAGGACGTCGCCGGCGACCCCAAGGTGCGCCCCGGCAAGCGCCCGCCCATGCGCCCCATGACCACGACGCTGTGGGCCTACCCGAGCCAGCACTACGACGGCGCGAAGACGGTGCAGGGCGACAAGACGTACACGGGCGGCACGCCGAGCTGGGTGATCTGGCAGCTGCTCGACCGGTACACGCGCGAGGGCGACGTGGTGCTCGACCCGATGTGCGGCGGTGGGACGACGCTGGACGTGTGCACGGACATGGGGCGGAAGGGCATCGGCTACGACCTGGCGCCAAGCCGGCCCGACATCAAGCAGGCCGATGCGCGCGAGCTGCCGGTGAAGGACGAATCGGTCGACTTCGTGTTTCTCGATCCGCCATACTCAACGCACATCGACTACAGCAACCACCCGGACTGTATTGGCAAGCTCGACTCGAGCGAGGCGGCGTACTACGAGGCGATGGCGGGCGTGTTCGACGAGGTGTACCGCGTGCTCAAGGACCGCCGGTACATGGCGGTTTACGTCAGCGACTCGTGGCGCAAGCAGAAGGGGCAGGCCGGGGGCGTGTTCATGCCCATCGGCTTCGAGCTGTTCGCGATGCTGCGCGAGAACTTCCGCCCCATCGACATCGTGTGCGTGGTGCGGCGGAACTCGAAGCTGCGCCAGGGCAACCGGCACATGGCGGCGGCCAAGGACAACTTCTTCCTGCGGGGGTTTAACTATCTGTTGATCTTCAAGAAGGAAACAGGGGACGGCCGTGGATAGGCCGGTGTTCATCACCACCATCCCCAAGGCGGGCACCTACTTCATGGCCGCCCTGCTGCGGGAGCTCGGCCTGCGGGACCTGCGGCGGCATGTCTATCCCGACCTCTACCACGACTATGGACAAACGTTCTACAAGGATGGCAGCCGCGCCCTGCCCAAAGAGGTCAAGCGGCCCATCGAGGCCTTCGCTAGCGACGCCGGGCCGGGCGGCTTCGCGGTGGGGCACGTGCATTGCGGGGAGCGCGAGCGGGCGGCGCTGTCGGGCTGCCGCGTGGTCTACCTGGTGCGTGAGCTGCGCGAGGCCATCGTCTCGGCCATGCGCTTCGAGGCGTACACGGGGCGGGACACACGCGACTGGACACGCCTGGAAGACCCGCGCGAGCGGCTGCTGGGCTACCTGGAACACCACGACGCGGTCATCCATCGCGCCCGGCACATGGCCGACTGGCGCTGGCACGCGGACCTGACGCTGGACTTTCGCGAGCTGCGCCGGCCGGCGGTGGTGGGGCGGCTCATCGGCTGGCTGGGCGCTCCCGCCCGCGATGCCAAGGCCGCCATCCAGGCCGCCAGCGGGCAGGACACGCTCACCCGAGTGCCGCCGGACGGGCTTGGGTACTGGTCGGACGACGCCGAGGCGTGGTTCGTTCGTGAGGGCGGCCCGGGGCTCAACGAGTCGCTGGGCTACGACGACGAGCTCGCGCGCGGGGCGATCCGGCGGGCCCAGCCTGCCGAACATTCCAGATAGCATTCCACACCCACACTGGAGGATCGAGAGATGACTATCCGCACGACCGCCCCGACGACGATCACCGTTCTCGCCTCGCTCGCCTCGCTCGCCTCGCTCGCTCACGCCCAGGCCACGCCCATCGGCGAATTCCGCGGCGACGTGTACGAGGACTTCGAGGACTTCCCCACCGGCTCGTGGGCCACCGGCGAGACCCGCCGCGTGCTGGAAGACACCGCCTCGCTGGGCGCCGGGCCCGACGGCCGGATAACCGTCGACGCGTACTGGGGCTTCATCTGCATCTTGGAGTGCTGCGAGCTGTTCGCCTATTCGGGCCGCTCGGCGGGCTCGAGCGCCGGGCCCAACGTGCTCGCGTTCGACCAGCCGATCGAGCGTTTCGGGGCGTTCCTGGGCTCGAACATCTTCGACGCCGACCGCACCGAACCGATGGCCGAGTTCTACGACGCCTCGGGCGCGCTCATCGATGCACAGCCCATCGACCTGGGCGGCTCGTGCGGGCGCTGGCAGTTCAATGGCTGGTCGTTCGCCACGCCGGTGTCGAGCATCGTGCTCCGCCACGGCGTCTTCGGCGACCCGTGGATCATCATGGACGAGGTGCGGACGACCATCGCCGAGGTCACCTGCCGGGCCGATCTCGACGGCGACGGCGAGCTCACCATCTTCGACTTCCTGGCGTACCAGAACCTCTTCGACGCTGGCGACCTGGCGGCCGACTTCGATGGCGACGGCAGCCTGACGATCTTCGACTTCCTGGCGTTCCAGAACGAGTTCGACGCGGGTTGCGAATAATTGGTCGCCTCGGCGGCGGGCCCGTGCGCCGGGACATGCGCGGAAGACCGCGGATGCCCCGTCGCCAAACAACCGTGCGTGCCCGCCACCACATGGCGTTTGGCGACGGAGCATCCGCCGAGCGAGTCTTCGAGCGAAGAGCGCATGCTCCGGCGCGGCCGCTGAGCGGCCCGGCCGTTAGGCCGCAAGCGAGCAACGCGAGCGCCCAAGAGCAACCAACTTTGGCGAGCGCTGGCGCGGCGGCCCCTGTCTTCAGGGGGCGCCCCGCCGAGCGGCGGACAATCAGGAATCCTTGTTCAGCACAACAAAAAAACAAGAAGGCCCGGCCTTCACCGAACCCCCTCGAGAAAACATAAGAACGACGCGATCTTACCCCGCCTCGCCCTGGCCCACCGCCCCCTGGGCGACGATCTGGGCCTGGTTGCCGGCGCCGAAGCGCACCGTGAAGTAGGCCGGGTTGCCGTCCTTGGTGGTCGTCTGGGCGGTCACAAGATACGTCACCACCGTGCTGTCGCCCGCCAGCGTGTCGTCCTCGAAGGACCGCTTCTTGGCGTTCGTCAGAAACACGTACGGCGTCTGCGACGCGTCCTGGCGCAGCACGCGGTACGTCACCGCCTTGACGCCGCCGGGGTGGTCGCACTTGAAACTGAAGCGCAGCGCCCCGCTCTGGAGCAGCTCGACCTTGAAACCCTCGGGCGTGCCCGGCGGCGGCGCGGGCGTGGGGTCGGCCGGTTGGGGTAATTGCGCCTGCGTGAAGATCGCCGGCGGATTCGGGGTCGTGCGCGCAAAACCTCGGATCTGCACGACCAGGCCCGACGCCGTCGAGCGCATCGACGTGGCGGCCTGGCGGTACTCCTCGCCCTTGGCCTCCAGCTCGGCCTTGAGCGCGTCGTACTCGGCCTTGAGCGACTGGGCCGAGGCGTGCAGCGCGCTCAGATTGGCCATCTGCGTCGCCTCCACGCCGATGGCCGCGCCCGCGGCCGTCCACACCGGCACGCGCACGCCCACCCAATCAATCGCTTCGGATAGTTTTAATGGGACGGTACTCATGACAAATCTCCTACATAACAACGCGAACGGGTGACGCGGCCCGCGGGGCCGCCCGACATAAGAATCGTGTCGCGCATCGCAACACCTCCCGCGGGCGGCTCGCCCGCTCGTCCGGCGGCCACCACGGCCCCGGCGTGCATGGGTTATCGAGCGATGCGCGGCCGCCTCCAGCGAAAAACCCCCGAATCGCGAAAAAAAGCCCAAGAGCGCAAAAACGGCGCACCATCGCCCGCCAACCCCCTGGCGCGGGCGCCAGCGGCCATCGCGTCCCGATTTCGGATGCGAGATCTCGAATCTCGGATGCGAAATTACGAATCTCGGATGCCAAATCTCAAATCTCGGATACGAAATCTCGGATCTCGGATGCGAAATCTCGGATCTCGGATGCGAAATCTCGGATCTCGGATGCAAGATCCCGGATCTCGGATGCAAGATTGCGAATCTCGGATGCGAGATCGAGGATCCCGGATGCGAGAACCGCAATCCCGGATGCGAAACCTCGGATCTCGGATGCGGGAAGCCGGATCGGACATCCCGGGCGCCGGATGAACGCCCGAGAACCCTGGCATCCGCCCCGATCGGATGTATGCTGTTGGCACGGGACCCAGCACGAGGGCGAGGGACGCGATGCGCGGGTGTGTGGGCCGCTGTCGGTCGTGCCGCGTCTGCTCGCCACGCCAATCAGACGGGCCTTGTTGCAACGCGATGGGCATTCTTGTGGTATGCAGGGCGAGGAAGGAGCATCCCCATGAGCAAGACCCGAACATCGGTCATCATCGCCGCCAGCGGCCTGGCCCTGGCGGCCACCTGGGCCCAGGCCCAGAGCGAGCCATTCCCGGCGGTGCTCGAGCTGGCCGACCTGGACGGCTCGAACGGCTTCCGCATGGTGGGTTCGGTCCCTCGGGAGGCGTTTGGCGGCGCGGTCGGCTCGGTGGGCGATTTCAACGGCGACGGGTTCGCCGGCGGGGTGATCGGGGCGAAGGGCCTGCGGTACTCGGGCAGCGGCGGCGGGGCCTACATCGTCTTCGGCCGCGACAGCTTCCCCCCGACGGTCGCGGTCGCCGGACTGAGCGGCGACGACGGGCTGTACATCGAGGGGGCCGGGCCGGTCACCGAATCCGGATTCGCCGTGGGCGGTGGCGACTTCAACCACGACGGCATCGGCGACGCCATCATCACCGCCCGCCTGGCCGACGTGGGCACCCTGATCAACGCGGGCGAGGCCTACGTCGTCTTCGGCCGGGACGTCGCCGGCGGCGGCGAGCCCTTCGGGCCCACGTTCCGCGTCGCGGACGTCAACGGCGAGAACGGCTTCCGCGTGACCGGCGCCGACAGGTCCAACATCCTGGGCACCGCGGCCTCGTCGGCGGGCGACGTCAATGGCGATGGCATCGAGGACCTGCTCCTGGGCGCGCCCTATGCCTACGAGGTCGAGGGCTATGGCCGGGGCGGGGCCTACGTCGTGTACGGCCGCGACGTGCCCGGGGGCGCGGCCTTCCCCGCTTCGATCGGAGTGGCCAGCCTCGACCCGTCGACCGGATTCGCGATGATGGGCGAGGAGCCGACGGACAACGCCGGAAGGAAGGTGGCTGCGGCGGGCGACGTGAACGGCGACGGGCTGGGAGACGTGATCGTCGGCGTCGAGGATCGGTACTACGGGCACGGGGGCGCCTACGTCGTCTACGGCCAGGAAGGCCGCCCCGCCGGCCTGATCGAACTGGCCGACCTCGACGGCTCGGACGGCTTCGAGGCGGCGCCGCCGGAGTTCGAGCATGGGGCCTGCGGTCGGGGCATCGCCGGGCTGGGCGACATCAACGGCGACGGCGTGGACGACTTCGCCATCTCGACACCGGCCGTGTCGGTGAGCGGCGGCCCGGACGTTGAGGGCATCACGCGCGTGGTGTTCGGCCGAGCCGGTGGCTTCCCGGCCGAGTTCGATCTGGGCGGCCTGGATGGAACCAACGGATTCCGCCTCGAGGGCGAGCTTGAGCTCGACGCGAGTGGTTGGTCGGTCGCCGCGGCGGACCTCAACGGCGACGGCGTGAACGACCTGGTGATCGGTGCGCCCTATGGCCAGGGCGCACGGCCATGGGCGGGCCGCGTCTACGTCGTCTTCGGTCGCCGGGACGGCGACTATCCGCCCGTCGTCGCCCTGGGCGAGCTCGGCGGCGTCGACGGCTTCCGCATCGACGCCGTCGACGCGTACGACGGGGCCGGCCGCTCGGTGGCCAACGCGGGCGACGTGAACGGCGACGGGGTCGAGGACGTGATTATCGGGACGACCGCGCGGGAGGCCGGCGCGGGCGAGGAGGCCTACGTCGTCTTCGGCCGCGCGCTCGGCTGCCCGGCCGACCTCGACGCCGACGGCGACCTGACGATCTTCGACTTCCTGGCGTTCCAGAACCTCTTCGATGTCATGGACCCCCGCGCCGACTTCGATGGCGACGGGGACTTCACGATCTTCGATTTCCTTGAGTTCCAGAACGCCTTCGACGCCGGCTGCCCGTAGGCGCAGGCGCGCCCGGTGGTCCTCGAATCCCTTGCACACACGCCAGCTTTCTGGTATGCTCTGGCCGAGAGGAGAACAGTGATGACCAGGAACCGTTCCACAGCGGCCGCGCTGGCCGTGGCATTGATCGTGTTTGCGATCCCGGCGAGCCTGCGGGCCCAGGCCTGCGACCCCACCGACCTGTTCGCACCCCAGACCACCTACGGCGCGGGCTCGCTGGCCTTCGCCGTCGCGATGGGCGACCTGGACGGCGATGGCGACGCCGATCTGGCGGTGGCCAACTTCGACGGCCCCAGCGTCAGCGTCCTGCTCAACAACGGGGACGGAACCTTCGCCACGGACGTGACCTACGCCGCGGACGACGAGCCCGTGTCGGTCGCCATCGGCGATCTCGACGGCGACGGCGACAACGACCTGGTCGTCGCCAACAACGGAGTCGCGGCCAACAACGTCAGCGTGCTGCTCAACAACGGCGACGGGACCTTCGCCGCCCAGGTGCGCTACGGCGTGGGCGACCAGCCGCAGTCGGTGGCCATCGGCGACCTGGATGGCGACGGCGAC
>JAUHYE010000052.1 GCA_030426395.1 Phycisphaerae bacterium
GACGCGCGTTGGGTTGGATGGATCGCTTGGCTGGCCAGGGGCAGGGGCCTCGCGAGGTTGCCGTGTTCGAGGCCCTGGAGCCCCGGGTGCTGCTGGACGCCAGCTACCCCGATATCAGCGACCTTGTCGACCCCGAGAACACGGTGGTTCGCTTCAAGACGACGCTGGGCGAGATCGACTTCGAGCTTTACGACCAGAGTGGCCCTGACGGTGCGAGCGCCGCGCCCGTCACGGTCGAGAACTTCCTCCGGTACGTCAACGAGGGCCGGTACTTCGAGAGCTTCTTCCATCGTTCGGTGAGCGTGTCGTCGACCAACCCGGACATCGACGGTGATCCGTTCATCATCCAGGGCGGCGGGTTCATCTTTAATGACGATGACGGCCTAAGCCGCGTGGAGACGTTCGAGTCCATCGAGAACGAGGCCGACCCGGATCGCTCGAACGTCGAGCGCTCGCTGGCCATGGCGCTGGTGACGACGATCGGCACCGACACGGCCACCAGCCAGTTCTTCATCAACCTGCGCGACAACAACGGCAGCCAGGGCATGGGCGACATCGACCTGGACAGCCAGGATTTCACGGTGTTCGGTCGCGTGGCCAACGACCGCTCCTGGAGCGTGGTGACGGCGATCCAGAACCTCGACACGTTCGTGTTCGCCGATGTCTATGTAGACGCGGATGGCAACCTGACGGACAATGAGGGCAATCCGTCGAGCCAGCCGTTCTTCCTTGACGATCCCGATGCGGTGGTGGCCAGCTTCGCGCTGACGGACGTGCCGGTGCGCAGCGAGCCCGATCCGATCCCGCCGGGCGAGATACGCAGCACGTCGCTCGAAGAGCGGTTCCTGGTGCAGGTGAATAGCACGCTGATCATCAAGCCGGAACTGAGCGAGACGTTCTACACCTTCTTCGTGGGCTACCCCGAGGGCTACGCTAACGACACGAGCATTACCTACGTGGAACTCACGTCCAACATCGCGGGCGGATCCGATCCGATCTACCAGATCGTGCTCCGGTACGAGACCGGTGTCCGCGACCAGGTGTTGACCACCGGCACGCTGACCCCCGGCACGCGCACGCGGATTGCCATCAGCGATCCGGGCATCGCCGACAGTCCCCAGGCCCGGAAGTTCACGCCGTTCGCCATCGAGGTGCACAGCACGGCGGCCATGAGCGCCTCGCTGACGCACAGCGACTTTGGTGCCACGATGAGCGAGTCGTTCGTGAACTTCGCCGATCTTGACGCCCGCGGCGCCGACGCCTTCAACACGTGGGCGTTCGGTGGTCTGGCCGCCACGACGCCCGGGGGCACCGACAATGTGATGGACCGCGAGTCGTACATCGTGTGGCAGGCATTGACCGGCGATGCCGGCACCGTCAGGCTGACCGTGTACACCGACGCGAGCACGTTCAATATCATCAGCTACCCGCTCGAGGGCCACCGCCGCGGCGGCGTGGAGCTCCACAACCTGTTCGGCTTCTCGACCGACGGCGTGCAGGCCGTGCACGTGTCGTCCGACGTGCCGATCATCGCCGCCATGAGCACCTACGACACCATCCTCAACCAGGCCGGTTCGGCGACGCAGTCGCAGAACGCCTACGGCACCGTGGGCGCCATCAACGGCGGTTCGACCGATGGCGTGCTGGCCGGCGTGCGGTACTCGGGCGTGACCGACGAAGAGTCGTACCTCACGTTCCTCAATACCAGGCCCGTAGGTACGGTGGTGCAGTTGACCTTCAGCGATTCCGACGGCAACGAAGCGAGCACGGGCGTGGTCCTCGCGCCTCGCGCCATCGGCGCATACAACCTGAATCGCCTCCTCGTCGACTTCGGTGGCGTGTTCACGCCCGATGAGCTCATCACGGTCCGGTACTCGTCTGCCCAGCCCGTGGCGGGGCAGTACACGGCGACCATCGGCGACGAGACCATGTCGACCGCGTTCCAGACCCAGCTGTCCAACGTGGTCGTGCTGGCCAACGGATTCGACGACGACAGCGAGGTCATTTCGCTGTACAACCCCTTCAGCGACGACGCGGCCGTGACGCTGAACTTCAGCGTGCAGTTCTACTTCTTCGATCGCAACCAGTTCGTGCAGTTCGGCTTGCTGCCGATGCTCGCGCCGGGCGAGCGGGCCGACATCAGCGCCCGAGACTTCACCGATGTGTTGTCGACCATCGAACTCGGCGAAGAGTGGGGTCGGTATTCGATCTTCATCTCGGGTATCGCCATTCCCATGGGCGGTGGATTCGACGTCGAGGCCGGCGCGTTCGGCGTGTCGATGTCGCGCGTTGGTAGCGATGGTGCGCTGGACCGTGACTCGGCGACCATCAGTACCGGCACGTTCGCCGAGGGCACCATTCGCGATTTGTCGGACGTGTTCTTCGACACCTTGCTGTAACGCTTCGGACGCTGCAAGAAGGCAAAGGGGCCGATCGCTCGCACAGGCGATCGGCCTTTTCTAATTGTCCTGGCGGGTTGCGGGATGGGGCACCGTGTTGGCACCGGCCCGACCTCGTGCGAGGCGGCGGAGCGGAGCGGGGAGCCGCTTCAGGATGGCCTCGAAACGGCGCGACAGGGCGATGGCTCCCGAGTCGTGAAAGGCGTCGCGCACCGCATGGAGGTACTGGATCTCGATGGGCACGCCGGTCTCGTCGATCCAATGGGCGTCGGCGCGGCGAAGGATCGAGTTGGCGCGAACGGCGGCGTCGACGGCGTGACGGTCGAAGAACTCGCGATGGTTCTCGAGCAGGCGGCGGTAGAGGGCCTCGTGGCGGGCCGTGGCGTCGTCGATCATGGTCTGGTGGCTGTGGCGGCGCCAGTTGAAGAGCGGCTCGCGCACGCGGGCGCCACGCCAGCCGCGCTCGGCGAAGCGCAGCCAGAGGTCCCAGTCCTCGTAGCCCTCGGTCATGGTCTCGTCGAAGCCGCCGACGGCCTCGAAGCTGGCGCGGCGGATAAGGCATGTGACGGGGTGGAGATTGGTGACCAGCAGCAGTATGGGGTCCCACTGCGGCACGTGCCAGATGACGCCTTGGCCGAGGTCGGTCAGCCGTTCCTGGCAGTAGGCGTGGCTGGCACCGGGGTCGGCGGCGAGAGCGGCGTGGAGCTTGGACAGGAACGTGGGTTCGATCCAATCGTCGGCGTCGAGGAATACCAGGTGGTCGCCGGTGGCAAGCTTCGCGCCGGCGTTGCGGGCGGCGGGCAGGCCGGCGTTGGGCTGGTGGATCACGCCGACACCCACGGATTCCAGTGCGTCGCAAGCCTGGGGCGTGGCGCCGTCGTTGGAGCCGTCGTCGACGACGATGACCTCCACCCCGGCATCGGCTTGGGCGAGGCAGGAGCGGGCGGCCTCGGCCACGAACCGGCCGTGGTTGTAGCAGGGGATGACGAAGGTGGTCCGGCCCGATTCGGGAGGCATTGGATGGTTGTAGCGCGGCCGGGCGGCTTGGGTTCCGTGCGGTTTGGGTGCCGGCCCCCTATCGTCCGGGCGTGCGCGTGTCGTGGACCCTGATTGGGCACATTACCTTCGAGCTCTGGCGGTACGTTGTGCTCACGACGGCCGTGCTGGTGCTGGTGACGGCCTTCGGCGCGACCGTGCAGAATTACGCCAAGGGGCTGCTGTCGGCGGTCGACACGCTGAAGTTCATGGGGCTGGCGGCGGTGCCCATGCTGACCTACGCCATCCCGTTCGCTGGGGCCTTGGCGGGCACGCTGGCGTACCACCGATTGGCCCAGGAGCGCGAGCTGATGGCCGCCCAGGCCGGCGGTATGAGCCTCGCGGCGCTGCTCGCGCCTGCGATCGTGACGGGCGTGGTGCTGACGGCGACCTTGGGGCTGCTCAACGAGCAGGTGATCCCAAGGTTCCTCCAGAAAATGAGCGAGGTGGCCTCGGGCCAGGCGGCCGGGCTCATCAGCCGGGCCATCGAGCGGGGCGAGGCGGTCCAGGTCGAGGGCTTCCTGCTCTACGCTGACCAGGTATTCACGCCCGAGGTCAGCGAACCGGGCATCCAGGCCCACCTGCTGCTGCTCGGGGCCCATCTCATTAAGCTCGACCCCGAGGGCAACATGGTGAGCTGGGGTGCGGCCGAGCGGGCCGACCTGCTGGTCAAGGAGCCAAGGGAGATCACCGAAGACGACCTCATGCGCTCCAACGAGCTTCCGGGCACGTTGGGTTCGAGCGTGAGCGAGGTGACCTACATCGTCAAGGACGCGGTGGGCGACACGGGGCGGCTGGCTGATGGCAAGGTTGGTGCATTCCAGGACAAGCTTTTCATGCCCGGCGGTGGGGGAGACAGCCCCAAGTTCCTGACCTGGGGCGAGATGCGGCAGGCGTACAAAGACCCCGACCCGCTGGGGCCCATCGACGCCGCCAGGCGGGACCTGGCGTTCCACCTGGCGCTGCGGACGGTGATCGAGCGGACGGTGAGGCAGCTTCGCGCCGGGGGCGCGGTGCAGATGCGCGGCTCGCAGGGGGAGACATATGTGCTCCGCGCGGGCGGCATCCAGTGGGACGACACCATCAAGGCCTGGCGGATGACCGGCCGGGGCATCGACCCGGTCGTGATCGAGCGATACACGCCCGAGGATGGGGCCGCGCGGTCGATCGACCGTTTCGAGATGCCGTCGGGCTCGATCGAGGCCAACCTGACCGGCACGCCGATGAACCGCGGGATGGAGCTGTTGCTCAATGGCGAGAACGTGCGGACAGCCGTCTCGCAGGGGCCGGGCTCCGACCCGCGGGTCGGCGGCGTGCGCGAGACGATGACCATCGGCCCGGTGGTGGTCGACAACGACCCGGTGCCGGAATTTCTGGCGATGTCGAGCCCCGAACTGCTGGCTGCGGTCGCGGTGCACAACGAGAACTGGGGCAGCGAGGACCTGTTCCTTGCCCCGCCAACGCGCGACCTGCGGAACCGGCTCGAAAAGGTCCGCAAGCAGATCCTGGGCAAGCACCACGAGCGAATCGCTTACAGCCTGTCGGCCATTATTCTGGCGATCGCGGGCGCGGTGGCGGCCATCCGCTTCCAGGAGGCCCCGCCGTTGACGGCGTACATGGCGGCCTTCCTGCCGGCCCTCGGACTCATCGTCGCGATCTCGACCGGGCAGCAGATGGTGGACGATTACGGCCCGATCGGACTGCCCATTCTGTGGGGCGGGCCAATCGTGCTCGCGGGTCTGGTCGTGTGGGTGTCGCTGCATATCGGGCGGCGGAAGGGCTGAGGGGGACGCGTGCCTGTGCGATTGCTCGACCGTTCCATCGCGACGCAGTACTTCATCAACGTGGTGCTGCTGCTGATCATCCTCGGCAGTTTCATCGTGGTGGTCGACGCTTCGCTGAACCTGCACCGCTACGTGCGGTACGCGGGCGAGCACGACGATTTCATCTCCAAGTCCTTGGCCACGATCGGGATCGTGTGGAACCTGTGGTGGCCCAGGCTCATCCAACTCTTCAACTTCACCCTTGGGTTCGTGTTGGTGGCGGCGCTTGGGTTCACGTCGGCCCAACTCGTGGCGCGGCGGGAATTCGTGGCCATGCTGGCCAGCGGCATCAGCTTGTGGCGGGCGATGGTGCCGGTAATGGCAGTTGCTTTCGGATTCCTGCTTCTCGGGGTGGCCAACCAGGAACTCGTCGTCCCACGAATCGTGGGCATCCTGCTGGCCGACGATCCGCGCGTGGCCAACAACGACGGCAAGATTGGCGTAACCAACCTGCCCACGACGGCCGACGCCAGCGGCAGGCTGTTCTTCGCAAGCGCCTTCGATCCTGATGCGGGCCTGCTGGAAGGCGTGAAGATCTGGGAGCGCGACGAGGTGGGCGTCCCGACCCGGCTCATCTCGGCCGAGAGCGCGACCTGGGACGGGTCGGCCTGGGTGCTGAGGGGAGGGACGGCTCAGCCCGTGGGCCGGCCCGGTGCCCCAGAGCCCATCGACCGAGTCGAGACCGAGATGGACCCCAACGCTCTGGCGGTGCGACGGTTCGCCGGGTTGGGCCAGCACCTGAGTTTCGCGACGCTGGGCCGGATGCTGAGCCAGGATCGCAGCCTGACACCCGAGCTTCGGCGGCGGTTGCAGCGCGACCGGTGGGGCCGTGTGGGCTCGTGGGTGGCCATGAGCCTGTCGCTTGTGATTGCGCTGCCATTCTTCGTGACGCGCGAGCCCCGGAATATGGCGGTACAGGCGGCCAAGTGCGCGCCCATCCTGCTGGCGGCCCTGGTGCTGAGCGCTCTGGGCGTGTCGGCGCCGATCGCGGGCATGCCCGGCTGGCTGAGCGTGTTCTTGCCGGCGATGCTGCTGGCGCCCGCGGCGGCGGCGGCGGCCACCAGTGTCCAGACCTGATCGGGCAAGTCCTGACCCGATCGTCGCACGAAAGTTGGAAAAATCTTGCTCCGAGGCCGGTTCACTGAAACATATGGGGATCCCGCGCCATACAACTGGCGACGCCCCTGCGGACTCGCGGGCCCGTCAAGCCCATTGTCCAGCTAGGATTCTTCCTCCATGCCAACGCCCCTGGGCAATCACACCAATCCGATGCCTCGCGAAACTGCTCGCGGCGATCGGGGGTTCTCGATCCTCGAACTGCTCATCACGATGAGCATCGTGGCCATTTTGCTTGGCTTGTTGCTGCCGTCGCTGCGGTACGTCCGATACGCCGCCAACGGCGCGGTGTGCTCGACCAACCTCCGCCAGATCGGCATCGGGTGGCGGCAGTACGTCGATGACCACCAGGCCATGCCCTTCCGCGAAGAGTCCGACTGGAAGTACGGCGGCGCGTCGTTCCTTGGGGCCGAACGGCGAGCGGTGCTGTCGAGCGAACGCCCGCTGAACAGCTACATCGTGACCGAGACCGAGCAGGAAAGCGATGGATTGGCCACGCTCTTTCGCTCGCCGTTGGATCGCGGATATCGGTGGACCGAATCCTCGGGTATGCCTGTGACCCAAGAGGTCTTTCCCGAGCCGACGGTGTTCGAGCGTTTCGGCACCAGCTACCGCGCCAACCCGATGCTGCTGGACCAGCGCCGGCTCGACCCGTGGGCCATGGCGGGGCCGATCGCCGAGCACGAGATCCAGGTGATGCCGTCGCGCATGCTGCTGGTGGGCGTGCCGCAGTGGCAGATCGCCGTCGATCGTGAGTGGCGTGTCGAGGCCTCGTGGCACCCCGAGCCCAACACCGGCAACGTGCTGTTCCTCGATGGCTCGGTTCGGCATGTGAACTTCGGCGAGGGGCTGGGCACCGACTACGAGTACCTGCCGTGGCCGGTCGAAGGCCATCGTCCGATCGTCGGCACGCCGGCTCTGCCGCCCAGGCCGTAGGGGCTAACTCAGCATCTCGAGCAACCGTTGGCGGATGGCCTTTGGGTCTCCGGCGCCCTTGGCTTGTTGCATGGCATGGCCGATGAGCCGGCCGATGGCCTGCTGCTTGCCAGCGCGGACCTCGTCGGCGGCCTGCGCGTTGGCGTCGATGGCGGCTTGGCACCAGGCATCGATGGCGGCTGAGTCCTGGACGATGAGCAGGCCGCGCTGGTCGGCGAGCGTGCGCGCGTTCGTAGTTGTGGGCTCGGTAGCCATGGCTTCGACGAGCTCGTCTATGCCATTGCTGCTGATGTCGCCGTTGAGCTTGAGGTCGACAAGGTCGGCGAGTTGGCTCGCCGTCAGGTGCAACTCGCCGGGCGCGCACGAGCGTTCGTTGGCCAGGCTGGCAAGCTTCTGGGTGATCGTGTTGGCAAGGGCCTTGGCGATTTTCGTGCCGTCGTGCTGGCGCTCGACCAAGAGCGCGTGCGCGGTCTCGAAGAGGGCGGCCGTGGCGGTATCGTTCAGGATGATCGAGGCATCGGCGATGGGCAGGCCGAGATCGTTCGTGAAGCGTTCGAGTTTCTTCAGCCATGGTTCGGCCGCCAGCGTGCGCGCGTGCTCGAGCATTTCGGCCGTGATGCGGATCGGTGGCAGGTCCGGATCGGGGAAGTAGCGGTAGTCATGCGCGTCTTCCTTCTCGCGCTGGGGGATGGTGCGCAGGTTGGTGTCGTCCCAGCCGTAGGTGGCCTTGGCGCCCGGTCCCATGACGCGGCCTTCGTCTCGCCACCGCTGGGGTTGGGCGCGGTGCTCGTACTCGATGGCGCCGACGACGGCGCGGAAGCTGTTAAGGTTCTTGACCTCCACGATTGGCGTCGTGATTGTGCGACCATCGCCGAGCGTGAGCACACAGTTGATGTTGGGCTCGAAGCGCATGTGGCCCTCTTGCAGCACGCCGCGGCTGGCGCCGAGCAAACGCACGGTGTGGCGCAGCCAGCGGCAGAAGGCCTCGACTTGCCGGGCGTCTGTGAAGTCGGGCTCGGTGACAATCTCAAGCAGCGGCGTGCCGGCGCGGTTGAGATCGACGATGGAGTGGTCGATCGGGCGGCTGCCGGGGGCCTCGTGCATCAGCTTGCCGGCGTCTTCCTCGAGGTGGGCCCGCGTGACGCGGATGGTCGTGCGCGGGGCGCCTAGGTCGGCCTCGCCGCGGTCGTTGAAGGCGGGCAGGTCGACCGAGCCATCGAAGCACAGCGGCTGGTCGTACTGGCTGATCTGGTAGGCCTTGGGCAGGTCCGGGTAGAAGTAGTTCTTGCGATCGAAGCGGGTGACCGTGGCGATCGAGCAGCCCAGTGTGAGGCCGACGGCGATGGAGAGCTCGATCGCTCTCGCGTTCGGTACCGGAAGAGCCCCGGGAAGGGCGAGCACCACGGGGTCGATGAGCGTGTTTGGTTCGACGCCGTGTGCGGCCGCCGATGTCGGGTTGCGCGCACGGGTGAACATCTTGCTCTGGGTCGCGAGTTCGACGTGGACCTCAAGGCCGACGACAAGGCGAACGTTGGTGATTTCAACGCTCTGGCGTTCGGCTGGGCTGAGCTCTGGCGCGGTCGTAGTCATCGCGGCATGGTATCGGCAGCGCGCGTAGCTCGGGCCGCCTCGCGCACGCGGCGGGCGACCCAGGGCCGGTGGATGCCGAACCGGTCGGCCAGTTCGGCCAGCGAGTGGGGGCGCTCGCCCAGGCCGTAGCGGGCCTCGAGCAGGGCACGCCGGTCGTCGGGCAGCGTGTGCAGGCCCGCCCGGAGGAATCGCGGGGCTTCGAGGAAGGCTTGCCACGGGCTGACACGCCGGGTCCAGTCGTCGATGCGCGACTGGGTGAAGCTGCGTTTGGCGGCGGTGGAGGCCTTGTCGGGCGGTGGCGTGTCGCTTGCAACACGGTCGACCGCCACCGTGACGGCGGCGCTCAGGCGGCCGCCACGCGAGGGGTCGTATCGGTGGGCGGCCTCGGCTGCCGCGGCCAGGGCGAGTTGCAGGCGGCTGGTCGCCAGACGAGCGGGCAGGGACTCGATGTCGTCGCCCAGACGTGCCTCGATGCCGCGGAGCACGATGCCCAGCATGGGCCGGAGCGCCTCGACGCGGAGCCGCGCGGCCCACAGCAGGTCGGTCTCGGCCGCGTCGATGGGCTCGGCCCGCAGCTTGGCGGCGTGCATTTCGGCGATCGTGCGCGCGGCTCGTGCGGTCAGGAATCGTGCGTAGGCGGTAGTCTGCCGTTCCGCGATGCGGTCGGGTGTGTGCGGGTCGCGCATCTCGGCGACGAGGTCGCTCAGCAGTGTGGGGCCGGGTGCGCCCAGCGGAAGCTTGGGCATCGGCGGTTCGGCGATGACCATCGGCTCCAGACCAAGTTCACGTAGGCGTTCGAGCCGCTGGGCGTCGATGATGCGCCGGGTGGCGCCGGTGTCGCGTTTCAAGCGTGACGCGATGTCGGCCGGCTCGAGGAAGCGGTCGTGCGCGCGCAAAGCGAGGCGACGCTCGCGGTCGGTCCAGGCGGTCGAGCTTTCCGAGTTGCGTTGGAGGAGCTGGCGGATGGCCTCGTGGCTGCGGCAGAGTTCGGCGGCGATGGTGCGGGCGGCGGCATTGGGTGTCTGGCCGTTGGCTTGCAACTCGGCGGCACGCGCGACGGCCCGTTCGCGTTCATCGCTCGTCAATCGCGTGAACGACTTCGCCCCTTCGATCACCTCGCCACGGCGCGCCTCGAAGGCCGCGATGGCGTCGGGGGTGAACGCCAGCCGTCGCGTTCGGCCCGAGCGCACGGTGCGTGCGGCCAGACCCTTGGCGCGATAGCGGTGCAGGGTGCGTTCGGCCACGTTCCACTTCTCGGCGAGTTCCTTCACGCCCAGGGAGGCTTCGGGCACCTCGTCGGGCTTCGTGTCGGCCGCCGCACTGAGGGCCTCGACGAGCGCGCACGCGTCGATGAGCGCCGCCTCGCCGGGTACGCGCCCGGGCACGTGCATGTCGTAGCCCGACGCGGTCGTGAGGAACCAGCCGGCGGGCACGTCGCTCTCGGTGTCGAGCGTGGCGATGGCGGCCTCGAGGCGTTCGAGGGCGCGCAGCACGACCTTCCGCGGCGCGCGGCGGAGCTCGGCCAGGGCGTCGATAGCGGGCTGGCTCGTCGGGCCGCGGGCGGCCATGGGTCAGGCGGTCCCGGGCACGGGGCTAGGCGTTGAGATATCGGCGAAGCGCGGCGCGGCGGTGTTGGTGATGCCGTGCTTGCCGCACAACTCGAAGAACGTGGCCACGGCCTCGCGCTCGCGGTCACCCAGGTCGTAGCGCAGCAATTCGCCGATGTATCGCTGCGCCAGGTCGACCGGCCACCGGGCTTTGGGCGCCCATTGCTGCACGAGCCAGTCGAGGCGGGTCTGGTTGTGCCGGCGCTCGCGGTCGAGCATGGCGCTCGCCAGAGCGATGCGACGCCGACCCTCGTGGCTCTCGAGCGCGTCGGCCCGGCACTGCCACGCGGCGTAGACGAACGGCAGGCCCGTCAGTTCCTTCCACGCCTCGCCCAAGTCGAGCTGGTGCGGATAGCGCACGGCCGGAGGACTATGGGTGACGACCTTGTCGCCGATGAGCAGCAGGCACTGCGGCCATCCGTCGGCATCCTGCTCGACGGTCTTGCCTTCGAGTGCGACACGCTCGATCGCGTTGAAGGGCACGAACTGCGGCGTCAGGCCGAACTTCTCGGCCAGCAAGACCCGTGCGAGTGCCACCGACGTATGGCTGTGCGCATCGGCGCACACGGTCGTGACCTCACTCATCGGCACGCTGGAAAACAGTCGGACCGTCAGCGTCGGCCCGTCGCAGCCGATCATGCCCGCGGGCAGGATGGCCAGTTCCGGATCGCCCACGGCGTCGATGATGGAAGCGAGCCCAACATCGGCCTCGCCCGCGCGCACCATCGGCGCGATGTCGGCGGGCACGGTGGGGATGAGCGTGAGGCCATCGAGTTTGCCGAGCCCCTCGACGAGCGGAGCGGTGTTGAGGTACTGCACGCAGGCGACGCGGATGGGGTCCATGTCAGTTGCCCCCTTCCTGGTCTTGCGCCTCTTCGATGGGGTCGGTCGCGGGCGCGAGCGTCTCGAAAGGCCCCGTTCTTCCGCCGTTGGTCTCACCGAGCGCGGCCGCGCCCGTGCCGTCGGTGGTGGGGTCGTAGGGGATGGCCTCGCCCGTGCGGTACGCCCGCTCGATCTGCGGCAGCCAGCGATCGAGCATCTCGCGCAGATAGGGGTTGTCGCTGTGGTCGTACTGGTGGGTCTCGGCGTAGGCCTCGTCGGCGTCCCAGCCGTCGACGATCACGCGGTGCAGGGCGACGAGCATGCCGGTACGCTCGCTGCCGGCGGCGCAGTGGACCCATACTGGTTGATTCGCAGGGTCGTTCATGAGCTTCAGCGCCACGACGTAGTCGTTCGGATCGCCCGTCGCGTCGCCGATCAGGCCGAAGCGGTAGCGGGTGACGCCCAGTTCCTCGGCGCTCTGCTGGGCGACGCTTTCCTCCTCGGTGCCCTGCGTGTGCGCGCCAAGGTCGATGATGGTCTTGACGCCGGTCTCCTTCACGGCCCGCCGCATCGCCCGGGGCAGGGGCTCGCCGCTGCGATAGATGGCCCCCTCCTCGACGACGCCCCAGCGTTTGGGCCAGAACAACTCATGCCCATCATCGGCGTACCATACGACGCCCGCGACGAGCGCGAGCAGCACGACGATCGGGAGGATGAGCTTCTTCTTGCTCGTCTTCTCCGCAATGGGGGCAGTGGTGGATTCGGCCGGGCTTTCGGACGCTTCGGTCATGGGCAAGGGTAGGAATACGATTGGGCCATGCCACAAGATGCGCCCAAGGACGGAGCCCAACCTCGAAAGCCCAGCCCCAAGCGCCCCACCCCCACGCCCTACCCCCAGAGCGTGCAGCGGGCCATCGACGAACTGGCCGCCCTGCCGGGCATCGGCCGACGCACGGCCGAGCGGCTGGCGTTCTACCTGCTGAAAGGTCCGCCCGAGACGGCCAGGAGCCTCGCCCAGGCCATCGCCGAGATGCGGACGCGGTCGACCCCCTGCCCCATCTGTGGCAACCTGGCCGACGAGCCGCCGTGCCGCGTGTGCCGGGCGGCGATTCCCGGTGGCGACGGCAACGCGAGCCGTGATGCATCACTCGTCTTGGTCATCGAGCAACCCCGCGACCTGTTCGCCATCGAGGCCAGCGGCGCCTTCGCGGGCGTCTACCACGTGCTCATGGGCCGCCTGAGCCCCTTGGAGGGCATCGGCCCGGGCGACATCAACATCGCCGACCTGCTCGCCCGCGTCGATGACCCGAAGCGCAACGCCGGCGGCGTGCGCATAAAGGAGGTCGTGCTGGGCCTGAACCCGACCCTGGAGGGCGACGCGACCGGCCTGTATCTTGCTCAGGAACTCGAGCAACGCGGCGTGAGTGTCAGCAGGCTGGCAAGAGGTCTGCCTTCGGGTGGCCAGATCGACTGGGCGAGCAAGGCGGTTCTGGCGGATGCGATCGAGGGGCGGCGGGGGTTCTAGGGGCTCGGCTGCGCCTAGGCCGGTGGCCGCCTGTACCATGGGCGGGGGTCCATTGCGATGAACGACGAGCGCACGACCGACTTGCCAGCCGAGTTGTCCCAGCACCTGCTCGACTGGCTGCCCTTCGTGGTGGTCCTCCTGGCGTCGATCCTCATCGGCCTGGTGCTCACCGCCGCCATGCGGCGGGGCACGGTGGCCGACCGGCGGATGCACCACCAGGTCGCCTTCATCGTCCTGGTGCTCGCCACGCTGGTCGCCCTCACCATCACGCTGCCGGCGTCCCAGGGCGGGCTCATCACCGAAGCTACCAAGGGCAACCTGCTGGGCCTCATCGGCCTGGGCGTCACCGCGCTCATCACGCTCAGCTCGACCACGCTGGCCGCCAACGCCATGGCCGGGCTGATGCTCCGGCGCGTGGGCGCGTTCCGCTCGGGCGACTTCGTCCGCGTCGACAGCGAGTTCGGTCGCGTCACCGAGCGGGGCCTCTTCCACACCGAGATCCAGACCGAGGACCGCGACCTGGTCACCCTGCCCAACCTCTTCATCGCCACCCACCCGGTGCGCGTGGTCCGCGCCAGCGGCACGATCATCACCGCCGAGGTCTCGCTGGGCTACGACGAGGAGCACACCATCATCCGCGATCTGCTCACCAAGGCCGCCGAGTCGGTCGGCCTGGCCGAGCCCTACGTCCTGATCATCTCGCTCGAGGACCACGCCGTGGTGTACCGGGTGTGCGGTTTCCTGGCCGAGGTCAAGACGCTCATCTCGGTGCGATCGGCCCTGCGGGCGGCCGTGCTCGACTCGATCCACGGCGCGGGGCTGGAGATCGTCTCGCCCAGGTTCATGAACCAGCGCCCGATGGACCCGGCCAAGCCAGTAATCCCGCGCCGGCCAGTCGCCCGTGCCACTTCGCCCGAAGCGCCGGCGGCGGCCACCGCGCCCGAAGACATCGCCTTCGACAAGGCCGAGCAGGCCGAGCGGCTCGAGCAATTGCGCGCCGAGCGCACGTCGATCGCCAAGGACATGGCCCGCCTGGGCCACGATCTGAAGGCGGCCGACGAGGCGTCCAAGCCGGCCATCGAGGCCGAGTGCGAGGGGCTGCGGGCCCGCTTGCAGGTGGTCGAGCACGAGATCGATTCGCTGGCCGAGCCGGAAAGCAAGCCAGACGCCAGGCCCGAAGCGAAACCAGATCCCAAGCCAGAAGCCGAGCGAGAGGCCAAGCCCAAGGGCACCAACGGCTGACGGGCGTACCGTCCGGCGGCGCCGGGGGGTCGCGTGTGCGGGTCTTTGGGTGTCCTGTGTTGTTCCTGAAGGAGACCCACCATGACGACAACCGCCGCGACGATGACCGAGACCGCCCGCAAGCTCTTCGACGCCTGCGAGCAGGGCAAGGGCTGGGCCGCCTGCAAGCAGTACTGCCACCCGGACGCGACCTTCAGCGCCCAGGCCGACGCGCTCGCCGGCGTCACCACGCTCGAGCAGTACACCGACTGGATGGCCGGCATGTACGCCATCGCGCCCGACGCCAGCTACGAGGTCCACGCCTTCGCCGCCGACGAGAAGGCCAATCGCGTCATGGGCTTCGGCACGTTCCGAGCGACGCACACCGGCGAGGGCGGGCCGGTGCCGCCCACGGGCAAGCGGGTCGAGGCCGAGTACGTCTACGTCATGGCCTTCGACGGCGATCGCGTGCGGCACATGACCAAGGTGTGGAACGACGGGCACAGCTTCAAGCAGATCGGGTGGTGAGGCTGGTCTGGAGGCGCTCGCTCTGCTCGCTTCACGGCCTGAAGGGCCGGGCCCTTCGGGCCGCGCCTCTCGCATGCGCTTTCGCTCGAAGACTCGCTCGGCGGATGCTCCGGCGTTGGATGCTCTTGAGTCGCTCGCTTAGCGGCCAGCTCAAACCGGGCCGGTCAGCCCCCCGGGGCCCCTTCGAGACGCTCGAGGATCGGCGCCAGCCGGGCCAGCTCGAACGCCTCGGCCCGGTGGGGCTGCCGATCGGTCACGATGCGCAGGATCGGGCCGGCCTGTTCATCCCAGCCGGCCTCGACCAGGGTCGCCGCCAGGCTCTCGGGCGCCCGCGCGCCAAACACCCGCTCGCCGGTGGCCACGCCGAACACCTCGACGCGTCCGGTGCCGTCCCGCCACGACACGCTGAGCACCCAGCGATCGTCCGGGCTGAGGGCCTGCGAGCCGACGCCCGTTCGCACCAGCGTCCGGCCATCGGGCGCGAAGGCCGTCACGCGGGCGCCGCCCATGCCCATGCCGGCGGTTTCCAGCAGCAGCACCGGCTCGCTGGCCGCCCAGCGCAGGTCGCCGCCCGAGCCGGGGGCGAAGCGGTGCAGCAGCTCGCGCGTGGCCAGGTCGTACACGCTGACCTGCCGGGGCGCGAAGGCCATGTGCCAGACGCAGGCGAGCGCGCCATCGTCCGAAATCGCCGCGTCGTAGACGTGCTGGGGCTGGGTGAAGCCGGTCAGCTCGTGCACGTGTCCCCGGCCATCGTGCAGCACCACGTTCTGCCGGCCGCGCTGGCCGACGATTTCCAGGCGCGGGTCGGTGGTCGAGGGCGATGGAAGCGGGGTCCGGCCGGCATCGACCTTCCAGAAGCCCTCGGGCAGCGCCTCGGGCGGGTCGGCCGCCAGCGGCTGGGCGGCCAGCCAGGCGTCGGGCGTGATCGGCGCGGGCGGTTGGGCTGTGGGTTGGGCTGGGGGGTGGGGCTGGGGTTGGGGCTGGGCCATGGCCTCACCATCGGGCGAGCTCCCCGCCGTCTCGGCCGGCCCGGCCATCGGCAGGCCCCAGGCCAGGGCCAGCGCCCCCGCTGCCACGATCATCGCTCCGCCGACCCTTGCCGTCGTCTGACGCATCCGTGCCTCCGAAGAGTCCCACGCCCGAGGGCCCGTTCAAGGGCCCGTCTATGGGCCCGTCCATGGGCCCCTTCCAGCTATCGACCGGCCCGTCCGCGCATCCGCAGCGGGCGTCGAGCGCGTTCTGGAACGCCAGGAAGTCGAAGACCGTTCCCAGGCTCGCCACCCCTACGCCGGCGAGCCCGCCTGCCCCATCGCCAACCTTTCCTGGTTCTCGCGCAGGTGCTTGAGCTGCTTGCGCAGGGCGTCCACCAGGTTCCAGTACAGCACCAGCGCGATCAGGGGGCCGATGATGATGATGACGCCCACCGTCGCCAGCACGGGCACCAGCCACGCGTTGCGCTTGCCGCGGCGGTGGATGTCCTGGTCGGGGATGCGCTGGCCCAGCCAGGCGACGTAGAGCATCTGCATCACGTAGCCCGCCACGCCCACCAGGGCGCTCAGCAGGCCGAGGCCCCCGAGCAGCACCATCGCGCTCATGCTCGCGGCCGAGCCGGCGGGACTAGCCGAGCCGGCGGGTGGGCCCATGGCCAGGTCCGCCACGAACTCCAGCGCCGTCAGGGCGGCGCTGGCGATCAACAGCCCGCGCACCCAGCGCCGGGCGGTGTCCATCTGCGTCGATTGGTGCATCGGCATCGGGGTGCTCAGCAGCCACCAGCCATAGAGCAGGATGAGGCCCAGCGCGAGCCCGCCCAGGCCCATGACGCCTTCCAGCACGGCCAGCGACACGCCCCCGCCCGCACTACCACCCACTCCACTCAGCGCAAGGTACGCCATCAGGCCGATGCCCAGGACGACGAACACGACCATCACCAGGATGGTCACGACCACGATGGCGGCCCCGCGGTGCAGCCTGGCCAGATACTCGGCCGGGGCGAAGGCCAGCAGGTCGCCCCGCAGCGAGCGGGCGACGAGCGTGCCGCACTCGGGGCAGGCGCCCGAGGGGGCCAGGCCCGCCAGCTCGTAGCCGCAGCTCACGCACAGCACGCCATCGCGGACGGGCCCGGTCGGCAGGCCGCCCGGTGTGGTCGGAGGGGCGCTGGGGCGCAAGTGCTCGGGCAGCTGCTCTGGGACGGGCGGCGCGGGATGGGCGCCCTCGGCCTCGGGCTCGAACCCGTACCCGTCGGCGTCGAGATCGCTGGGGGTTTCGCCGGGCCGCTCGCTGGGGGTTTCGCTCATGCCCGCAGCGTAGCAAGCGTCGCCATGGCCGGGAAGGTCCTGCCCGGGCAGGCCCCGGCCCCACCAACCTCCACCAACCCCCACCCGCCCCAAGCGCAATCCCTGCGCGTCCGGATATGGAAACGGCCCTCAGAGGCTCTGAGGGCCGTTTCGGGCCGCGCGCACGCTCTGGGGTGCGCGCACCCCGGGCCGAGGGGCGCGCACCTCCGGCCAAGGTGCGCGCACCTCCGGTGGGGGTGCGCGCCCCTCGGGCAAGGGGACGGGCCCTGCCGGCCGGGGTGCGCGCCCCACCGCCCCGAGGCCGCCCCGCGCGGCCCGCCCCAAGCCCCGCCCGCCCCCCAAGGCGCGCACCTCCGGTGGGGGTGCGCGCCCCTCGGCTCGTTCCGAGCCGCGCTGCGTAAGTACGCGGCCACTCCGTGGGGGCTCTACTCGCTCCCCCGCTCCCAGCGGGGGCACTCCGTGCAGGGTTAGGTCGAGGTCTTCCGAGACTGAGGGGGTCTTCGCTCCCTCCCCCGCCCCCGGCGGGGGAGGTGGCCGAAGCGAAGCGAGGTCGGAGGGGGGCGTTCGTCTGGTGATCCGAGGGGGCGGCCCTTTGCTACAAATGGACCAATGGCACGGATCAGCGAGAAGCATGCGCGGTACCGCTCACGCGAGCAGATGTCGGCTGACGCCGCCATCGCGCTGCGTTCCGAGATGTCGCACGGCGGCAAGCACTCGGTGCTGCAGGTCATCATGTGGGCGTGGACGGAGTTCCACGGGAAATACACCGGGTGCCCATATTGGACGCCCGCCGCGATCGCAGAGCAATCGGCCGATCCGCGGCAACTGGCCAAGCGGCTCCGCCACGAGCACGCGGTGCCAAGGCGGGTGGTGATCGAGGGCCTGTTTGCCCTCGGCGAGCCCGATCAGGAGCGGGTGCACGCCTACCTCACGGCCACGCTGTTCGGCGTCGTGGTCACGCGCGCAGAGGATCGCGTGCTAGATACGCCCTTCCGCAGATCGATGCCCCCCGAGTTCCACGATCCCGCTTCCCCAGACTATCGCGACCCGTGGCTGCGGTACCGGCGCTGCGGCATGACGGTGGTGGATCGGACGAGGAACGATGTGGTGGTTGTCAGGCCGATGTCGTCAGGATCCGGCTGAAGTCTGCGGGCCTGAGGGTGTCGGGACTCCAGGACGGCATCGCGGCGAAGGCGGTACTATGGCATCGGCTTAGCCGCTGATGGAGGGACTGCCCTCCGGCGCGACTACTCGGGGCTTGGCGAGGCGATTTTCAAGCGCATGGATTAGCACATGTCCGACAAGAGCAAGCGAATAACCGAGCTCTTCTTGAAAGCACAAGACAGACTTGTCTTGCAGGCCTCAGACATGTCGCCTGAGTCGATCTCACAGATGGTCGCTTCCGGCGCAGTTGATATCCGTCCCAAGTATCAACGCCGAGAGCGATGGACTTCGGAAAAGCAGTCTGCATTGATCGAGTCCTTCTTGCTCAATGTTCCAATTCCACCAGTGTACCTGTCTGAAGACGATTTTGGCATCTATTCAGTCATTGATGGTAAACAACGCATTACTGCTATCAGTCGTTTCATGTCAAACGAACTGAAGTTGCATGATTTAGAGTCGTTTCCAGAACTTAATGGGTTTCGGCTCAATGATCTCCCTCCAGAACCGAAAAATGCGCTGCGAGTACGACCCTACTTTCGCGTTGTAACGCTGTTGAAGCAGTCTGATCCAGCACTGAAATACGAGGTGTTCACGAGACTCAATCGAGGTGGCGAGCCGCTGAATCCGCAAGAAATAAGAAATGTGTTGTTTAGGGGGTTGCTCAATGAGGCAATCTACAAGCTGTCAGAGCAAACATTTCTGCGGCAGCAACTCAAGATACGCAGCGAATCCTCGGCCGCGTACAAGACCATGCAGGATGCTGAACTCGTACTCCGCTACTTCACGCTAACTAATACGTGGGATCACTTTTCTGGCGACTACAGGCGGTCAATGGACCAGTTCATGCGCGACTACAAAGATATCTCAAAGAAGTCGGCAGACTCACTCAAGAAGTCGTTTGTTCGTTCGCTCGATTATGCGGAGGCAGTCTGGGGCGAAGCAGCGTTCAAACGACCACAGGGAGATTCGTGGCGAGACCAGCTACTGGCGGGGATGTATGACGCCCAAATGGTTGCCATATCGGAGTTGTCAAACTCAGTACTTGACGCCGCCGTCAAAGATCGCCAAAGGGTAATACGCGATACGCGTGCCGCGTTCAAAGACTCCGAGTTTGAAGATGCAGTTCGAACCGCAACAAACACGCCTGCAAAAGTGAAGTACCGAATTGACAAGATGATCGATATTCTCTTTTAGCACGTACTCGAAGATGGCGAAAGCGCAACAAGAATTTACGGATCGAATTAAGTCGTTGCGAGATGCCTGTCAACTTCCGACATTGCAACCATTGCCAATCGCTCCTGATTCGGATAAGCAAATAGCAAGACTATTGAGAAATGGTGCCGCCGTTATCGGCTATTGCTGTCTCGAAGACTTCTTTCGGAACCGCGCCAGCGAGATCGCTGATATTGTGTGCGCGCAATCGATTCCATTTAAGGATCTTCCGTCTGCGTTGCAACGAGCAGGAACTGAGGATGCCATCAAGGCTGTGGCATTTCGGGCGAATCTGGCCAAAAAGCGAGGAGAAGATTCGGAGGCATTAATTCAGGAACATTCACACTATATTGCATCCACGAGAGGCTCCGGCTATCAGTTGTCGCCGTTCTCGTTTGCATCTGGGAGGAGCAATCTAGAACTTGACGACGTTGGGGCCATCGCAAAATGCTTCCACGTTCACAAGCTATGGGACCAGGTTGCACTCGTTGCGCCTCGTCTCGGTTATGGCGGAATGGTTGACTTCAAACAAGAATTGCAGGACGCCATAAGGGAGCGGCATGCTGCCGCACATGCTGCAAGCCATGATACCGAAATTGCGCACTTGCTCAGAACTGTGGATAACGCGATCGCGATTGCGGCAAGTTGGGATCTTCTTTTAACAGTTCGTGCTCGCGAGTTGGGAGATACGAAAGCAAAGCATAGCGATCCAGAAACGGTTCACAAGAGAATCGACTTGCGTGTGATCGAGATGCGACAGGACGGATCGTTTGCTGAGCGGGAAGAGTCCAAACGTCATGCGTTTCGCGTGAGTCAAGATGTCGACAAATTGATCGCAGATGCATTGTCTCGGGCCAAGTCGAAGAATCAAATCCTTGTTCGATTCACGCCGCGCGGCCAGGTATCGAATTGGTTTGTATAGTGCAGCGACTTAGGTTCGCGAAGTGAGGATTGGCCGAGCCGTCCTCCGCCCCTCCGGGGCTCTCCCGCGCGGCGGATGCCGCGTCCACGGGTTGCACGGGCCCGCTGCGCTTGGCCGCTCCACCCGTGGCTACAGGCCGTCGCCCCGGTGGGGCGAGGGAGAGGGACCTTGTGGTCCCCGCAGCTCTTATGCCTCGATGGCCAGACGGGGTTGCTCGGCCACACTCGACTCGTGCCCGGCTCCGTGATCACTTGCCGTCGGGGACAAGGGGCGGCTGGGACGCTCGCAGAGGATCCCCGGGAACGACTGTCACTTCCGCGCCGCCCCCGACAACCTGGGGAACGACCTGCAGACCATGCTCGGCCAAGCGCTCCGCCCACAGCAGGCGCGTGGCATTGTCTGGCCCAACCAGAGACATCAATCGCTCGATGCGTCGTGCCTCCCACTCGGCTTGCTCGGCTTGAAGCCACAGGCTGACCAGCGACTCCTGGATGTCGGCTTTGGCGCCGCCCGATTCGATGCGATCGACGAGGGCAGCAAAGTCGTCGAGCAGCTGCTCCCGGTGGCCGTGAGCGTCGCGTGCCAGGTCTGCCTCACGCTTCTGGATCGTTGATTCGGCCTCCAACTCGCTGATTCGGTCGTACGCGTCGAACCCATCACGGCCTCGGATCTCTCGCAGGTTCAGACGGCGCAGCGTGAGACCGATGGCCGCGAACTGGGGAACCAGGTCGGCAGCGATATCGTCGGAGAGTTGACCACGCTCCTGCTGGATCGCGCCCGCCTTATGGTCCCGGCAACGAATGCGCACGGTCTCGCGCACGACAGATCGGATCGTGCTCAGCACGCCGCTATATGGATCGTCGGGATCATGGGTCAAGGGATCGCTCTGGTCCACGCTCGCGAAGAAGAGGGGCGCGTCCTTCTGTTGCACCTGTAGGGTCAAGGAGACGTCCACAATGATCGGCACGGCGTCACTCGTCTCGGCCGTGACCTCACCGCCCATCCATTCCGGGGACTCTTCGTCGACCCCCATGTAGAACGTGCGCTCGTGCAGTGGCACCGCCGCGATCTTGAACAACCGGGGATTCACCCGGTGCGGGCCGACTCCGACCGTGAAGGGCTGGATGCCTCGCCGGGCGCTGGGGTGCCTGCAGAATTGTTCGCCGTCGTAGATGTCTGCAACGGGCGGACCAGGGCTTGCGACCAGATGGCTTTGACCTTGTGCTCCGTCGAGCAGGATGACCACGCCGGCGTACGCGCGATTCTCAGACGGCACCACTTGTGGCGCGTGACGTTCGATCTTGTACAAGCCGGGAAAGAGGCCCCAGTGCCACCCAGTGCTCAGAGGTCGAGCTTGCCAGCCCAACTCGCCCCGATATGCAATATTTCGGCTCGGCGGAACACGAGTGCCCCACCCACGCCACTCGTAGAGAACCACCTCGTCAGTTGAAACATACACAAACGATGTCGCAAACCACCAGAAGCATGCTGAGCCGAGGAGTGATGCAACGCCGGCTATGACGTACTGCTTTGCTTTGTCCTTGTTCAGGACCGCGACAATAAAACTCCATACCGAGGTAGCGACCAACCCTATGGCGATGACAATGACGAGCAACAGGAGTATCACAATCCAAACCACCGCACGTCTCCTTCTTGATTGGAATCAGGCACAAACCCTCACGACCGCAGTGCCACTTCTTTGTCCTAGGTTAGCCCGGTGCGCCACCCGGCTCGATCCGCTCAGCAACCTCTGCCGGCACCCGGCCCAGCCCGCCAGGTGTCCACTTCCGGAGTTCCTTCCACGGTTGCGCGGGGAACGGCCCGGGGGGCTTCTACCTCGCTTGGCGTCCCCTTCCCCCCACGGAGTGCCCCCTTTTCAGGGGGCCTCAGGAGACCCTCGCCACGAAATTTCCGCAAAATCGTCAT
>JAUHYE010000174.1 GCA_030426395.1 Phycisphaerae bacterium
CCGGGGCACTGGTGCTTGAATCGCCGGATGTGCGGCATGCTCTCGCGCTCGCCGCCTGTCAGGAGCTGGCCCATGCCTGCCATGGCGGCCGGGTGCTCGTCGACCATGGCGTTGAAGAGCGAAGCGGTGAGCCATGTGTCGCTGACGCGGCTCATGGTCAGGTAGGTTGCCAGGTCGTCCAGGCTCGGCACCGGCATGGTCTGCACCACGCAGCATCCGCCATGGAGCAGTGCTCCCCAGATCTCGAGCGTGGAGGCGTCGAAGGCGACCGCGCTCAATACGCCCCAGCGTTGCTCGGGGCCGAACTGGGCGTAGTCGGCGTCGATCACGAGTCGCACCACGGCCCGGTGGGGGACGACGACGCCCTTGGGCGTGCCGGTCGTGCCGCTCGTGTACATGACGTAGGCGGGGTCTTCGGTGGCGCACTCGGCCCAAGCGGCTTCACCCGGATCGGTGGCGGTCGCAGGGTCGAGCGTGCCGGGTTCGTTGCCGATGATGACAGGGGAATCCAGCGGTTCGAGCATCGCGTCTCGGCGGGGAGCGGCGGGGTCGATTGGCGCGTACGCGGCCCCGAGGCGGAGGATGGCAACCACGGCGACGAGGAAGTCGGCGCAGCGCGGCATCACCAGCGGCACGATGGATCCCGGGCCTACGCCCTCGCGCGCGAGGCGGGCGGCGAGAGCGCTGGTTGCTGCGTCGAGTTTGGCGTAAGTCAGCGTTCGCCCGGACGGCCACTCCTCAATGGCAACACGATCGGCGTGCCGTTGCATCGCGCGTGCGAGGTGATGGGTGATCGTGCCGTCTGCGGGCATGGAATCTCTGGACCTGGGCTGGTAGGGGGAGGGCGATCCGCACGCCTATTTTCGGACGGATCGCGGGCCGACCTTGGCCAAAGTCGGCGGGCTACCGAGAGTTATTGGCCTATTCGCTCAAGCTCGCGTGGCAGATTCAATCCACCCGCCACCGAGCACCACATCGGGGGATTCCGAGTCGTAGAGCACGGCCGCCTGGCCGGGTGCGATCGCCCGCTGGGATTCGGCGAATTCGAGGGCGAAGCGTCCGGGTCGACCCGAAGGTGTTGCACTCTCGCCGTCACCAAGGTGCCCGATCCGCGCGGCGCATTCGGACCCGTGTGCGCGGTAGCGCACGAGGACGGTCGAGCCCTCGTCGGGCTTGGGACCGAGCCAGTTGGCTTCGCCGGCTTCGACCGAGCCGCAGCGGAGAGACTCGGCCCCGCCCACGGTGACGGTGTTGGTGGCGGGATCCTTCGAGACGACGTACAGCGGGTCGGCGGCCGCGATGCCCAGGCCGCGACGCTGGCCGATGGTGTAGCGGTGCTGGCCGGCGTGCTCGCCCAGGGGCTTGCCGTCGATGGTCAGCACCGACCCCGCGGCGGCGAGCTCGGGCCGGCGGCGCTCAACGAGACCGGCGTAGTCGTCGTCGGGCACGAAGCAGATCTCCTGGCTGTCGGGCTTGCTGGCGACGTTCAGGCCCAGCGACTTGGCCGCGTCGCGGACCTCTTGCTTGTCCTCGAACTCGCCGATGGGCAGGACCATCTCGGCCAGGCGTTCGCGCGGCGCGCCGAAGAGCACGTAGCTCTGGTCCTTGGCGTGGTCTCGCCCGCGCATGAAGCGGGGCTCGGGGCCGGTGCGATCGACGCGGGCGTAGTGGCCGCTGACGACGACCGATGCGCCCACGCTCCTGGCATACGAGTGCAGCTTGCCGAACTTCAGCCAGTCGTTGCAGCGGACGCACGGGTTTGGCGTGCGTCCCTTGGCGTAGGCGTCTACGAAGTAGTCGATGATGCGGCCGAAGTCGTCCTTGAAGTTGCAGACGTACAACGGGATTCCAAGGTCGGCGGCGACCAATCGAGCGTCCTGGGCGTCGTTGATCGAGCAGCAGCCTCGGTGGCCGATCTTTGTGTCCTGGTCGAGTTCCTCGTCGGGCGAACCCAGGCGCATGAAGCAGCCGACCACGTCCCACCCGGCGCGCACCATCGCCGCGGCCGCCACGGCCGAGTCGACACCGCCGGACATCGCCACCAGGGCCTTTCGGCCGTTGGCGGGGGGGATGGCGCTGAGGACATGATCGGGGATCTCGATGGGCACGGGCGATTGTAGAGGAATCGCTCAGCCATCGCGGCCTGAGAGGAACTGCCGCTCGAACGCCCCGGCGGCGCTGGTCATGATGGGCCAGGCGGCCAGCGGGCCCTCGAGCAGGCCCGGCGGGCTGTGGGGGGTGTTGTTGGCGTCGATGGCGTAGATGCGGCCGCTGGCGTTGTCGCGCAGCACGTCGATCTCGCCCAGGTCCATGCCGATGTCGGCGGCGAAGGCCAGCAGCCTGTGCTGCTCCTCGTCGCTGAAGAGTTCGCTGGGCGTGTGGAAGAACACCCGCTCGGCGGTATTGAGGAATCGCTCGCTGGCCAGGCGGTACTTGCGGAAGGCGCCCGACAGCTCGGTGCCCACCACCGTCACGCGCAGGTCGAGCACCATGGGCGCCGGGGCGGGGCGGCCGTTGATCTTCTCGGCGGCGTTGTCGATGACGAGCTGGTAGACGTTGCCCGGGTCGACCGAGCCGGTGGGGCCCTGCACAACGCGGCCGTCGTGGGCGGCGTTGGCGTCGTTCTTGATGACCATGGGGCCCGCGTGCGTGCGCGGGTCGACGGCCATGCCGTAGCCGAAGACGCGCTGGTGGGCGGCCTCGACGCGGTGCTTGCCGATGTCCAGGCAGCGCTCGTTGATGATGGGCACGCCCTCGGGCAGGTCGCCGGGTTTTGGCGGGTCCAGGCGGGTCCGGTCGCTAAAGACGTAGCCCAGGGCGACGTTGTCGGTGGGCCTCCCGACCAGCCGCAGGCCGCAGAGCCTGGCGATCTTCCACGCCAGGTGCGGGCGCTGGGGCACGTCGGGCCAGCAGCACCAGTCGCCCCGTGGCCGGGCCCGCTTGGAATGGACGTAGAAGCGGCCGTAGAAGGCGGTCTTGCGCGGCTCGGTCAGCGTCTTGAGCCAGACTGGCTTGTCGCTCGATGGCATGGGCGAGGATATCCGGGATTGATCGGCGAGATGGGGGTCCGGGACGCGGGTGGGGGCAACAATCGGGATTCGGACCCGGGCATCCAGGCAACGAACGGAGGCGAGTGTTGGCGCAGGCAGATCTTCCCAGGGGCACGGCGGTGATTGGCCAGTCGGGCGGGCCCACGGCGGTCATCAACCAATCGCTGGTGGGCGTGGTGGAGGGGCTGCGGGCGGGCCTCCAGAAGACGGGGCACGTCACGAAGGTCCTTGGCATGCGCAACGGCGTGCGCGGGCTGACCGAGGGCCGCGTGAGCGACCTGACCAGTATCGACCAGGCGATGCTCGATCGCGTCTCGCACACCCCGAGCGCCGCGCTCGGCAGCACGCGGGACAAGCCCGACGCCAGCTATTGCGGCCGCATCTTCGAGAGCTGCAAGGCGCTCGACGCGCGGTATTTCTTCTACATCGGTGGCAACGACAGCAGCGACACCTGCCGCATCGTGAGCGAGGCGGCCAGGGCGGCCAATTACGACCTGCGCTGCGTTCACGTGCCCAAGACCGTGGACAACGACCTCGTGGGCAACGACCACACGCCCGGCTACGCGAGCGCCGCGCGGTTCGTGGCGCTGGCGCACATGGCCGACGGCATGGACAACGCCGCCCTGCCGGGCATCAAGATCAATATCGTCATGGGCCGGCACGCGGGCTTCCTGACCGCGGCCGCCGCCGCCGCGCGGCACGAGGAGCACGCGGGGCCGCATCTGGTGTACGTTCCCGAGGTCCCCTTCATCACCGACCGCTTCGTGCAGGACGTGGCGAGCGTCTACGACAAGCTGGGCCGCTGCCACATCGCGGTGAGCGAGGGCATCCAGGACAAGGACGGCGTGGCCATCGGCGCGCTGCTGATGGGCGAGGAGAAGGACGCGCACG
>JAUHYE010000053.1 GCA_030426395.1 Phycisphaerae bacterium
GGGGGTGGCCAAGCGGTATTACGAGCCGGGGGAGGCGGGGGAAGAGGGGGCGATGGCGGAGCGGCTCAAGGAGATCCGGGCGATGCGGCGGAGGCGGAAGGGGGAGTGAGGGTGGCTCGCGCGAGGGTGCCGGGTTTGCGGCCCGGGTATTGTTGCGGCGATGGGACACCTGCGGTTGATCTGGGATGCGTTGCGGTCGAGCCTGTGGTTCGTGCCGTCGCTGTTCGTGCTCGGTGCGATCGTGCTGGCCCAGGGGATGATCGAGATCGATCATGCCCTGCCGAAGGGGAAGCTGGAGTCGTGGCTGCCGCGGTTGTTCGGCGTGGGGCCGTCGGGGGCGCGCAGCGTGCTGGCGACGATCGCGGGGTCGATGATCTCGGTGGCGGGTGTTGCGTTCTCGATCACGATCGTGGCGTTGTCGCTGGCTTCGAGCCAGTACACGAGCCGGATCCTTCGGAACTTCATGCGGGATCGGGCGAACCAGGCGGTGCTCGGCGCGTTCGTCGGGATCTTCGTGTATTGCCTGTGGGTGCTGCGGACGATCAGCGAGGGTGAGGGCGAGGGGTACTCGTTCGTGCCGCCGACGGCGGTGCTGTTCGCCGTGGTGCTGGCGCTGGTGGGCATCGCGTGCCTGATCTTCTTCATCCACCACATCGCGCAGGCGATCCAGGCCGAGAACATCATTCTGGCGGCGACGGGCGAGACGTTGTCGGCGGTGGAGCGGCTGTTCCCCGAAGACATGGGGGAGGGTGCGGACGAGGAGGTGGACATCCCGGCGATGCTGCCCGAGGGCGCGGACTGGCGTCCGGTGCCGGCCGGGGCGACGGGGTATCTGCAGCGGGTGGACGAGGATGGCCTGCTGGCGTTCGCGCGCGATCACGGTGTGGTGGTTCGTGTGGAGTTCGGGGTCGGGGATTTCGTGGTCGAGGGCTCGGCTTTGGTATCGCTCACACCAGCGCCGCCCCCAGCGTCGGTCGCGGCGGCGAACTCGGGGCGGGACGCTGGCGACGTGGCGCGGGCGCTGCGGGGGTTGTTCGCGATCGGCGGGCAGCGGACGATGGTGCAGGACGCGAGCTACGGCATCCGGCAGATCGTGGACGTGGCGCTCAAGGCGCTGAGCCCGGGCGTGAACGACACGACGACGGCGGTGAGCTGCGTGGAGCACCTGACGGCGATCATGGCGCGGGTGGCCGGGAGGCGCATGCCATCGGAATATCGGCTCGAGGACGGGCAGGTGCGGGCGATCGTGCGGCGGCCTGGTTTCGAGGTGATGCTCGGGCGGGCGTTTGATCAGATCCGCCAGAGCGCCGGGGGGAACGTGGCGACGCTGCGGGCCCAGGTGGATGGATTGGCGGTTATCGCCGAACGCACGAAGGACCCCGATCGGCGGCGCGCGATCGCCCGCCAGCTCGGCCTGGTGGCCGAGCTGGCGGGGCGGACGATCGAGCAGGATGCCGATCGGGTGTCTCTTGATGACGCGGTTGCGAGAGCTCGGGAAGGGCTGTTGCCAGCCGGATAGGGGACTACTCGCAGCCGAGGTCGAATTCGTTCTGGAAGGCGAGGAAGTCGAAGATGGTCAGGGCGCCGTCGCCGTCGAAGTCGGCGGTGAGGTCGCCGGCATCGAAGAGGTTCTGGAAGGCGAGGAAGTCGAAGATGGTGAGCGAGCCGTCCTCGTCGAGGTCGACGCGGCAGGACTCGCACGAGCCCTCGATGAGGCGCCAGCCGGCGCCACCTGCGCCGAAGGGGCTGTCGAGGACGGTGATCTCAAGGACGAGGGCGCCGCGGGCGGTGAGGCACTCTTCGCCGCTGGACCAGCGTGGGTCGGCGAAGGCACCGTCGTAATCGCCGCCGATGCTGTCGCCCTGGCTGGTGGGCTGGCTGCAATCGAACTCGGCGACGACGGTGCTGCCGTCCAGGACGCGGACGGAGAACCAGTCTCCGGAAAGGAAGGCGTCGGTGACCTGGAGCTGGGGGAAGGTGTCGTCGACGAAGATGTCGATGGCGACGACGTCGCCGGTGTCGCCGAACTGGAATGGGGTCCAGGCCTGTGCGTTCGCGATGGTGGCGAGGCCGAGGGTCGCGGCAAGGGCGATGGCTTTGGTGGTCTGCATGGGTTCTCTCCTGTGGCCCGGTGGGCGGTTTGGTTTCCTCTCTGGAAGCCAGTTGTACCAGAAAGTGGCTTTGGGGTCAATGCCAATTGCCCGAACGAGATGCGAAACGCCGCCCATAACGGGCGGCGTGGTGGTCTGGAGAAGGTTGTGGGACGATCGTTCAGTCGCAGCCCTGGCTGAATTCGTTCTGGAAGGCGAGGAAGTCGAAGAGGGTGAACTGTCCGTCGAGGTCGAAGTCGGCGAGGGGGTCCTGGGCGTCGAAGGCGTTCTGGAAGGCGAGGAAGTCGAAGAGGGTGAGGTCGCCGTCGCGGTCGATGTCGGCGGGGCAGGACGTGTTCAGGAGGATGGCGATGCCCTCAAGGTGGGCCGCGGCGAGGTCGAGGCGCCCGTCACCGTCGAGGTCGGCGGCAGCGAGGGCCTTGTTGTTAGGCCCGGTGGCGTAGCGGTGCTCGGCGTCGAAGGTGGCGTCGCCCGCGTTGAAGAAGACCGAGACGTTGCCGGCTTGGTCGTTGGCGACGAAGAGGTCGGTGTCGCCGTCGCCGTCGGCGTCGCCGGTAGTGAGGAACTCGGGGCGTTCGGCCGCGGGGAAGCGGACCTGCGGTGCGAAGGTGCCGTCGCCCAGGCCGAGGAGGACGGAAATGTCGTCCTCGTTGTTGGCGATGGCAAGGTCGGGTCGGCCGTCGCCGTCGAGGTCGGCGGTGGCGACGGACTTTGGCGCACGGCCGACGTGGTAGCGGTCTTGGGGGGCAAAAGTGGAGTCGCCGTTGTTGAGCAGGACGGAGGTGTCGTCAGTGCCGGCGTTCGCAACCGCGACGTCGAGGTCGCCGTCGCCGTCGAAGTCGGCGACGGTGACGCCGCCGGCGCCTGCGCCGCTGGCGGTGCAGCGTGAGCTCAGGAATTGGCCGCCACCGAAATTTGGAAGGACGCAGACTTCGCCGCTGCCTGCACAGGCGACGACGAGTTCGACGTCACTGTCGCCGTCGAGGTCTCCGGCTGCTATGGCGCGGGGGCCTATGCCCGTTGCTGCGGAGGTGGGCGCGCCGAAGGTCCCGTCTCCATGGTTGAGGACGATCCAGACGCGGTTGTTGGTGAAGTCGGTCGCGGCGACGTCGGTGTGGCCGTCGCCGTTCAGGTCTTGTGCGATAACGGCGGTTGTGCCGAAATCGACGCCGAGGGGCGTGCGGGGGCCGAAGGCGGCCGAGCCGGTGCCGATGTAGAGCGAGAGTCCGCTTGCGATTGCGGCGAGGTCCTGGATGCCGTCGCTGTTGAAGTCGGCGGCCGCGACGGAGAGTGCGGGAGTCGGGAGGCCCGGGTGTGCCGGCGGGAAGGCACCGTCGCCAGCGTTGAAGATGAGCGATACGTCGTCGGAGTTGTTATTCGTCGCGGTGAGGTCGGGAGCGCCGTCACCGTTGAAGTCGGCGGCGACGAGGCTATTGGGACAGCAGCCGAACTCGTAGTGGGACGGGCCGGTGAAGGCGCCCGAGCCGTCGTTGGTGAGGATGGTGGCTTCACCTTCGATGCCGTTGGTGAGGGCGAGATCGGTGTCGCCGTCGAGGTCGGCGTCGGTGGCGGTGATGGTGTTGAAGTGGCGCCCGAAGCTGAAGCGTGCTTCGGGATCGAAGGTTGCGTCGCCGAAGCCGATGAGGATGGAGATGTCCTGGGAACCGAGGTTCGAGACGGCGATGTCTGGCACGCCATCGCCGTTGAGGTCGGCGATGGTCGCGACGTGCAGGCCGTCGCCCACGGGGTAGCGGGCTTCGGGCGCGAAGGTGCCGTCACCCAGGCTTCGGAAAACCGAGACGTCGCCCGAGGAATAGCTGGGCAGGATAAGGTCGCCGTTGCCGTCGCCGTCGAGGTCGGCCGAGAGCAGTTGGTTGGGGCGCTCGCCGAGGGGGAGCGCGCGTTCGGGGGCGAATGTTGCGTCGCCGTTGTTGAGGAGGATGGAAGCATCGGCGATGGTCGCGTCGATGGAGGCGACGTCGAGGTTGCCGTCGCCATCGAAGTCGGCAACGGTCATCGAGCTCACGCGGCTGGTCGTGGGGACGAGCGGTTGGGGGGTGAAGCTGCCCGTGCCGTCGTTGAGCAGCACCATGACGCCGCTCTGGTCGATGATGCCTCGAACGCCGACGACGAGGTCGGTATCGCCGTCGCCGTCGAAGTCTCCGCCGGAAATGCCCGCGAGGAACTCGCCTGCCGGAGTGGGTGGCTGAACCGTCAAGACGCCGCGGCCGGAGTTGAGGAGGATGGAGACGTCGTTGGACAGGGCGTTGGCTGTGGCGGCGTCGATATCGCCATCGCTGTCGAAGTCGGCGGCGAAGATCTGGACGGGTGACTGGCCCACAGGAAAGACCTGTCGCGGGTAGAGCGGGCTCTGCGCGTTGGCGACGCTCGTGACGAGCGTGGCAAGCATGGCCATGGCGGGGGTGAGTCGTGGTCGCCGACCGGTTAAGTGCTCTCTGTGGTTCCGCTGCATGCCGCATCTCCCTTGTTTGCCGTCGGGTCGGTTGTGATCGAACTTCATTAATGTAACGGAGTTGGAAAGGAAATGCAAATAAATACTGGGACGCGCGTTTGGGATATGTCAGCAAAACGAAGAAGCCCGGGCTTGCACCCGGGCCTCTGATAGATGGTTTCCTGTCGTTGATTACTCGCAGCCGGCGTCGAATTCATTCTGGAATGTCAGAAAATCGAAGATGGTGAAGTCACCGTCGGCGTCGAAGTCGGCGATGGGGTCGCCGGCGTCGAAGGCGTTCTGGAAGGCGAGGAAGTCGAAGATGGTCAGGGCGCCGTCGAGGTCGAAGTCCGCGCGACAGATCAGCGTCCCGCCGAAGGGGGGCATCTTCCACGCGCCCATGCCGGTGAGGCCGCTGGTGTGGTCGGCGAGGTAGCTGGTGACGCGGAAGTTGTCCTGCGGATCGAGATGGATCGTGCCGGCGGGGACTTCCTGGGAGACTCGGCGTTCGAGCTCGAAGCCGGTGTCGCGGTCGAGGTGGAAGAGGATGGTGTGGCGGCTGTATGGCGGGGAGTTGGTGGCGCCGAGCATGAGCAGGTTGCCGGCGCCGTCGATGACGAGGTCGCTTGGTGCGTCGGAGCAGCCCACGCAGGTCTCGCCGTAGACGAAGTCCCAGAGGAAGGCTCCACTGGTGGCGTCGCGCTTGACGGCGTAGATGAGGTCGTTGAAGTTGCTGCGGTCGCCGTCGAGGTCGGCGGTGCCGGCGATATAGACGCCACCCTGGTTGTCGATGATGACGTGGCGGCCGCTGTCGCGGATGCCGAAGCTGTCGTAGGCGCGCCAGATCTCGTCGCCGGTGCGGCCGTCGACCTTGACGGTGAAGAACTTGTTGGAAACATCGATGCCCACGCCGGTGATGTAGATGTCGCCGTTATCGTCGACGACGAACTCGCTGGCGTATTCGCCGCCCCGGGTGCCGTAGTTGTTGAGCCAGATGAGGTCGCCGGTGGTTGCGTCGTAGCGTGCGAGGACGTAATCGGGTTGGAGGTCGCTCATGACGCCGTAGTGGCGGACGATGACGGTGCCGTCGCCGGGGAGGTAGAGCTGGTCGACGTGGTCTTGCGAGTAGGGCGCGAGGCATGGGCCGTCGTAGGTGGTGACCCACTGGACGGCGCTTGCGGGGTCGAGGTTCACCAGCAGCGAGTCGGCGCCGTCGCCGTTGGTGCTGCCACCGAAGATGACCGAGCCCTCGGCGTCGGCGACGAGTTCGTAGGCCGACTCGGAGTCGCTCGGGGTCGTCTGGTAAATCGTGTCGCTGAGGATTGCTCCCGTGGTCGGATCGAACTCGAGGACGAGAGCCTGGGCACGCTTGGAGGAAGACGGCGTGTTGCCACCAGCGAAGACGCGGCCGGTGGGCGAGACGGTGATGGCTCGGCCCTGGTCGTGCCAGTCTCCCGGGCCGTTGTATTGCTGGGTCCAGAGGACGTTGCCGTCGGCGTCGATGGCGGCGGCGACGAGGTCGGTGTTGTAGCTTGGGCCGTTGGTGCCGATGAGGTAGAGACGGCCGGTGGCGGGATCGAAGTCTGCGTCGGCCAGGCCGCTTGCGAGGTGGGTGCCGGTGTCGACGATGGTGAGCCAGTCGTAGTCGATGTCCTGGGCGTGTGCCGCGGCGGCGATGAAGAGCGCGGTGGCGAGGGATGTGAATTGGCGTGCGCGATGTTGCATTCCTGTCTCGCTCCTTGCGTGTGGTGTGGGTGCGCGGCGCGCGTCGGGCCTTCCTCATGTGTGTTGTAGCGAAAACCGTGCCCGAATACCAGTGCGATTTTCCGCACTCTGAGCGTGTGATGCGAAGAGCGTGGCCATGGCGGGCCCGTGATGGCCATCGTGCGGCCACGATTGGCCCACTGGCACCACTGAGCGGGATTTCACGACCGGTACGGGGCGAGGACTGATGAGCGGTTCGTGATTGGGCGCGGCGGGATGCGCTCGGGGTATTGGAGGGCTCGTGCGATGGGGCGGCGTGTGCCGCCTCGTGCCTGGCGGGCTCCAGGACGAAGGAGCTTTGGAATGAGTGTTTCACGCAACAGATCGATCGGAGTGGGTGTTTCGGCCCTTGCGGTTGTCTTCGCCGGTAGCGCGGCGCACGCGCAGATGCCCGCCGAGGGCTGGCTCCTGGACGTGCAGGACCCGGTGCTGGCTCCGGTGGGCCACGCGAGCGGGCTGCCGCAATCGACGGTGATCACGCTGCGGGCGAAGTTCGACGACGCGACGGACTACGCGTTCGCGGCGGGCGAGCTGGACTTCATCGCCGACGAGCTCGGGATCGCGGGCACCAACTGGACGGACAACATGCTGATCGCGCCGTTCGATGTCGACGGGACGTACGAGGGCGACCTCGAGCCCGATGGCGCCTCGGGCATCCTGCTCGGGCAGCTGCACTTCCCCGGGGCGGGGATCTTCGCCGATACGTCCAACCCCGTCGACGTGTGGCGCATCGAGTACACGGCGACGGACTTCACGCCGCGGGTGATCGACCTCACGACGCTGACCAGCCGGTTCGACGTCTACATCGATTCGACGGGCTTGTCCAGGACGGTGGACCCCGGGTCGCTGATGGAGGGGACCGGGGAGATCCGGATCATCCCGGCCCCGGCGACCCTGGCGCTGGGCGCCATGGCCGGCCTCGTCGCGGTTCGCCGGCGTCGGTGATCCGAGTTCAGGCCTTTCCCTCTGGGCCCGTCGCGCCCCGTTCCGGGGTGCGGCGGCTTATTCGCATCCGTCGTCGAACTCGTTCTGGAACGCGAGGAAGTCGAAGATGGTCAGCGCGCCGTCGCCGTCGAAGTCCGCGGCGGGGTCGCCGTCGTCGAAGAGGTTCTGGAACGCGAGGAAGTCGAAGATGGTGAGCTGGCCGTCGCCGTCGAGGTCGACGCGGCACGGGGGCTCGCCGAAGGTGAGGCGGTAGGCGGCGCCGCCGCCGTCGAAGGGGCTGGCGGTGACGGTGATCTCCATCGAGAGCGGGCCTCGATGCGAGAGGTAGACCTGGCCGCTGGACCAGCGGTCGTCGGCGAAGGCGGCGTCGTAGTCCAGGCCGATCTCGTCGCCGATCGTGGTGGGCTCGGAGCACTCGAACTCGTCGACGGTGCCGGCGCGGTCGACCAGGCGGACGCTGAAGCGGTCGCCCGAGAGGAAGGCGTCGGTGACCTGGAGGACGGGGTTGTCGTCGGTGATGAAGAGGCTGATGGTGATGAGGTCGCCCACGGGGCCGAAGGTGAAGCGCTCCCACTCCTGGGCGTTGGCTTGTGAGGCGGCGGCGGCGAGGGCGAGCGCGGCGGCGGTGGCGGCGGTGGCGATGGGCTTGGACAGCATTGTGATACCCCCTGTGGGCTTGGGTTGCGGGTCGATGACCTTCTTATACCCGAAATCGCGGCATGGATCAATGGAAAATCGCCCCGCCGCGTCGGACGCGGCGGGGCGAAGCGGTCGCGGGTGCGGCCGAGGGTGCGGGAGGTCGCCGGTTACGGGCAGCCCGCGTCGAAGTCGGACTGGTAGGCCAGGAAGTCGAAGATGTTGCGTTGGTAGTCGCCGTTCCAGTCGTAGCGGAAGTCGGGCGATTCGAAGATGTTGAGGAACTCGAGGAAGTCGAAGACGTCCAGCACGCCGTCGGTGACCAGGTCGGGCCGGCACAGGCCGCCGCCAAGGTGGACGAACGCGCGGTTGTCCTGCCACGCGCCCACGCCCAGGTCATCGATGCCGTCGGCGTTGAGATCGCCCACGCCGTTGACGAATATGCCGAACTGGCTCGTCGTGTTGTACTGGAACAGCCGCACCGCGCGGTCGCCACCCACCTGGCTCACGTCGAGCACGCCGCCCTCTCCCAGTGGCGTGCCGTCTGTGCTGCCGAAGACGAGGATGGCGCCGCTGCGGGCTCGGGGGGCCAGACCAAAGGAGCCGGGCGCGCCGATGGCCAGGTCTGGGGCGCCGTCGTCGTTGATGTCACCGACCGCGCCCACGCTCCAGCCGAGGGCGCCCTGGCTGGGCTCCTGGTGGATGGTCAGGCCGGTGTCCTCGGTGAGATCGCTCGGGCGGAGCAGCGCGGGAAAGCCGCCCGCGCGGCCGAACACGACGTGGACCATGCCGCCCCGTAGATCGTCGACCATGGCCCCCGGCTCGCCGAAGGCCACGTCGTCGATCCCGTCGCCGTTGAGGTCTCCCACGCCAGCGACGCCCTTGCCCATGGCGTTGGCGAGCGTGAAGTCATCGGGCTTGAACGCGAAGCCGTTGGAGCCGTCCAGATCGGCCAGGCGGACCTCGGCCCCGACGCCGCCCCGCTTGCCAAAGACGACGTAGGCTGCGCCCGGCGCCTCAATAATCAGCCTGCTCGATCCAATACCGCCCGGTGCACCCAAAATGATGTCGTCCACGCCGTCTCCGTTGACATCACCCGCGCTGGCGACGGTCGCGCCCAGGTAGTCTTCGAGCGTCTCGGGCACAATGACGAAGCCATCGGCGCCGTCCAGCTCGTGCAGCGCGATGCGCTCGGGCAGGCCGTCGGGCCTTCCGTAGACCACGAACACGCGGCTCGTGCGCTGGTCGTCGAGCACCAGCTGGGTCACCGAGACGATGAGGTCGGGCAGGCCATCGGCGTTGACATCGCCCGCCGAAGCGCCGACGGAATATGGGGCCGAGAAGCGGTACGGCTCTCCCAGGGTGAGCGCCACGCCCTGGTCGGGAACGACCTCGCTCAATTCGATGATGGCGGGCATCGGCCCGCCGGGCCCGCCCGGCGGTCGGCCGAAGAGCACGTACCCCACGGTGTCCACGTCGATCGCCAAGCGGCTGGAACTGATGTACAGGTCGTCGCCGCCGTCGCCGTTCATGTCGCCCACGCCGGTGATCGAGCGGGCGATGATGGCGCTGGGCCGGCTGATGATGACCAGGCCCGCCGTCGTCCCGTCGTATGGGTCGGTCCTGATGGAGTCGCCGAACGCCCCATCGGCGCGGCCGAAGATGACGGTCCCGATCCCGTTGCCGGACGCGAGGCTGCCCACGGCCAGGTCGTCGACGCCGTCGCCGTTGAAGTCGCCGGCCGGGGCGATCGAGCGGCCGAGCTTCACGTCCGATGGCGTGGTGAAGACGTTGAAGCCGTAGATGCCCCGCAGGAATGCGGCGTCGACCGGCTCATCGGGGTAGCCGCCCTGGCCCAGGGCCGTGGCGGCCAGGGCCAGGGCGGCCATGATGGATGCGCAGGCGGTTCGTGTGATCGTTCTCGCGGGCATGACAGTCCTCCCCGCCGGGTGTCCGTCGGGCTCTGGTTCGCCTCCGGGGCAGGTCCCATCCCGCCCGCGTCGCCCACCCCGGCTGCTGGTGGTACCGGGCCGCTGGTGAGGGGTTGCACGCCCGGGACCGGATCCGGTGGTCCGCGGGTCGGGGGGGCCGTCGTGGCCGTTGCGCCGGGCGTCCGGGTCTTTGCGCAGGACGTCCGGACCGTTGCGCAGGACGTCCGGACCTTCGCGTCGGGCGTCCGGACCTCCGCGCCGGGCGGCCGGACCTTCGCGTCGGGCGTCCGGACCTTCGCGTCGGGCGTCCGGACCTCCGCGCCGGACGTCCGGACCTTTGCGCAGGGCGTCCGGACCTTTGCGCTGAGCGTCCGGATCTTCGCGCAGCACGTCCGGACCGTTGCGTCGGGCGTCCGGATCTTCGCGCCGGACGTCCGGATCCTCGCGCCGAGCGGCCGGGGCGGGCGCAGGAACTGCCGGTGGAGGGGCTCTGGAAAAAAACTCGCGCCGATTGTGGAGCGATGCGGCCGGCCCGGTGGCCGCGCGGGGCGCAGCAATTGCCGATTTGGGGGGCCGCAGATCGAAATATTATATTTTTCTTCTTTTTCGCTCATGCCCGGGGGCCCCGTGCCGACAACCCCTTCGCTCGCGTTCGTGCCCGGCGCACGAGCGGGCACGCCCGCGGCCGTGGCCGGCCGGGGCCAGCAGTTCTCGTGCGGGGCCGGTGCGCCCCGGGAGTGTGTCCCATGAGTGGATCGATCGTCCCCGAACCCCGGGGTGAAGCCATCGCGTTCTTCCAGGCCCGGCTGTCCGCGTGGACAGAGAACGCCGTGGCCATCGGCGCCACGCCCGAAGAGATCGCCTCGTTCAGCGCCTTAGTTTCCGCGGCTTCCGACGCCCGCGATGCGCAGATCGACGCGGTGAATCTGAAGAAGGCCGCCACGCAAACCTATCATACTGCCGGCGACGAGATGCGCACGGCGGGCGTGGCCCTTATCGGCCGCATGAAGAACTTCGCCAAGTACACCAAGAACCCGCAGGTCTACGCCCTCGCGCAGATCCCAGAGCCCCAGTCGGGCGAGCCCACGCCGCCCCCGGGCGTGCCCTTCGACCCCGATGTTACATTGCGTCAGGGCGGGGGCGTCATTGTTGCGTTCAAGTCGGTCAACCCCGGCACGGTGGGCGGCGTGACGTACGAGGTGTACCGCCAGCTCGACGGGCAGGGCGAATTTACGTACCTTCTTACAAGCGGCGAGCGCGAGTTCGAGGACGGGGCGCTGCCCAGCGGGACCTCGATCGCCAACTACATGGTCCGCGGCCGGCGGAGCACGAACATCGGGCCCTTCGCCGAGTTCGTGGTGCGCTTCGGGACGGGGAACCAGGTGAGCGTGAGCGCGAGCGTGGGAGAAAAGACCGCGTCGTAAGTACGCGAGCGTCCAACCGATCACGCGAACGCGGATGGGGCCGGCACGACCGGCCCTGTCCGCCTATGCGCGATGGGCGGCGCGGACGTGGCGCTGGAGACGCTCGGCCAGGGTGTCGCGGACCGCGCCGAAGCTCGGGCAGGCGTCACCGAGGATGGCGTGCATGCTCGTGACGGGACGCCCGGCCAGGCCGCAGGGGACGATGAGGCCGAAGTGGGTGAGGTCGGGGGCGACGTTGAGGGCCAGGCCGTGGGTGGCGACCCACTTGCGGACGCGGACGCCCATGGCGGCGATCTTGGCTGATGGCGCGCCGGGCGTAGGCGTGACCCAGACGCCGGTGGCGGTCGTGTCGCGCTCGCCGTGGATGTCGTACGTCGCGAGTGTGTCGATGACGGCCTGCTCGAGCAAACGCATGTAGCCGTGCAGGCCGAGGGGCTTGCGGGTGTCTGGGCCCGAAGCTGGGTGGGTCAGGCGCTGGAGGTCGAGGATGGGGTAGGCGACGATCTGGCCCGGGCCGTGGTAGGTGACGTCGCCGCCGCGGTCGGTCTCGTGGAGCTCGACGCCCAGGGCCCGGAGCCGCTCGGCGCCCGCCAGCACGTGGTCGGCGGCGCCCTTTCGGCGGGTGACGGTGATGAGGGGCGGGTGCTCGACGAGGTAGATGGTGCCGACGTCGCCGTCTGGGTTGCCGCGGGCCTGGATGAGCTCGTCCTGGCGGGTGCGCTGGATGCTCAGGGCCTCGGCGTAGCCCATGCGGCCCAGGTCGATGGCGTCGAGTCGCTCGGTCACGGTGGACGGTAGCCTGACAGGGGCGTGTTTGGCCCGTACGATGGGGACTATGTCGACTTCTACTTCGGATTCGGAGCAGTTCACCGGCCGGCACGAGACGGCCGAGGTCCACCCCAGCGCCCACGTCGATGCCGAGGCGCACCTGGGCGAGGGCGTGGTCGTGGGGCCCCGCAGCTACATCGGTGCGGGCGTGCGGCTGGAGCGCGGGGTTCGGGTGATCGGCTCGGCCCACATCGAGGGGCCGGCGACGATCGGCGCGGGGACGATGGTGTACCCCTACGCGGTGATCGGGATGCCCGGGCAGGACTTCAAGTTCGCGCCCGGCGACGCGACGCCGGGGGTGAAGGTCGGCTCGGGCTGCGTGATCCGCGAGCACGCGACGATCCACCAGGCGACGACGGGCGACCACCCCACCACCGTCGGCAACAAGTGCTACATGATGGTGGCCAGCCACGTGGGGCACGACTGCGTGGTGGGCAACGGGGTGATCCTGGTGAACAGCGCGCTGCTGGCCGGGCACGTGGAGGTGCACGACAACGCGATCCTGAGCGGGAACACGGCGGTGCACCAGTTCTGCCGGGTGGGGCGGATGGCGATCGTCTCGGGCGGCGTGGCGACGGCGATGGACGTGCCGCCGTTCTGCCTGTGCGACCAGATCAACGCGACCAACGGGCTGAACCTGGTGGGGCTGCGGCGGGCGAACGTGCCCAAGGAATCGATCGACGCGCTGCGGTTCGCGTTCCGCACCGTGATCTCCAAGAGCCTGCCGCGCGAGGAGGCGTTGCAGACGCTGCGCAGGCTCGGCGAGCGCGATCCGTACGTGCGGGAGATGGCCGACTTCATCGCCACCAGCAAGCGTGGCGTGGGGCGCGGGGCGGACCGGAACACGCGGCGGTCGGGGTGAGCGATCCAGCCCAGGGAGGGGCGATGGAATCGAGCCATGACAACCCGCCCGCGCTGTGCGTCCTGGCCAGCGGGTCGAGCGGCAACTGCTCGGTGCTGCGGAGCGCCGGGGGCGAGTTGGTCTTGATCGACGCGGGGATCAGCCCCAAGCGTGCGAGCGTGGCGCTGGCGGCGCTCGGGCACACGCTCGAAGATGTCTCGGCAGTGGTGCTGACGCACCTGGACAGCGACCACTTCTATTCGTCGTGGGCGACGGTGGCGCCGAAGAAGCTGCGTTTTGGCGCGAGCGTGTGGGTGCACGCGTCGCACTCGAGGGAGCGGCGGCTGGACCCTTTGCATGAGGCGGGGTGCCTGAAGACCTTCGAGCGCGAGGCGTTCGAGCCGGCGCGGGGGGTGGCGTTCACGAGCCGGCTGGCGAGCCACGACGCGGAGGGTGTGGCGACGTTCCGGATCTCCACGCCTCAAGGGGAGCTTGGGTTTCTGACCGACCTCGGCGAGGTGACGGACCGGCTCGTCGACTTCCACTGCGGCGTGGGGGTGCTGGCGATCGAGAGCAATTACTGCCCGCGGTTGCAGGCGCGGTCGGCCCGGCCGGACTTCCTGAAGCGGCGGATCATGGGCGGGGCGGGGCACCTGAGCAACGAGCAGTGCCTGCGCGCGACCGAGGCGATCGGGCCGGGGAGCCACGCGGTGTTCCTGCATCTGTCGCGCGAGTGCAACAGCCCGGAGATCGTCGGCGGGCTGCACGAGGGGGCGGACTACGCGCGGACGATCGCTACGGCGGAGGAGCCCACGCGGTGGGTTTCGATCACCGGGGCGCGGCCGGCGCCCGTTCCCGTGACGAGGCCTGCGCCGATGTCGTTGTTCGGGCCGCTCTCTGGACCGCTCTCTGGACCCAGAGCATGACGCCAGCGCGACCGGCCGACCAGCCGCTGGGGTATCGCAACACGAGCGGGCGGCGTGTGGGGCAGGCGAGTGACTCGGACTCGACCCCGTCGCGTTCGCGGTTGTGGCGTTGGCTGCTGGCGTTGTCGCGCACGCGGCGCATCGTGGTGGTGCAAGGGGTGCGGTACGAGGAGCTCGACGCGGTGCCGCTGCGGCGGGCGCTGTCGCGCGGCATGGGCAAGCGGTACCGCGTGCGGTTCCCCGATCGGGCGAAGATGGTGCTGGAAGTCAGCGGGGCGCGGCCGATCGCGGACCTGCTCGGGGCGGGTGATCTTGGCGAGTTCACGCTCGTCGATCCGTTGATGCGGCCGGGCGATCGGGTGCTGCTGCTGCACGCGGGCACGGGGCACGGGGCGGCGTGGCTGAGCGAGCGGCTGGGGCCCACGGGGGCGCTGGTGGCCCTCGAGCCCGACGCGGCGAGCGTGCGCTACGCGCGGCATCGGTACCACCCGGCGAACACGGCGCTCGAAGTTTGTGATTTGCACTCGCCGACGACGGCGCCAGCGGCGCTCATTGGTGAGCTGGATGGCGCGTTCGACGCGATCGTGCACCGGCGGCTGCCGGGCGAGGGGCCGCAGCGTGAGGCGCAGTTGGCCGAGTGCTGGCGTTTGTTGTGCCCCGGCGGGGTGATGGCGGTGCTGCTTGCGTCGCCGAGCGGGCACCATGATCCGCGCGAAGATCCTCGGCTGCGGGTGCTCGAGGACGCGATCAAGGAACTGTCGCAGGAGAATTCGCCGGGCTTCGAGCGGATGGAGCGGGTGCGCGTGCACGCGCGGTGCGGGGTGCTGGTGCAGCGCGGGTTTGACGACGAGGAAGAGGACGACGATGGCCCGTCGCCCTCCGGGCCCGACTTCGGCGAGGGGCAGCGGGTTTAGGGCGTTTCGTGGGGGCGCACCAGCTCGCGCACGACGGCGAGGGTGCCGGCGGTGGCTGTTGAGAGGGCCTGGTCGGGGTCGGCGCCCGGGCGGTACTCGACGGTCAGGACGGCGCGGCCGCGGTTCAGGCCGTACCAGGTGCCCAGCGAGCCGGCGGGGTTGGTGAAGTCGGCGTGGACGCGCCATGTGGGGTCGATGCGCTGCGCGGCGCGGACGAAGGCGTCGGCCAGGCGGTCGGCGAGCTCGGGCCCGTCGGGGTCGACGAAGGGGCCCCCGGGCGTGGAGTGGAAGACGATGATGGCGTCGGGCTCGAACCGCTCGATGTAGCCATGCACCGCGGCGGCCTCGGGCTCGCTGAGGGGCGTCGCGCCGTGGCCGCCCGAGGGCCGGAAGTTCCCGGCGGGCCAGTTGCGGTTGAGGTCGACGCCCCGCGCGTTGCCGCGGCGGCGCTGGGCGTAGCCGTCGGGGTTCATGGTGGCGATGCCGGCGAGCCGGACCTCGCGCCCGTAGCCCGCGGTGGTCAGACGCAGCCAGAGCTGGTCGAAGCGCTCGTAGACCTCGGGCTCATCACCATGGATGAGGCCGATGACCAGCAGGCGCCTGGGGCCGGCGCCGTGGGTGCGGACGAAGATGGGCCTGGCTTCGCGAGAGACGCCCAGCTGCACCGCGTCGGCTTCGAGCGCGGGGGCCTGCGGCATGGCTGCGCGGTCGCCCGGTGGGATGAGCAGGTCCTGGGGGCGGTTCGTGCATCCGGGGAGCGCGCAGGCCGAGAGGGCGAGTGTGATCAGGAGCGGGGCGTTGAAGCGGAGGGTGGTGCGCGCGGCGGGCATGGGGCAGGATAGGTCCAGTGCGCTCACGCACTCACCATGGCGGGATCAGCAGCTATCGATATCTCCATAGATGCGGTCGAAGCGTCGCGCCTTGAGGTCGGCGTCGCGGATCCAGAAGCTGAGGTTTCCCTCGTCGCTCCACATCCAGTCGTCGACGTCGCGCTCGCTGTCGAAGACGGCCAGCAGCCGCCAGTCATCCTTACTCTTGTTGATCTTGTCGACCTCGGCCTTGGGCATCGTGCCGCGCTGGGCCCATCCAGCGGCGTGGCGGGCGGCGTCGAGTCGTGGGTCGGAGTCCGGGCCGGCCAGGCTCCCCAGCAGCCGGTGGTCGCGGCTCGCCCGCCGCGCGAGCAGGTCGGTCTCGAACCCGTCCATGTTGTCGATGAGCGCCTCGCCGTGCGGGTCGGGCAGCGTGAACATGAGCTTGTCGAGCGCGATCGTCGCGTCCTCGCCGAGGCACAGCATGGGCAGCATCTCCACACGCCGCTCGGGGAAGGGTCGCCAGAAGAAGTACCCCTCTTCGAGGCCGGTCTCGTCGAAGTCGGGAAACACCCGCCGCTCGCCGGCCTTGGTGTTATATCGCACCTGCCAGCGCGCGGGCGTCGATTCGTGCAGCCCGGAGCGGTCCCCCTGCGTGTCGTACCAGAAGCTCAGCAGCCCCTTGCGCGGCAGGTCGGCGCTTGGGATGTGCCGCGGCGGGAGGTCGGCCAGGTTGAGCTGCGCGAGGAAGTGCAGGGGGCGGCCGTCGTAGGTCGGCCACCGGGCGCCCGGCGGCAGGTCGGGCTCGCCGCCGAACTTGCTCGTGCCCGTGGGCAGGCGGCGTTTCACCGGCTTGCCGGGCTTGAGGCGGACGGCCCTGCGCAGGCCGCCGAGGATGAGGTCGCGGTGGTCGTCGAGCTCGTGCTTCGTGATGAGGGCCCTGGCTTCGGCGATAGTGCTGGGTGGCTTGGACATGGTGCGTCAGGCTAGGCCGACCACGCAACGCAGTCGGACTCATCGCCGATCGAAGAGTCATTGCCATATAAGAACATCGCCGGCCGGTGGTCGGGGCCCACGCGGCCGGCGGTGTGCAAGGGAAGGTGCTCGGGAAGGTGATTTCGAGAGCAGGCAGGCCCGGGCTCCAGCGTTGGAAGTGTGCGAGCCCGGGCGTGCCTGGGTATTGGTTTCTTACATGCAGCCTTGGTCGAAGCCGTTCTGGAAGCACAGGTAGTCGAAGATGTTCAGGCTGCCGTCGCGATCGCAGTCGGCGCTCGTGTCGCCGGCGTCGAAGGCGTTCTGGAAGGCGAGGAAGTCGAAGAGCGTCAGCTCGCCGTCGAGGTCGAAGTCGGCGTAGCAGCTCTGGACGATGCGGTCCATGCCGCCCTCGGGGTACGCGTCCATGGTGATCTGGCCCATGAGCGTGTCCTCGATCATGCTGGCCAGGCTCTGCTGGTAGCTCACGCCGAGATTGGTGAATGGGAGGCCGCGGAAGGGGTAGAAGTCGCCGCCGCGGGCGAGGAAGTCGACGATGGCGACGTCGATGTCCTGGGCGCCGGGGACGACCTCGCCGTTCGTGATGATCTCGGTGCCGTCGCTCAATGTAACATTGCGGACGCGCTCGCCGGGCGTGACGACCGAGAGGTCGCCATCGAGCACCTGGGCCTGCTGGCGCCAGTCGTACTCCATGGTGAAGCCGGCGATCTGGGCGAAGCGGCCGTCGCTCAACCCCTGGCGGCTGACGGCGTTCTCGAGGATCTCCTTGAACTGGTCCGCCGGAACACTCGGGACGACGGTGATGAAGTTGGTGAAGGGCAGGATGTCGAAGGTGTCCAGCTCGGTGATGTCGCCGGCGGGGATGATGCCGTCGTTGCGGATGCCGCCGCCGTTGGCCAGCGCGACGTCCGGGGCGTTGACGCCGAAGGTGGAAGCCAGGTCGATGCCGGTGGTCAGGAACGAGTCGGCGATGAGGTTGCCCAGGTTCGTCTCGAAGTTGCGCACCTGCGAGCGGCGGCCGTCGAGGTCGACCTCGCTGGAGCCGATGACGTTGGCGGCCAGCGCGGCGACGCCGGCGGCCACGGGATCGACGACCTCGGCCTGGATAGTGGGGTCGGGGGTGACGGCGTCGGCGCCGGTGCCCGAGACCCGGACGGGGCCGGATTCGCCCAGGATCTCGACGAGGTTGCCGGCGTCGTCGAAGCCCAGGATGAGGCGGCCGAGGTAGCGGTAGTCGCCGCTGGTGGTGACAATCGGGATGTCGTTGCCGTCGGCGTCGACGCCGTAGATCGGGTAGCCGCTCTGGCCGGCGACGGTCGCGGGGCTGTCGCCGGGGACGAGCGTGTCGCCGGGGTTGGCGAGCAGTTCGCCACCGCCGCCGCCGACGATGGCGTCGATGTTGCGGAGGCCGCCGATGAGCGCGAGCTCTTCGGTGAGGCCCTGGAGGTGGCTGGAGAGGATGATGATGTCGACGCCGTCGGCGGTCAGGGCGTCGGCCTCGGCCTGAATGATGGTGGCCAGTTCGTCGCTCACGACGACGTCGCGGGGGCTGGAGATGAAGGGCAGGTCGGGCGTGGTGGCACCGATGATGCCCACGCGCCGCGGGCCGGCGGTGGTCGTGACCTCGACGACGGTGCTTGGGGCGATGCGGCCGGCGTCGACCAGGGCCTGCAGGCCGGGCTCGGCGGTGAAGTCGAGGTTGGCCGAGAGGAAGGGGGCGGGGTTGGTGCTGAAGCCGGCGATGAAGTCCTCGAGCACGTCGGGGCCGAAGTCGAACTCGTGGTTGCCGATGACGAACGCGTCGTAGCCGATGAGGTCCAGCGCGATGGTGTCGAAGAAGGGCGCGCCCTGGCGGAGGCTGATGGCGAACTCGGGGCCGGCGAGGTAGTTGTCTCCGCTGGTGATGAGGAGGCTGCCGCTGGCGCCGCCGCCGGGGGGCGAGATCATGGCCTCGGCGCGGAGGTCGGCGACGACGGTGGCGAATCGGGCGACGCCGCCGAAGTCTTCCAGGCCGCTGCCGGCGTCGATGAGCTGGCTCTCACCATCGTTGTGGTGGAGCAGGTGGAGGTAGAAATCGCTCTGGGCGCTCGCGGTGGCGGCGGCCAGGGCCAGGAGCAACGACGCGGAGGCGGTTCGCTTGGTCATCTCGTCTCTTCCCCTCTTGCAATGGGTGCAGGTGTGTTGAGACGAAACGTAAGAACCGGCCGAAATGCGGGTGTTTCGGCGGGGTGAACGGTGCGCGAAGATGGTGTTTGGAGTCGCGTGTGGGCGTCAGGGACCGCTGATGATCCAGCGGATGACGGTGACGACACCCACCACACAGATGCCCACGACAACCAGGAAGATCGCGCAGCCGCCAGCATTGAGTAGGAGGTCTACCCACCGCGGGTCGGGTGCGTAATCGCGACTCTTGACTCGGCCGAGGATGGCGGTGGCGAACATCTCGGCCGCGTGGTCGGCCATGTCGAGGAACAACTCGGGCTCGATGAGTTCGAGTTCGCCCAGCAGCGGCTCGCCATCGTTACCCGGCACGAGATCCACGCGGGCGTACAGGGGCTTGTCCTCGTAGCGGGCTTCCCAGGCGGCCAGGGCGAGCTCGGCGACGTGGCGTTGCTGCTCGGTGGGCTCGACGAGGGTGTAGGCGCCGCCGAAGTCGACCTGGGAGCGGAAGTCGCCCGTGGCGGGGACCTTGGTGACGGCGTGGGAGAACTGGCCGTCGAAATAGACGAGGCTGGTTTCGCCCTCGGTGGTGACGCGAGGGAGGTAGGGTTGGAGCAGGGCCAGGCGGTCGCCTCGCGTCAGCGCCGCGAGCGCGGCCAGCGCGTCATCTGCGGGGCGCTCGAACCTCGTGAGGCCGCTGGCGGCGGCGCCGACGGCGGGCTTGGTGACGATCGCGCCCCAGCCGTTGGACCTGGCCTGGGTGATCGCGTCGGCCTCGCCGCCTCGCTTGACGAAGAGCGTCGGCACGATCGGCACGCCGCCGAGTTGGAGCTCTTGGAGGTAGGTCTTGTTGAGGTTAGCAAGGGCTGTCGTGGCTGAGTTCTGGAACAGCGATTCATCGGAGGCAATGCAGCCATTGAGGAACTCTCGAAACTCGTCGAGACGATCCCAATAGTCCCACGTGGTCCGCAGCACGACCACGTCGTGAGAGGTGTGCATCGGAGCGGTGTACCGAACCTCTTCACCGTTCTCGCGTGCGGTCACCATGATGAAGTCGGTCCACGCGATGAGCGACACCGCCGCGCCCTGGCGCACCAGTTCCTGCATCAGCCTGCCCTCGGAGGCGTGGTCGATGTGGTCGTGGTGGCGGCAGGTGAGCAGGGCGATCGTGGGGGTGGTGGGCGTGGAACGCCTCGGGCTGGCGGCTTCTTCGGTCATTGGCCCGAGCGCGAGAATCGCAGGAGTTCGCGGTTGCCGGTGCGCAGCTCGAGCCACTCGGGACCGACCTCGACGGTGTCGGCGCGTTGGAGCATGGAGATGTAGCGCTGCTCGAAGGCCATGGCCGGGGGCTCGCCGGCCATGCGGGTCATGACGATGCCGCCCGATTCCCAGGCGCCGCCGCCCATCGTGTCGGCGTTGGCCTTGCCCGTAAAGCGGTTGATGCCGGCCTGGCCCGAGATGGCGCCGTCCTCGGCAATCGTAAGCGTGGGCGTGCGGGCGCCCTGGGGCAGGTCGTAGGTCTCGTCCTCGATCTTGGTGAGGCTCCAGGAGCCGATGGGCGAGGCCGTGGCGCCAGGGGTGGGTTCGGTCTCGGTGGTGCTGGCGCAAGCAAAGAGGGTGAGGGTGGAGAACACAAGAGCGATCGTGATCAGGATGCGCATGGGTGTGTGCCTTTCGTGGGCTCGGGTTTCTTATGTCTGCAACACGCCGGTCTTGAACTCGCGCGCATAGTCCCAGCCCTGGTTGGCGCTGGCGAGCGCGTCGATGAGCTCGGCGCGGGTGTTGTGGGGCTGGATGAGGCGGTCGACCCAGCCTCGTGCGGCGCCGTAGTGGATGTCTTGTTGCTCGTTGTAGCTGGCGCGGACGGCTTCCAGGATCTCTTTGTGGGTTTGTTCGTCGATGGTCTCGCCCTTGCGTTCGCGGCTGCGCTCTTCGATGGTGGCCAGCACGCCGCTGGACTGGGCGGCACCCATGACGGCGCACTTGCTGCCGGGCCAGGCCAGGGTGAGGAAGGGCTCGAAGGCTCGGCCGCACATGGCGTAGTTGCCGGCGCCGTAACTACTTCCAGTAATGAGCACGATCTTGGGTACGACGCAGTTGCTCATGGCGTTGACGAGCTTTGCACCAGAACGGATAATCCCGGCCTGCTCGCTGTCGCGGCCGACCATAAAACCGGTCGTGTCGTGGATGAAGACCAGCGGGATCTTCCGCTGGTTGCAGTCCATGATGAAGCGGGCGGCCTTGTCGGCGCTGTCGTCGTAGATGACGCGGGGCATGCCGGCGGCCTTCGATGGCCCGGCCTTGCCACCGGGCTGCACGCGCTGGGTGAGCTCGCACTGGTTGGCGACGATGCCGCAGGGGTGGCCGCCGATGCGGGCGTAGCCGCAGACAAGGGACTGGCCGTAGTCGGCCTTGTACTCGTCGAAGTCGGGCTCGAGGCTCTCGTGGCCCTCGGCGTTGGGCATGCCGCGGGCGTCGAGGATGCAGGCGAGGATGTCGCGGACGTCGTACTGCTGGCCCGACTTGTCGGTGAAGATGTCGTAGATGTCGTGGCCGTCGCGGAGGGGGTTGACGCTCTCTGGCGCATCGGGGACGTCGCCGCCGCGCTTGGCGACGACCTCGCGGACGCGGGTGAGGCAGGATTCGTCGTCGGGCTCCTTGAAGTCGATCGTGCCGCTGATGGCCGCGTGCATCGAGGCGCCGCCGAGCTCTTCGTCGGTGACGTCCTGGCCGATGGCGGCCTTGACGAGCGCGGGGCCGGCGAGATACAGCCCGCTGCCCTCGGTCATGAGCAGGGTGTCGCAGAGGACGGGCAGGTAGCCGCCGCCCGCGACGCAGAAGCCCATGATGGCGGCGGTCTGTTGCAATCCCTCGGCGCTCATGACGCTGTTGAGATAGAAGATGCGGCCGAAGTCGTCGGTGTCGGGGAAGACGTCTTCTTGCAGTGG
>JAUHYE010000175.1 GCA_030426395.1 Phycisphaerae bacterium
ATCGGCGACATCGGCAGCGGCCAGACCCGGGCCCAGGGCCTGGCGGTGTTCGACGCGGGCGATGGCCCGATGCTGTACCTGGCGGGCAATTTCGAGGCGGTCATCGATCCGGTGTTCGGCGAGGTCCGAGCGCCGGGGCTGGCCCGGTTCGACGGCGAACGCTGGATGGCCGTGCCCGGCCTGGATGGCCCCGGGCTGGAACTGGACCGCCGCGCGATCACGCTGGAGGTCTACGACGACGGCTCGGGGCCGGCGCTCTACGTGGGGGGGGAGTTCACGACGGCGGCCGGGCTCGAGGCCAGCGGGATCGCGCGATGGGACGGGGTCGCGTGGAGCGTGCTCGACGGGCCGGGCAAGCCCGAGTTTGGCGCGCAGATCAACGACATCCAGCCCCACGACCCGGGCGATGGCGAGGCGCTCTATCTCGGCGGCCAGTTCCTCACCGGCACGAGCCCGCCGGTGGACTGCGTGCGCCGGTGGGACGGCGCGCAGTGGACGGTGGCGGGGGCCAACCAGCCCTTTGGCACCGTCACCGACATGGCCAGCTTCGGCGGGACGCTCTTCGCCGGCGGCACGTTCACCGAGCTTGGTGGCGAGCGTTCGCCCGCCATCGCGGTGTTGGACGGCGACGCGTGGTCACCGCACACGAGCCCGGGCCAGATCGTCGACGGCCGCGAGTACCGCATCCTGATGCCCACCGAGATCGACGGCCGTGAGGTACTGGTCGCCGGCGGAACCATCTGGATCGATCTGGGCGATGGCGGGCGCGCCGAACGCCTGGCGGCGTGGGACGGCGAGCGGTGGTCCTCGCTCGACCCGACTGGCCCCGACGGGGCCGCCCTGCCGCTGGACGTCGTGCGCTTCGATGACGGCTCGGGCGACGCGCTGTACGTGGGCGGGGTGGACATCGGCCGGCCGTCGAGCGTTGGCCGGCTTGTGGGCGGCGTCCTGCACCCGCTGGCGAATATGCGCAATGGCGTCGTCTTCAACCTGTTCGTCTACGACGGCGGCGCGGGCGAGAAACTACTGGCCGCCGGCGTGTGGTTCGACGCGTCCGGGTTCGAGCACTTCCTCTCCCGCTGGCGGCCCACCGAGCGCTGCGCACTGGACTTCAGCGGCGACTGCCTGCTCGACCGGTTCGACTTCCTGGCCTTCCAGAACCTCTTCATGGCCGCAGACCCGGCCGCCGACTTCGACGGCGATGGCGACCTGACGATCTTCGATTTCCTGGCGTTCCAGAACGCGTTCGACGCCGGGTGTCCCTGAACGGGTTCGTTACTCGGGCACGATGCGGATCAGCTCGCCGTCGCGCTTGTCGGTGAGGATGTAGAGGTAGCCGTCGGGCCCCTGCCGAACGTCGCGGACGCGTGCGTCGAAGGGGAGGGTCTGGTTGCCGGTGACGGTTACACCCTCCGCGGAGCGGTCGATGATCACGCGGCGGACCTGGCGGCTGATGAGGCCGCCGGCGAAGAGGTCGCCCTGCCAATCAGGGAACTTGTCGCCCCCATTCTCAGAAGAATAGAAGGTGAGGCCGCAAGCGGCGAGGACGGGCGTCCAGACGCACACGGGGTCGGCCATGTCGGGCAGTGACACCTCGTCGCTGATCTCGTCGCCGTTGTAGTGGATGCTGTAGGTGGCCAGCGGCCAGCCGTAGTTGGTGCCGGGAGTGATGCGGTTGAGCTCGTCGCCGCCGCGGGCGCCGTGCTCGGTGGCCCAGATGGCGCCGGTGCCGGGATCGATCGCCAGGCCCTGCACGTTGCGGTGGCCGTAGGTGTAGATATACCTGCCGATGTCCTCGCGGTCGGCGAAGGGGTTGTCGTCGGGCACGCCGCCGTCGGCGGTCATGCGGAGGATCTTGCCGAGCGCGTTGTCGAGGTGCTGGGGGTTCTCGCGGGTCAGCCGGCCGCCGGCGCGGGTGGGCGGGTTGCCGCCGTCGCCGGTGGACATCAGCAGCGTGCCGTCGGGCAGCCACAGCAACCGGCTGCCGAAGTGCTGGCCACCGGGCTTGTCGGGGGTGACGCGGAAGAGTTCCTCGACATCTTCCATGCGGGCGGACCTGAAGAGCTGGGTTCCGGGGATGTCGTCCTCGTCGCCCGTCTCGATGATGAGTTTGCCGCGCGAGAGCACGGTGCGGTTGGCGCGGGCGTCGCCGGTGGCGTGGGTGAAGTAGACGAGGCTGTTGGTCTCGAAGTCTGGATGGAGCGACACGTCCATCATGCCGCCCTGGCCGAGCTGGCGTGACTCGGGCGCGCCCTCGACCTCGTCGGCCCCGACGACGAACGGGTTGTTCGCCTTGAACTGCGCGGCATCGACGAATAGCACGCGGCCCCCGCGCTCGGTAATGATCATCGAGCCGTCGGGCAGCCAGGCCATGCCCCAGGGGTGCTTGAGGCCCTCGATGACCGTCTCGGTGGTGTAGCCGGTGGCGCGGGGGCTGTCCTCGGCGCTGTCGGAGTAGATGGGCGCGGGGCCCTCGGTCGCCTGCCCGCAGGCGGGGATGGCGAGTGCGAGGGCCGTCAGCAGTGCGGTGCGCAACATGCGTGATGCTACGGGTGCTCAGCCGCCGACCGCCTCGCGCAGGCGGTCGATGTTGGCCCGCATCACGTCCATGTAGTCCCCATCATCCGGGGTTCCCTCGGCGGGGCTGAAGAGGATGCTGGTGACGCCGAGCTCGTCGGCGAGCGTTGCGCGGATGGCCTCGGTGGGCTCGCCCTCCCACAGCAGGATGACGGGCTTGTCGCCGTGGGTGTGGTCGTGGTCGGCCTCGCCCTCGTCGTGGGCGTGATCGTGACCGTGATCATGGTCGTCGCCATGCTCGTGGTCGTGGTGGTGATCCTCGTGGAGGTGTAGCGAATCATGCACGGCGTCCGCCACGGCTTGCGTGTCCTCGTTCTCGGGGTCGAGGTCGAGGTTATGCACGTCCCAGCCGAGATCTCGCGCGAGATAGTTGTAGGCGGGATGGCTGGCGAGCAGGCGATACTCCTGCACGAGCGGCGTGAGGTCGCTGAGCGAATCGCGCAGCATCTCGAGGTCTTCCACGAGCGTGGCGAGGTTGGTGTCGAAGGCGTCGGCGTGGTCGGGCCAGGCTTCCTTCATCGCTTCGGCGATGTTCTTCGCTTGCACGATGGCGATGTCCGGGCTCACCCAGGTATGGCCGTCGAGCCCCTCGTGCGTGTGCTCGCCGGCGGCGCCGTGGCTGTGGGTGGTGGACTCCATCGTGATGGGCCCACCGGCGGCGTCGAGGTCTTCCTCGCTGAGGCTCTCGACCGTGCGGGCGCGTGGCAGGGCGGCGCCGGCGACCCATTTCTCGAACTCGGCGCCATTCGTGATGACGAGACGGGCGTTCTGATATTCAGACAGCGCATCGGCGCCCGGTTGCCAGAAGATGGGGTCCTCGCCGACGGGCAACGCGGTTCGCACGGGCACGAGGCCACCTGCGATGCGCTGGGCGAAGTAGGTGGTGGGGTAGAAGGTGGTCAGGACCTCGTTGTTGGTCGCCGAGCTTGATTGGTCGGTGCTTGACTGGGGCTGCTCCTCGCAGCCGGGAATGGCGGCACCGGCAATGGTGATCAGCAGCGTCGCGGTCAGTACGGTGGTCTTACGCATGGGGAGGCTCTCCTTCTCGTGCCTGTTCGTGGACTATACGAAGGCCGATGCGTTGCTCGCGATGGTGAGGGTGGTGGCGGCCAGTGCCAGGGCGAGGCCGGTGCCGACGAGGACGAGGGCGACGAGTTCGCCGCCCACGAGCAATCCCGCCGTGATGCGGGACGCACCGATGTCCGCAAGCGTGCGCAGCTCCTCGGCCCGCAGGCGATAGCCGAGGATGGCGATGAGCGTGAT
>JAUHYE010000054.1 GCA_030426395.1 Phycisphaerae bacterium
TCAGTACGTAGGCAAAGAAGATATGCCTTCCATCCGTGGTGGCCTGGGTGTCGCCATCGTGTCCACGTCCAAGGGCGTGATGACGGATCGTGCTGCCCGCGCAGCCGGTATCGGTGGTGAGGTGCTCTGCACGGTCTGGTAGTCCAGGCGGTGTGGACCTCCTGACTGCCGGTTGACGGGAGAAGGGCGATGTCTCGAATTGGGATCAAGCCGATCACGGTGCCATCTGGTGTCACCGTCACGGTCGGCAAGGACAACGATGTTACGGTAAAGGGGCCGAAGGGCGAGCTGTCGAGCTCGTTCTCCCCCCGCATGGCAATTGCGCAGGACGACGGTACCATTACCGTTTCGCGGCCCAATGACCAGCGCGAGAACAAGGCGCTGCATGGTCTGACCCGCACATTGCTGAACAACATGGTGGTGGGCGTGACCGACGGGTTCACCAAGAACCTGGAGATCATGTCGACCACGCTCCAGCAGGTCGACGAGATCGACGAGAAGATGGTCGACCGCCTGGCGGCCCTGGGCATGATCAGCGTGTTCGACGTCGAGGAGATCGGCGCCGAGATGCTGGCCACCGAGCTGGAACTGAGCCCCGAAGTCGCCGCCAAGGCGGTCGAGCTGGCCAGCGAGCGAGCGAAGATCGTGGCCGAGGAGCAGGCCCGCGAGAAGGAAGAGGCCGAGAAGCGCCGGCAGGAAGAGCAGGCGCGGATCGCGGCCGGCGAGGACCTGCTGGGCCCCGAGGGCGCGCCCGACGCGGACAGCGCCGCGGCGGCCATCCTCGGCGGTGGAGCAGCTACCTCTGGCGGCGGCATGGAGAGTGGTGGTAAGGCTTCGTCCGAAGGGACCGAGGCTCCCGAGAGCTCTGAGAGTCAGGCCGGCGACAGCCCGACCGGCGATCAGGGCGATCAGGAGCAGCCCCAGGGCGGAGAGAACGACAGCAACGGCGACAGCCGTGCCGCGGAGATTCTCGGCGGCTGAGTGATAGAAGTAGCGTGCCCGCGGGAGCCTCCGGTGGATCGGGTGGGGCTCGGGCGCATGGAGTGACGTTTGGCTAAGCGTGTGTTCGAGGTTGCGAAGGAACTGGGGGTTGCCTCTAAGGCCGTGGTGCAGAAGTGCCGCGACGAGGGCATCCCCGAGAGCGTCATCAAGAACCACATGTCCACCATCTCGGTCGGGCTCGAGGCGACGGTGCGCGAATGGTTCAGCGAGGGCGAAGCGCCAGCGCACACCGCGGTGGAAACGTCCGACAAGGTCGACCTCGAGAAGGTCCGCGCCAAGCCTCGCGCTCGCAAGAAGGCCGTCGCGAAGAAGGCCGACACGCAGGAAGCCTCGACCGGCACCGCCGTCGCCGAGCCGCCCACTCGCGCCAGCCGTCCTGCGTCGGATGCCGCCAGCCCGAGCGAGCCGCCACAGGACGACGAGCCGCAGGCACCCGAGACGCCCGAGGCCAAGCCGGTCGAGCCGGCCCCAAAGCCGGAAGCCCCGACCACTCCGACTGCCGGGCCGGCCGCCGTGACCGAGGAACCCAAGGCCGAGGCGCCCCCGGCCCCCGCGTCCAAGGACACCGACAACGAAGGCGGCCAGCAAGCCGCCGCGAGCGCCCCGGAAGAGAAGAAGCCGCAGGCGCCCGCGCCCCAGAACGTGCCGACTCGGCCGACGGTGGTCAAGCCCGCCGGCCCGATGATCGACCAGCACGAGAAGACGCCGGTGAAGCTCAGCGGCCCGAAGATCGTGCGCGTGGAAGCACCCGAGCAGGTCGACACGCGTCCGCGCGGTCGCGGTGGACCCCGCGGCGGCGGTGGACCCGGTGGTGGCGGCGGCTTCGGCGGCCCCGGTGGACCGGGCGGCCCGATGCCCCCGATGGATGGCGGTGGACGCCGCGGCGGGCCCAGCTCGCGGCGGCGCGGCCGCAACGAGCCCCAGCAGGGCGGCAGCGGCATGTGGCGCGAGCAGGACCTCATCGAGCGTGAGGCCAAGCTGCAGCAGGCCGGCGGATACCTGCGCAAGCGCCGCCAGGACCTGGCCCGCGGCACGGGGCAGCAAGGCCGACCGCAGACCGCAGCCGAGACCGGCGGCACGGTGAAGATCACCGCGCCGTTCACGATCAAGGACCTCTCGGCGGCCACGGGCGTCAAGGGCGCCGAGATCGTCAAGAAGCTGTTCATGCAGGGCATCATGGCCCAGATCAACGGCGGCATCGAGGTCGAGAAGGCCCAGGAAATCATGATGGACTTCGACATCGAGCTCGAAGTCACCGAGGCCAAGAGCGCCGAGGAGGCCGTCGCCGCCCAGTTCGAGGAGCGGACCAACGTCGACGAGCGCCCCCGCGGCCCGGTGGTCACCATCCTGGGCCACGTCGACCACGGCAAGACCAGCCTGCTGGACAAGATCCGCAACGCCAAGGTGGCCGCGGGCGAAGCCGGCGGCATCACGCAGGCCACCAGCGCCTTCCGCGTGCCCGTGCATGTGGGAGACGACAAGAACCGGGAAGAAAAGCAGGTCGTCTTCATCGACACGCCGGGCCACAAAGCCTTCACGGCCATGCGCTCACGCGGCGCCAACGTGACCGACATCGTGGTGCTGGTGGTGGCCGCCGACGACGGCGTGATGCCCCAGACCATCGAGTCGATCAGCCACGCCAAGGCGTCGGGCGTGCCCATCGTGGTCGCGCTCAACAAGATCGATCGTCCGGCCGCGACCGACGCGAAGATCCAGGAGATCCTGGGCCAGCTCGCCCAGCACGACCTGAACCCGGTCGACTGGGGCGGCGACGTCGAGGTCGTGCGCACCAGCGCCCACACGGGCGAGGGCATCGACACGCTGCTCGAGACGCTGGACCTCCAGGCCCAGATCCTCGAACTCAAGAGCGACTTCGGCGGGGCCGCCCGAGGCACGGTCATCGAGGCCCAGATGGAGCCCGGCCGTGGTGCCGTGATGAACGTGCTGCTGCAAGACGGCCAACTCAAGGTGGGCGACTTCATCGTCGCCGGCCGCGCGTTCGGCCGCGTGCGTGACATCACCGACGACACGGGCAAGCGCCTGCGCGAGGCGCACCCCCCCATGCCGCTGCAGGTCACGGGCATCGACGTGCTGCCCGACGCGGGCGACAAGTTCTTCATCGCCAGCAGCCTGAAGGAAGCCCAGAACGCCGCCGAGCAGCGCCGCGCCCGCGAACGCGAGGAGCAACTGGCCCAGCCGGCGATGACCCTGGACCGGATGTTCAGCCAGATGGCCGAAGCCGATCTCAAGGAGATCGTCGTCGTGCTCAAGGCCGACGTGCAGGGCTCGGTGGACGTGCTCAAGGCCGAGATCGAGGGTGTGTCGACCGACGAGATCAAGGTGCGCGTCATCCACGCGGCCGTCGGCGGCATCACCGAGAGCGATGTGCTGCTGGCCGAGGCGTCCAAGGCCGTGGTCATCGGCTTCAACGTCATCCCCTCGGGCAAGGCCCGCAAGGTGGCCGAGAGCAAGGGCGTGCAGATCCGCACGTACGACGTGATCTACCACATCACCGAGGACATGCAGAAGGCCGCCGAAGGCTTGCTCGAGCCCGAGCTTCGCCAGGAGGTCCTGGGCCATGCCGAGGTGCGTGCGGTGTTCAAGGTGTCCAAGGTCGGCACGATCGCCGGCTGCTACGTCACCGATGGCGTGGTGCAGCGCGACGCGTTGATCCGTGTGACCAGAGGCGACATCGTCATCGAGAACGACCGCAAGCTCAGCCAGCTCAAGCGCTTCAAGGACGACGCGAAGGAAGTTCGCGCCAACATGGAGTGCGGCATGAAGATCGACGGCTACGACGACATCAAGGAAGGCGACATCCTCGAGTGCTACAAGCAGGTCGAGGTGAAGCGAACGCTTTGATCGGCTCGGCGGCCCCGCGCTCTCGCACAGATAAATCATGGTCATCGGCGTCCTCCAATTCGAGCTGCTCATCCCTGGGGCCGAGAGCCTCAAGGACAAGCGGGCGGTCGTCCGCTCCGTGCGCGACAAGCTCTCGCGAGAGCTGCGCATCAGCATCGCCGAGGTCGGGGCCCACGACAACCCGGCCGTCGCGATGATGGGCGCCGCCCTCGTCGCCACCGATGGCCCGCGGGCCCACGAGCTGCTCGACAGGGCCTGGAACCGGCTCAAGGAGCTCCGCGACGGGCAGATCGGCAGCGTCCGCCGCGAGATCGTCGTGCCCTCGCGCGAGGACGACGTGCCCCCGCATGAACCCGATGCCGAAGCCCTCGCCAGCGAGATGCTCGAGCACTTCAACGCCGACGGGGGAGCCCAATGAGCATCCAGCACGATCGCCTGACCTCCTCGCTGCTCAAGGGCGTGCAGCAGCGCCTGGCCAGGGGCCTGCAGGACCCGCGCGTGCGCGGGCTCATCACCGTCACCAAGGTGGAGATCACCAAGGACGGCTCCCTGGCCACCATCGGCATCAGCGTGCTGCCCGCCGAGCACCAGAAGCTGACCGTCCACGGCCTGCAGAGCGCCGCCCGCCACATCCGCCGCGACGTGGCCGAAACGATCCACACGCGCACCATGCCCGAGTTCCGCTTCGTCGAGGACGACGGGCTGAAGAAGCAGGCCGAGGTGCTGGCCACCCTCGCCAAGGTGCGCGAGGAGATGGACGCCAAGGACGCCGAATCGGCGAAGGACGAGGAGACGCCGGGCGAGGGCGGGCAGCCATGAACCACCCCGTCGCCGAGACGCAGCGCAAGCTCGAGGCCTGGCTGGAGAGCGTGCCGGTCGCGCCGCCGCCCGATCCGTCCTCGCTGCTGCCGGGCGCCGTCGACATGGCGACCGCCGAGCTCGTGTTCTCGATGCTGGTGTGGGAGGCCGGCGTGCCCGCGGCCGTCAGCGCGGCCCGGCGATTGGCCGAGCAGTTCGTCGATGTCAACGAGCTCCGAGTCGCGCTGGTGGGCGAGGTCGAGGACACCATCGGCCTGACCGACGCCCACGCAACCCAGCGAGCCCGGGTCATCACCGACACGCTCTACCACGTGTTCGATACCGAGGACGCCGTCAGCATCGACCGCGTCGCCCGGGCCGGGGCCCACGAGGGCCGGCCCTACCTCGAATCGATCTCCGGCCTGCCCGCCTTCGTCGCCGACCGCGTGTCGCTGCTGGTCTTCGGCGAGCCACGCGTGCCGATCGACGGCCGGCTTCGGAGTGTTCTGGTCGAGCGCGGCATCATCCCCATGGAGACCCCCGCCACCGACGCGGCCGACCTCCTCACGCGCTGTTGCCCCGCCGACGACGCCAAGGGGTTTTACCTCCGGCTGGAAGCGGCAGCGGGTAGATTGGCCCGGGTATAAGCGGCCGGGGCACTAGAATCACACTCAGATCGGCCGCGAATCGCAACGGCCACAGACATTGGCACAGCCAGGGAGCAGCACGTGGCCGGACACAGCAAGTGGGCGAACATCAGGCACCGCAAGGAGCGGCAGGACAAGAAGAAGGGCAAGGTCTGGAGCAAGTGCTCCAAGGCCATCATGGCCGCGGCCCGCTCGGGCGGGGGCGACCCGGACACCAACCTCGCGCTCCGCTACGCCATCGACGAGGCCCGCTACGCCAACATGCCCAAGGACACGATCCAGCGGGCCGTCGACAAGGGCAGCGGGGCCGCCGACGGCGCGGGCTTCGAGGAGATCGTCTACGAGGGCTACGGCCCCGGCGGGGTCGCGATCATCGTCGACACGCTGACCGACAACCGCACCCGCACCGTCAACGACCTGCGCTTCCTCTTCGGCAAGGGCGGGGGCACGATGGGCAACGCCGGCAGCGTGGCGTTCATGTTCGAGACCAAGGGCCGGATCTTTATCGAGTCGGCGAAGACGACCGAGGAGCAACTCATGGAGGTTGCTCTGGAAGCGGGCGCCGAGGATATCGAGGCGCCCGAAGCCGATGGGGACGAGGAAGGCTACTGGGTCATCACCACCGAACGCACGAACTACCACGCCGTTCGCCAAGCCCTCGAGAAGGCCGAGATCGAGGTCAGCGAGGGCGGCATCGACAAGATCCCCAACATGTACGCCAAGCCCACCGAGGAAGAGGCCCGCAAGCTGATGAACCTCATCGACCTGATCGAGGACAACGAGGACGTGCAGAAGGTGTACCACAACCTGGACGAGGACATGGCGGCGGAGGCGGCGGAGTAGGCACGGGCACACCAGGTATTACGAACAACAAAGCCCGGGCGCGAGCCCGGGCTTTGTTGTCAAACAAGCAGATGATCGAACGCGTCGGGAAGCTTTTTATGGGCAGCCGGCGTCGAAGGCGTTCTGGAAGGCGAGGAAGTCGAAGAGCGTGAGCTCACCGTCGCCGTCGAAGTCGGCGCGGGGGTCGCCGGCGTCGAAGAGGTTCTGGAACGCCAGGAAGTCGAAGATGGTCAGCGCGCCGTCGCCGTCGAGGTCGGCGGGGCAGGGGTTGGGCTCGAAGACGTAGGCGGCGCCGGCGCGGGCTACCCCGTCCACGTTGGCCAGTGCGGCGCCGCTGGCAATCAAGTCGCCATCGATCGCGACACTGTTGCCGAACAGCAGGATTTCCGCGGGATCCTGCGGCCGGATCGAATCTCGCAGCACCCAATCGGTACCCACCCGGCCATAGACATAGATGCGTCCCGGCCTGCCGTCACCCACCGAGTTGTTCGCGGCTCCGACCACGGCAACATCTCCGTCCAGAGCCACGGTGCCGAACGTCTCGGGAGGACTGGTGCGCCCCGGTGACAGCAAATTTGCCTCCTGCACCCAGCCGGAGTCCTCCTTCCTGAAGATGTACGCGCGACCCTCGAACAACCGGTCGCCCGCCCAGATTGCGCCCAGGATCACGCGATCACCCGACAAATCAACGTCGGTCCCGAGCCTCCAATCATCCACCGCATCGTCGCTCACGAGCTTTGCCGTTTCGACCCACGCCTCGCCGGTTCGCTCGAACACGTAGACCGCACCGGTCTGGACGCCATCAAGACTGGCGTCGGTGTCTCCCACGACGAGCCTGTTCCCTTCGAGAGCCACGCTGTAGCCGAAGAGGTTCTCGCTTGTTCCATCAGAAGGCCGCAGCTTTGCGGACTGGCTCCATGAGGCACCATCGAACGTGAAGACATAGACCGCACCACCGCCCTGAGCGGACAGGGCCCCGACAGCGATCGTGTCGCCATCGATGGCAACCGCCTGCCCAAACTCTTCTCGACTGAGGCCATCGTCCGCGATGAGCTTGGCGACCTGCGTCCACTCCGCTCCGATCCGCTCGAAGACGTAAGCAGATCCGCTATCGGCTTCGCGGCCGTCGCCGAAGAGGGCGCCGACCACGACTCGATCGGCAGAGACCGATACGGACCAGCCGAATCGATCCCTCGTGGATGGATCATCCGGAAAGATGATGGCCTGCTCTTGCCACTGTGAATCCGAGCGGACGAACACGTACGCCTGGCCGTCGTTCTCGGTCAGACGATCGAAGTCGGTCGCCCCAGACACCAACGTGTCGCCATCGATCGCAACATCATGCCCGAATAGGGCGCCTTGTTGGAGTTCGGATGCTGTGAGCTTCTGGGCCTCAATCCAACTCTGCCCGAGCGCCGCTCCGCTCATGGCCAGCGTGGCACCGAGAACCGTCATCGTCTTCGCGATCGTCATCGTCATCGTGGCTTCCTCCCAGGACGGGGTATGTCGTGCGCCGGGTGGCCCCGGCGGCTTTGGTGGGTCTGCGGCCATTGGTACCGCCGGCCCGGCCGCGGGTTGCACCCGCCCGCTCGCCCGGGGTGGCCCGGGCCGTCGTCGGCGCAGGCCGACCCCCCCGACCCAGCTCAGCAACCGGCGTCGAAGGCGTTCTGGAAGGCCAGGAAGTCGAAGAGGGTGAGCTCGCCGTCGCCGTCGAAGTCGGCGACGGGGTCGCCGGCGTCGAAGAGGTTCTGGAACTCGAGGAAGTCGAAGATGGTGAGTTCGCCGTCGCCGTCGAGGTCGGCCGGACAGGGGTTGGGCTCGAAGACGTAGGCGGCGCCGGCGCGATCGGCGGGTGAATCTTCAAGTGCAGCGGCAATGGCAATGGAGCGGCCCGAAACGGCAACCGAATTCCCGAACAGAGCGACTGATGATGGAACACGGGGCGTGAGGAGGTCTCGCAGAACCCAGCCCGACGCCATTCGTTCGAAGACGTATGCCCTGCCAGCCGAGGGTAATTCACGATTGTAGTTTTGTGCACCGATGACGGCGAGGTTGCCCTCGATGCTCACCGACCCGAACGTCTCGCTTCGATCGCCGCTCGATGTTTCAAACTCGGCGTCCTGCACCCAATCGTCCCCGTCGCGTCGAAAGGCAAACGCCCTTCCTCGAAGTGGTGAATCCATGAAGGCACGAATCGCCCCGACGAGTATGAGATCGCCATCAATTGCCACATGTGTGCCAAACTCGTCCGCCGTGCGAAGACCGTCTCCAATGAGCGTGGCCTGCTCCTCGAATGCGTCACCGGCGCGTTCAAACACGAACGCGGCTCCCGTAAAGCTGCCGCCCTGGATGTCGCTGGCAACGAGCGTCGTTCCGTCGAGCGCTACCGCCCATCCGAACAACATTGTCGACGCCGTGTCCCTTGGCGTGAGGACTTGAGCAGGACCCCATCGGGTTCCATCGAATTCGAACACATGCACCTCGCCCGCGTCGCCAGATCCCGGTGCACCCACGGCAATCAGATTGCCGTCGATTGCTACGGAAGCACCAAACCAATCATCCGATTCGCCATCGGCTGAGAAGAGGCGAGCCGTCTGGCGCCACTCCTCGCCAGAGCGCTCGAATACGTAGACGCACCCCGAATCAAACTCCGCTCCGTCGCCGCGCCATTCGCTCACGACGGCACGATCGCCATCAAGATCAACCGACCAGCCAAAGTTGTTCTCCATCGCGGGATCACTCGAGAAGAGCATCGCCTGCTCGCGCCACACGGCTCCGTCACGAACAAAGACCGAGGCGGACCCCTCGTCCAGCAGTAGGGTGTCGTCGAGTGCGGAGCCGATCAGGATTGTGTCGCCATCGATGGCCAGTTCGAATCCGAAGTTGTCGCCAAGCTGAGCGTCAGTTTGGGTGAGTCTGTTTCGCTGCACCCAATCCTGCCCGAGCGCCGCTCCGCTCATGGCCAGCGTGGTACCGAGAACCGTCATCGTCTTCGCGATCGTCATCGTCATCTTCACTGTGGATCCTCCCAGGACGGGGCCGTGTCGTGCGCCGGGTGGCCCCGGCGGCTTTGGTGGGTCTGCGGCCATTGGTACCGCCGGCCCGGCCGCGGGTTGCACCCGCCCGCACGCCCGGGGTGGCCCGGGCCGTCGTCGGCGCCAGGCCGGATGCTCGGGATCGCGAATCGCTGAGCGAGCGTTCTTCGCTTCCCCCAGCCGCTCGGGTTCTCCTGCCCCACCCGCCCCGAAGACCGCCGGACTCGCCCCAGTTCCGGCGTCACCCGCGCGATTTCCGGCGACACTTGGCCCCTTTCTGGCGAGACTCGCCCCATCGCTGGTGACAAATCTCGAAAATGCCACCAGCAAAGCGGCATCTCCGGCGACACTCGGGCCGTGTGACGCCGCAATCGGCGCGTTTCTGGCGTGGTTTTCCGGGCATCTCCCGAACAAACGCGAGATTCTGGCGATGATTCGGCGCGCCCACTCAAGTGCGGCTCGGTTTCGCACGATGCTGGACCAGAAGCAGCCCGTGGGCCACGCCGGCCGGGGCACGATGAGGAGCTCGCGATGCCGACCATCCCGAAAGAACTGCCCAAGGCCATCTGCTGGGTCCGAAGGCGCGTGCTCGTGTGGGGCCAGCCGGGCGTGCCCGGGCAGATCGGCCTGCAGGAGCAGCAGGTCGCCGAGCTGGCCGACCTGGCCCAGCAGGCCAACGCCGCGCTGGCCGAGTATCGCACCACCGAAACGCTCATGCGGGCCCAGGGCGCGAGGTACCGCCATCTGGCTCACACGATGCGGGCCAAGGCCAACGCGCAGGTGTCGCAGATCCAGAGCTTCGCCCGCGGCGCGGACGAGCCCCAGGAGGTGTACTACCAGGCCAAGCTGCGCCGGCCCGCGAAGCGTGGCCCGGCCCCGGCGCCGGGCCAGCCCCAACGGTTCAAGACGCGGCTGACCGAGGTGGGCGGGCTGGAGATCACCTTCAAGTGCCCGCACCCCAGGGGCGTGGAGGGCGTGCTGTACCGGATCGAGCGGCAGGACGATTGCGTCGGGCCGATGCGCTACCTCGACACGGTGAACGAGCGGCGCTTCGTCGACGAGAACATCCCCGTGGGCGTCGGGTCGGTCTTCTACCAGGTCACCGCCATGACCTCGACGCGCAAGGGCCCGGTGGCCACGCACTCGGTGCGGCTGGGGACGGTGCGCGAGGAAGCGCCGGCGCAGCGGGCGGCGTAGCGAAGCGATCCACGCGAAACACCGGCTACTGCGCGATCTCCGCGTCCTCTTCCAGGTCCTCCACCTGCGCCTGCACCAATCCCGCGTAGGCCCCGCCGCGGGCGAGCAGTTCCTCGTGCGTGCCGACCTCAGTGAGCTGGCCCTTGTGGAGCACCACGATGGCGTCGGCGTGGCGGATGGTGCTCAGGCGGTGGGCGATGACAAACGTTGTGCGTTCGCTGGTGAGCTGGGCGAGGGCCTTCTGGATCAAGCGCTCGCTGTGGGTGTCAAGGTTGCTCGTGGCCTCGTCCAATATAAGAACCTTGGGATCGGCCAGCACCGCGCGAGCGATGGCGATGCGCTGCTTCTGCCCGCCGCTGAGTCGCACGCCGCGCTCGCCGACGATGGTGTGGTAGCCTTCGGTCAATTCATCGATGAACTCGTCGGCGCTGGCGATGCGCGCGGCCTCGCGGACTTGCGCCTCGGTCGCCCACCGACGCGCGTAGGCGATGTTATCAAGGATGCTGCCGTCGAAGAGGAAGACGTCCTGCTCGACGACGCCGAGGAGGGCGCGGTACCGGTCCACGTCGATGTCCCGAAGGTCGACGCCGTCGAGCAGCACGCGGCCCTTCGTGGGGTCATAAAACCGAGCGACGAGATTGCACAGGGTCGTCTTGCCGCTTCCGCTGCGACCAACCAATGCGACCGTCGAGCCGGCGGGGATGTCGAGGTTGATGTCCTTGAGGACGTACTCGGGCTCGTGCTCGGCTTCGCCGGACTTCTTCTTGTTGGCCGGGTACGCGAACCACACGCCCTCGAGCGTGATGCGGCCGTGGACCGGCTCGGGCACGCTGGTCGCCGCGCCGCGTGTGTCGGCGAACTCGAGCGGTTCTTCAAGCAAATCGAGCGAGCGATCGAGCCCGCTGAGCGCGTTCTGGATCTGTGTCGCGCTGGCGGCCAATGCCTCGATGGGACCCAACAAGTACAGCAGGTACACCGAGAACATCATGACGTCGCCGATGGTCATCGTGCCGCCCAGCACCGCAGCGCCGCCGTAAAGCAAGACGCCCGCGCTGGCGGCGGGGATCATGACGGCCCAGACCAATTCGACCGACCGGCTCCACCACCAGGCCAGCAACTCCTGCCGGGCCATCAGGTGCACGCCGCCCGTGAAGCGGGCCGACTCCTGCTGCTCGCGGTGGAAGCCGCGGACGACGCGGGCCCCGCCAAAGGCTTCCGTGGCATGCGCGTCGATGTCGCTGCGCGTCTTGCGGACATGCCGATAGATCGGTCGGATGCGGGCGATCCACGCCCGGTGCGTCACCCACACCACGGGCAGGATGAGCACCGCGCCGGCCAGCATCCGCCAGTCGACGACCGCCATCGCCACGAGCGCGCCCAGCAGCGTGACGACGGCGCGCCAGGGGTTGTAGATCATGCCGAACAAGAGCTCGGCCGCCGCGCCGGCGTCCTCGCGGAGGATGCTCGACACCCCGCCGCTGCGCATCGCGTGCACGCGGTGCAGGGGCAATCTTGCCGCATGCTCGAACACACGCCGTCGCAGCATCGCCTGCACGCGCTTGGTCATGCGCGTCATCTGCCAGCGGCCCCAGATGCCGAAGGCGACGGCAAGCACGGAGACGACCATCATCGCCCCGCACAGCACCAGCAGCGCCCGCCAGCGCAGGCCCTTGAGTTCCTCGGCGGTCATCGACGCCAGCGAATCCAGCGTCTGCTCGCGCCGCGGCTCGGGCAGATACTCGGCCATGCCCGCCAGGCCCGGCTCGCTGCTCAGGATGTAATCCAGCGCGATCTTCGTCGACAGCGGCAGCAGCAAGCCAAGCCCCGTCGCGATGGTCAGCGTGACCAGCGAGGCGACGACCATGCCGTGGTGGCCGCGGCAGAGCCTCCAGAACTCGCGGGCCAGCGTTCCGAAGCCGCGGGTGCGCTTGCCCTTCTTGGCGAGCGGGTCGGCCGAGGCCTCCCTGGGCTCCGCCCGCTTCTCCCGTTCTTTGGCGAGATACTCGCGGAATCGACGACTGCTGACCTGCTGGTTCCTCGCCACACAGAATGGTAACGGCCTGTGAACCCCAGCCGCATAGGGTTGGCGGAATCACTAGGCCGTTCGAGGTTAAGAACGCACTCGCAGGAGGTTCCCATGGCCGACGCCCCCAAAGCCAAGACCCGCCGCAACGGCCTCGCCCTCCACTGGCAGATCATCATCGGCCTGGTCGCCGGCATCGTCGTGGGGCTGATCATCAACCTGGGCTGGACCAATGGCACCTGGGCGGCGATGGGCGTCGACAACGTGCCGGCCTTCCTCGACAAGAACGACGCGGCCATGGTCCCCGTCACCATGCAGGGCAGCGAGTCGCTCGAGGCCATTCCCGATCAGGCGACCATCCGCGCGCGGGCCGAGGCTGCCGACCGACCTGACCTCGCCGAACGCAAGCCGCTGAGCCTGACCGAAGCCGAGGCCACCGCGCTCGGCCTGAACATGAAGCCCGCCAACGAGAACGCCAACTTCCTCGCGCACACCGCCCGCTTCGTCCGCAACCTCAACCTCTTCGTGGGCGACCTCTTCATGCGTTGCCTGCGGTTCATCGCCGTGCCCATCGTGCTGTTCAGCCTCATCGTGGGCGTCAGCACGCTGAACAACCTGACCAAGCTCAGCCGCATCGGCGGCAAGACCATCGCGATCTACCTCGTCACCACGGCCGTCGCTATCTCCATCGGCCTGCTCATCGCCAACGTCGCGCGCCCGGGCAAGTTCGTGCCGCCCGAAACGAGCGAGCGATTGCTCGCCGACTACAAGGACGCCGCCGACAGCGGGGTGGCCACCGCCACGGCCGCCGAGGGCCTGAACGCGTGGGACCGCCTGGTCGACCTCATCGCCGCCAACCCCTTCGCCGCCATCGCCGAGGGGAACATGCTGCAGATCGTGTTCCTCGCGCTGCTCATCGGCATCGGCCTGAGCCTCATCCTGCCGTCGGAGGCCAAGCCCGTCGTCGACTTCTGCGACGGCATGACCAAGGCGGTCATCAAGCTCGTCGAGCTCCTGATGCTCACCGCCCCCATCGCCGTCTTCGCCTTGATCGTCAAGGTCGTGGCCGATCTGGGGCTCGAGGTCCTCGGCGCGCTCGCGGTCTACAGCCTGTGCGTCGTGGGCGGGCTGGCGCTCATGATCTTCGCGGTGTATCCGCTGGTGCTGCGCATCTTCACCAAGGTGGGCCCGGGCCGGTTCTACAAGGCCATCGCCCCCGCGCAGCTTCTTGCGTTCAGCAGCGCCAGCAGCAGCGCGACGCTGCCGGTCACCATGGAGTGCGTCGAGAAGCGCCTGGGCGTCAGCGACGAGGTCTCCAGCTTCGTGCTGCCCCTGGGCGCCACCATCAACATGGACGGCACGGCCCTGTACCAGGGCGTCGCCGCCGTCTTCATCGCCCAGCTCTACGGCATGAACCTCGACCTTGGCCAGCAGCTCGCCATCGTCGGCACCGCCACGCTGGCGTCGATCGGGACGGCGGGCGTCCCCGGCGCGGGCGTGGTGATGCTGGTGATCGTGCTGCAGAGCGTGAACGTTCCCCTCGAGGGCATCGCCGCCATCCTGGGCGTCGACCGCTTGCTCGACATGTGCCGCACCACCTGCAACATCACCGGCGACGCGATGGTGGCGACAGTGGTGGCGGGGACGGAGGGGGAGTTGGGGGATCCTAAAATCGCGGAGAAAGCGTCGGGGAGTGAATGAGTCGCCGCCGTGAGATGGCATCCTGTTTCAGCGAATTGAATCCAGAATGAACCGGCACACAGCGTTTTGATGAAGTGAAATACTCGCTCCTGTGATGCTCGGCGAGCCTGCCGGCCTGTCGCCTAGCTTGAAGTTTGCTGCGCCACTGGTCCTGCCCCGACATCTTCAACTACAGCAACACAACATACGTTACCGCGGCAGCGAGTAGACGCACCGGAGGACCATGGGCTCTACATCATCAAGTTCCCATGGGTCAGCCGACAGGCGAACATGCTCGCAACTCTCGCCTACCACGGGTCGGCTGTCAGGAATCCACAGTTTGCATTTGTAAGCCAACTTCGCTCGCGGCAGGCGGCCATCGAGAACAACTGGCTCTTCTGCACGCCACTTGGGAAGAGTCAACTTTTGTTTGAAATAATCAAGACACCCCGTGTTGTTATCAAGGTCTTTCAGATCAGGCCATGGCACATCATTCAAGATCTTGTTGTTTACAACCAACGCCAGCCAAATTGTGTCATTAATAATGCCATTGTCACGCTCAACGTCTAAGCGGACGCAGCAGTCTTCGCCGTTGTGAACGAAACGACCCGAATAACGTGCCTTGATGTGCATCCTAAACTCGAATGGCACGCTACTCATGGGCCGCTTCTCGGAGCATATTGAAGATGGATACGGGCTAGCTTTTCGGCAATGACTGGGTACCTAGCTAATCACCACTCCGGCCCCCCCGCATACCTCCCATAAATATCCGCCATCGCCTGCACCATCTCGCCCAGCGTGGCGTTGGCCAAGGCGCCCTCGATGAGGTGGGGCATCACGTTCTCGCCCTTCTGGCAGGCCGTGCGGATGGCGTCGAGGGCGCGCTTGGTCTCGTCGGCGTTGCGGTTCTTCTTGAAGGCGCTCAGGCGGTCGAGCTGGGCCTCCTCGACCTCCGGGCCGATCTGGAGGATGTCGATGGGCCGGCCCTCCTGGTCGTCCTTGTACTCGTTCACGCCCACGATGATGCGGTCGTGCGCCTCGCACTCCTCGCTGAAGCGGTAGCTCGCCTCGGCGATCTTGCGGCGGAAGTAGCCCTGGTGGATGCCCTCGACCACGCCGCCATAGCCGCCGGTGGGCTTGCCGTCGTCCTGGCCCTTCCACACACCGCCGCCCATCTCGTCGATCTCGCCGATGTAGTTGAGCGCCTCGGCCTCGACCTCGTCGGTCAGCGCCTCGACGAAGTAGCTGCCGCCCAGCGGATCAACCGTACGCGTCACGCCGGTCTCGTGGGCCAGGATCTGCTGCGTGCGGAGCGCGACGGTGACGGCCTGCTCGGTGGGCAGGCCCAGCGTCTCGTCCATGCTGTCGGTGTGCAGGCTCTGGCAGCCGCCCAGCACGCCGGCCATGGCCTGGTAGGCCACGCGCACGATGTTGTTCAGCGGCTGCTGCTCGGTCAGGCTGCACCCGGCCGTCTGCACGTGCGTCTTCATGAACCAGCTTCGTTCGCTCTGCGCGCCGTAGCGCTCCCGCATCATGCGGGCCCAGATGCGGCGTGCCGCACGCAGCTTGCAGACCTCCTCGAAGAACTCGTTGTGGCTGTTGAAGAAGAAGCTGAGCCGAGGCCCGAAGCTGTCGATGTCCAGCCCGCGCAGGAGGCACGCCTCGACATACTCCATGCCGTCACGCAGCGTGAAGGCCAGCTCCTGCGGCCCGGTGCTGCCCGCCTCGCGGATGTGGTAGCCGGAAATCGAGACCGAGTTCCACTTGGGCATGTGCTTCGCCTGGAACTCGATGGTGTCGACGACGAGCTTTACAGAGGGCTCGGGCGGATAGATGAACTCGTTCTGGGCGTGGAACTCCTTCAGGATGTCGTTCTGGAGCGTGCCACCAAGATCGGCGATGTCGAAGCCGCGCTGCTTGGCCATCGCCAGGTACATCGCCCAGATCACAGCCGCCGGCCCGTTGATGGTCTGGCTCACCGTCACCTGGTCGATGGGGATGTCGGCGTACAGCCGGTGCATGTCCTCGATGGTGTCGACCGCCACGCCGCACTTGCCCACCTCGCCCACGCTCAGCGCGTCGTCGCTGTCGCGGCCCATGAGCGTCGGCAGGTCGAAGGCGGTCGAGAGGCCCGTGTTGGCCTTGGTCTTGGTCGTCTTGCCGGCATTCAGCAGGTACTTGAACCGTGCGTTGGTGTCGTCGGCCGATCCAAAGCCGGCGAACTGCCGCATCGTCCACAGCCGCGTGCGATAGCCCTGCGGATACAGCCCCCGCGTGTACGGGTACTGCCCCGGCTGCGCGATGTCGCGGTCGTAGTTCTGCAGCGAGGTCGCGGGGTTATCGGGCCCGTACATCTCGTCGAGCACGATGCCCGAGATGGTGACGGCGGCCGGATCGACACCGGCGGCCGAGCCATCGGCGTTCAGGCCACTACCGGTGATGTTGGTGTTCGCGGTGGTCATGGTCGTCTCCTGGGCCCTGGGGCAGGCGTCGCGGGCCGGGCGGCCAGTGTGGTCTCTCTTTGGAATCCCGATCTCAAGTATACGTCCAGGGGCCGGACAGCCCGGGGCCTTATCGGGGTTCCGAGCGGTGCAACCCGCGGTGCTCCCGGCGGTATCACCAGCCGCAGACCCCCCTAAAGCCGCCGGGGCCACTCGGCGCACAAAACAACCCCCGTCCTGGGAGGAAACCACGATGACGAAGACGATGACGGCTATCGGTATGACGCTGGCGATGGGCGGAGCGGCGCTCGGGCAGGATTGGGTGCAGACCCAGAAGGTGACGGCGGATGAGCCGGTCGAGGGCATGGGTCTGGCCGCCGACGTCCAACTCGATGGGGACACCATGATCCTGGGGGCCAACGGCGACGACCGAATCGCGCTCAACCAAGGGTCGGCCTCGATCTATGTCCGCCGAAACGGGGTGTGGGAGTTTGATACCGAGCTACTCGCCGACGATGGGATGCCTGAAGACCATTTTGGCATTCATGTTGCGATCGAGGGAGACCGTGCGATCGTCGGGGCACTCCGTGCCGATGGCCCCACGGCTGACAGCGGAGCCGTGTACGTATTCGAATTCGGAATGAGCGGCTGGGTGCAGACAGCCAAGCTCACCCCGCCCGCGGGATCGGATGGCGGCGGGCTTGGCTTCTCGGTTGACTTGCAAGGTGACACCATTGTCGCCGGAGCCCCGGGAGCCGATGGCACGGGGGCGGTGCACGTATTCCGGTTCGATGGCGTCGGCTGGCGGCACGTCCAGACACTCGCCGCTTCTGACGCCACTGAGAGTGATTTTTTTGGCGTCGACGTTGCCTTGGATGGCAACACACTCGTCGTCGGGGCTGCGCAGGCGGGAGATGCCGATGACGAGGCGGGCGCCTGTTATGTATTTGAGTTCGATGGCTCGGAATGGGTCGAGACCCAAAAGCTCCGACCAACAACGATCGACGACCGCGACGAATTCGGGTCCAACGTTGCGATCGACGGCGACACCATCCTCGTCGGGGCCCCCGTGTTCGACGATGGCTCGATCGGCATCGTGCAACCTGGCGCGGCGTTCGTCTACACCCGCATCGATGGCACCTGGATCGAGCAGGCTATGCTCACAGTCGACGACACCGACACGAACCGATTCGGATCGGTTGCACTCGAAGGCGATATGGCAGTCATTGGCGCCCAGTGGGATGGGCAATTCGGCCGTCAGGCTGGCGCGGCCTTCGTGTTCCAACGCAACGGCGACGACTGGGTGAAGTCCGCGAAGGTCGTGGCTTCCGATGCCGGCACCAACCAACTCTTCGGCCACAACCTCGACATTGACAATGGCACGATCGCCTGCGCGTCCGCATGGGCCCCCGTCGACGGCATCCTGCGCGCCGGCGCCGCCTACGTCTTCGAGCCCAACCCCTGCCCCGCCGACCTCGACGGCGACGGCGCGCTGACCATCTTCGACTTCCTGGCGTTCCAGAACCTCTTCGACGCCGGCGACCCCCGCGCCGACTTCGACGGCGACGGTGAGCTCACGCTCTTCGACTTCCTGGCCTTCCAGAACGCCTTCGACGCGGGCTGCCCGTAGGCCGCAACGGGGGAAGCGGGGCGTGCGTATCACTTCCGACCCCACGCCACAGGAGGAAGAACACCATGCGAACGCTCGCACTCGCCGCCGCCCTGACCATCCCCGCCGCCGCCCTGGCCCAGGACGAGATCTGGATCAACCACCAGGGCGACGCCGCCCTGGAAGCCACCGGCTTTGCCTCCAGCGCCGTGCGCATGCCCGACTCGCTGCGCATCGCCGCCGACGACTTCGCCATCGACACGCCAACCGTGACCACGATCACAGAGATCGTGTTCTATTCGGTGTGGATCGACCCGCCCGTCATCCTGGGCGGCGACTGGTACATCTACGAGTACGACGAGACGACCGGGGCCCCGGGCGCGCTCATCGTGGGCGAGGCGGATGCGGCCATCGAGGTCGAGCCCAGCGGGCTCACCAGCGGCACCTTCGGCACCATCTATCGCAACTCGATGACCGTGAACCTGCCGCTCGACGTGGGCCGCTACTTCCTTGGCTTCCGAACCAACTGCGCCGCCGGCGCGGGTAAGCCCGTGAACGCGCCGCTACACCCCGAATGGACCAACGGCAACGCCACCGCGCAATGGAACTTCTCGGTCATCACCACGGGCGACGCCATCGAGCCATGGCAGCCCATGACCGACTTCCACCCCACCGAGAAGGAGTGGGCCTTCGAACTCCATGGCACCATCGGCCTCGATTGCGGGCCGGACCTCGACCAGGACGGTGCGCTGACCATCTTCGACTTCCTGTTGTTCCAGAACTACTTCGACGCTGGCGACCCCATCGCCGACTTCGACGGCGATGGCAGCCTCACCATCTTCGACTTCCTGGCGTTCCAGAACGCTTTCGATCGGGGTTGCGAATAAGCCTCAGCCCTTCGCCAGCGCGTCGGCGAGCTTCTGCAGCACGCCGCACACGTCGGCTCCCAATCGCTCGGACACCTCACGCTGTGCCGCCTCCCAGTGCGGCACGGCGTTTTTGAGTACCTGGCGGCCCGCATCGGTGAGCGCGTAGCGGCGCACGCGTTTATCGGCCTCGCAATCCGCACACTCGGCCAGTCCGCGCTCGACCAGCCGCTCGAGATTCCGGCTGAGCGTGCTGGTGTCGGTGTGCGTCGCCTCGGCCAACTCACGCTGGCTCGGGTTTCCCAACTTGGCCAGCGTGCCGAGCATCGCCACCTGCGTGCCGCGGAGGTCGACCTCCCGCAGCCGCTCGTCGAAGACCGAAGCCACCAGCCGATCCGCCTGCCGGATGGCCGAGGCCAGGCAGCCCGTGAACGTGGCCGCCAGTTGCTGATCATCGTGTGAGGCCGGTGTTGGCATAGGTGCTCCGGATGGGGCAAATCGATGCACATGCAACGATATTCCCGGACGCACACCCCCACTCTCGGCGTCGCCTGCGGTCAACACGTTGCATAACCACGTTGCGTTAAGCCACCACCCACCCGTCCGGTAAGCGCAGAATGGCCCGCATGCCCCGAGAATCTCGCGGTTATCGACCACTTTCGACCGCATCGGCAGTTTGGCACCGGGGTTGAAGGTGTACCTTCGAGCCGTCCCGGGTGCGGGCCGGCGACAACATCAGAGAGGGTTGAAAAATGAAGAGCGTCCTCAAGGTCTCGGACAGCGGCAAGCGGATCATGCTCCTTACGGTGCTGAGCTTCATCGCCTTGATGTGACCCAACTCGATGCCCCGGCGCGAGCCTGGGCTTGGATCCGTCTCTGCGCAAAGAGAAAGCCCGGGCTTGCACCCGGGCCTCTATGCGTTGCTGTGTTGGGCTTACAAGATCAGAACTCGATCTTGTTCGTGCCCATCGCGTCGTGGTCGTCCATGCCGCCGCGTTGCGGGCCAGGGTCGGCGGTGTAGGAGCCGTCGCCCGCGTCGCCCCATTGGGCGCGCTTGAGGCTCAGGCCGATCTTGCGATCGCTGATGTCCACACGCAGGATCTTGACGTCGACCTCGTCGCCGGCCTTGACCACCTCTTGCGGGTCTTCGACCTTGTGGTCGGCCAGTTCGGAGATGTGCAGCAGGCCCTCGAGGTCATCCTCGAGCTCCACGAACACACCGAAGTTGGTGATCTTGGTGACGGTGCCACGCACGACCATGCCGGGCTGGTAGGCGCCGGGGATGGCGTTGAGCCAGGGATCCTCGGTGAGCTGCTTGACACCCAGGCTGATGCGCTGCTTCTCCTGGTCGACGTCGAGCACCACGCACTTGACGACATCGCCCTTGGCGACGATCTCGTTGGGGTGGGTGACCTTCTTGGTCCAGCTCATGTCGGTGACGTGCAGCAGGCCGTCGATGCCCGGCTCGATCTCGATGAACGCGCCGTAGTTGGCCAGGTTGCGCACCGAGCCCTCGATGATGGTGCCCGGAGGATACTTCTCGGCCACCAACTCCCAGGGGTTCACCTCGGTCTGCTTCATGCCGAGGCTGATCTCCTGCTTGTTCTTGTCGATGTCGAGGACGACGACGTCCACTTCCTGCCCCTGCTCGAGCATCTCGGAGGGGTGGTTGATGCGGCGGGTCCAG
>JAUHYE010000055.1 GCA_030426395.1 Phycisphaerae bacterium
CGACCCGGGCGGCCGCGACCGCGCAGGGTCGGCCTTCGTGGTCTTCGGGCGTGATACCGCCGTGGGCGCTTCCTTTCCCGCGGAGTTGCAGTTGGAGGATCTGGATGGAAGCAACGGCTTCCGCCTGGACGGCATCGCAAACTCTGAGGCCGGCGATTCGGTCGCCTCGGCTGGCGACGTGAACGGTGATGGGATCTGTGACATCATCGTCGGAGCCCGATTCACCAGTAAGGGCGGCGAATTCAATGTAGGATCGAGCTATGTCGTTTTCGGTCGGGCCGCCGGCAACCCATTCCCGGCGCGCATGGAACTCGCCGATCTGGACGGGGTCAGTGGGTTTCGGATCGATGGCGTGGCCGACGACGATAGCAGCGGTTCGTCCGTCGCCTCGGCGGGCGACGTCAATGGCGATGGCATCGCAGACGTCATCATCGGTGCTCCCAGAGCCGATGCTCGCGGGCTGTTCAACGCCGGCGCGAGCTACGTCGTGTTCGGTCGTGATCCCTCCAGTGGAGCGGCGTTCCCGGCCGTGCTGTCGCTTTCGGATCTTGACGGCAGCAATGGTTTCACACTCCACGGCGTCGAGTTTTCCGACTATGCCGGGTATCGCGTTGCCACGCTTGGTGATGTCGATGGCGACGGGCTGAGCGATATCGGCATCTCGGCACCGTATGCGGAGCCCGGTGGCAGGGTACGAGCCGGATCGACCTACGTTGTGTTTGGAAGGGACACCACCTCGGGTTCGATGTTTCCGGCGGTGCTCGAACTGGCCGAGCTGGATGGCTCCGATGGCTTCCGTATCGATGGCGCGAGTGAACGGGAGAACAGCGGCGCAAGCATCGCCGCAGCCGGTGATGTCAACGGCGACGGTGTGGGCGACATCATCATCGGCGCACACACCGCTGATCCCGGCGGCGAGTTAAATTCCGGATCGAGCTACGTCGTCTTCGGGCGCAACACCATGTCTGGCGTGACATTCCCAGCCGTGTTCGATCTGGCGAGCGTTGATGGAACCAACGGTGTGCGGCTCGATGGCGTCGCCGAGCGCGACTTCAGCGGCTATGCCGTTGCCTCCACGGGCGACACCAATGGCGACGGCCTGGATGACGTGATCATCGGGGCGTTTGGCGCAGACCCAGGTTATGGCGGAAACTATGGCGCTTCCTTCGTCGTCTATGGCCGGGACACACGTAGTACTGGCGGCTTCCCGGCCGCAATGCCGCTTGCCAGCCTGAATGGAAGCAACGGCTTTCGCCTTGACGGACCCAACCCACTCGACCACATTGGCCGGAGCGTGGCCCCGGCGGGAGACATCAATGGCGATGGTTTGGATGACCTGATCATCGGTGCGCCTGACTCAAGAGGTGCGTACATTTCACAGACCGGAGCGTCCTTCGTCATCTTCGGCCGCCGCCAGGCCTGCCCGGCAGACCTCGACGGCGACGGCACGCTGACCATCTTCGACTTCCTCGCCTTCCAGAACCTCTTCGACGCCATGGACCCCGCCGCCGACTTCGACGGCGACGGCGCGTTCACGATCTTCGACTTCCTGGCCTTCCAGAACGCCTTCGACGCGGGGTGCCCATAAGCGGAGGTGGCCGGCGGTGCGGCAGAGGGACGCGGCCGACCGATACCCTGCCCCATGCCAACCGGCACACCCACGCCCCGCCCGATCGTCCATTTCCCCCTGCCCTGCGTGGGCTGCGGCTACGACCTGGTGGGGCTGGCCGAGGACGGCCCGTGCCCCGAGTGCGGCGTGCCGATCGGGCGGTCGATCAGCGGGGACCATCTGGTTGCGAGCTCGAGGGAGCACCGGCGGAAGCTGGCCGGCGGGGCGCGGCTGGCGGTGCTGGGGGCGTGGGCGGGGTGGGTGAGCCTGTGGTTGCTGGCGGTGTACGCGCTCATCGCTCAGGCGGGCGGGCTGGGCGCCGATGGCGTCGCGGCTTTGCCGGTCGCCCTGTCGATGATCGTGGCACTCGTCGCCTGCGGCAAGGGCTGGCGGGAGCTGACCACGGCCGATCCCGATCGCATCGACAACGGAGACGAGCGGTGGGTGCATCGGTTCGTGCTGCGGTTGTACGCCTCGTTCCTGAGCTACGCGGCGCCGTTCCTCGTCCTCGGATGGCTCGCTTTGGAAGCGATGTCGGTGCTGGGCGGGAGCGTCCACGGCTCGCCTCTCGCGCTGGTGCTTGTTGGCTTGGCGATCCTGCCGTCGCTGCCGCTCTCCGGCGCGATCGCCGCGGAAGTCTCCGTGCTCGCCCGGCGGCTGCTCGAGGGCGACCTGGCGGATCGGTCCCGCGGATTCGCGGCCACGGGCTGGGTCGCCTTCGGCTCGATCATCATCGCCGCCCAGTTCGGCTGGTTCACCCTCGCCGGCTGGTGGTGGCTGCTCGAACCCGTCGCCTGGACGCTCGCCGGCGTCGCCGTGCTGGCCTGGGCCATCCAGTACCACACGCTGGTGCGGGCCCTGCGGGCGGCGCTCGTGCCCGTCGCCGCCAGGCCGTGAGCGGGCCCACTATCCTCTCCCTTCATGCCCCCCACCCCCCACGCCACATTCGAGATCACCGCCCAGGCCCGCTTCAACGCCCAGCACGCCATCCTCATCGGGGGCGAGCGTGAGCCCGTGCACGGCCACGACTGGCTCGTGAGGGCCACCATCGCCGGGCCGTCGCTCGATGGCGAGGGCCTGCTGTGCGACTTCCACGCCGTCGAGGCGGCGTTGCACCAGATCACCCACCCCTGGAACCACGACAACCTCAACCACAGCGAGGCGTTCCGGGGAAGGAAGCTCGAGCCCACCGCCGAGAACGTGGCGATGGTGGTGGCCGTGGAGCTGGCCCGGGCCCTGAGCGACACCCTGCCCGAGGGGGCCCGCGTGGCCCGGGTGAGCGTGACCGAGGCCCCCGACTGCGTGGCGACGTACATTCCTTCTTCCGATATGGAGTAGGGACCGCACCGCGAGGGCTCGATGAGCGACCAGTCCGTCCAGAATGTGCCCCTTTCAGGCCAGGAAAGCGTGTCTGGCCGTGTGTCTGGCCCCGAGCGCTTCACGAACCGCGACCTGTCGTGGCTGGCCTTCAACCAGCGCGTGCTGGAGCTGGCCGAGGACGACCACACGCCCCTGCTGGAGCGGGTGAAGTTCCTGGGCATCTTCGCCAGCAATCTTGACGAGTTCTTCATGAAGCGCGTCGGGCTCATCCGCCGCCAGGTCGACGCGGGCATCGAGGCCCCCTCGCCCGACGGCCTGAGCCCCCGCCAGCAGCTCACCGCCGTCCGCGAGATGGTCGAGCACTTGCAGGAACGCCAGGCCGCCTGCTGGGAGGGGGCCCTCCGCCCGGGGCTGGAGGCCCACGGCGTGGCCATCGTCGACTACGAGAACCTGGACCCCGAGGAGCGGGCCCGGCTGGACGCCTGGTTCGAGGACGAGGTCTTCCCGATCCTGACGCCGCTGTCGATCGACCCGGGCCACCGCTTCCCCTTCATCAGCAACCTGAGCGAGAACCTGGGCATCCTGCTCAGCGGCGACGGCGGCATGCCCGGCGTGGGCGATCCGACCCAGGGCCGCTTCTGCCGGCTGAAGATCCCCGACGGCGTGCCCCGGTTGGTCCGCTGCGACGATCCGGTCGGCGAGGGCGAGCCGGCCGCGGCCCTCGCTCGGGCCGGCAGCCTGCGCGTCATCCCGCTCGAGCAGGTCATGCGCGCCAACCTGGGTATGCTCTTCCCCGGCGTGAGCGTGCTGGCCACCAACGCCTTCCGCATCACCCGCTCGGCCAGCGTGGAAGTGGAAGACGAGGCCGGCGACCTGCTCCAGAGCGTGCAGGAAGAGCTGCGCCGCCGCCGCTTCGCCCGCCCCGTGCGCATGGAGCTGGCCGAGGCGCCCCACGAGCAGCTCACCGCGTTCTTCGCGACCAGCCTTGGCTTGCAGGAGGGTGACGTGTACGTCCGCCGCGGCCCGCTGGAGTACGGCGACCTGATGGAGCTGGCGGGCCTCGACCTGCCCGAGCTGAAGCACAAGCCCTGGAAGCCGCTGACGCCCCCGCGACTTCTGGGCGTCGACGTCCGCAGCGGCCGCGGCGACATCTTCGCGGCCATCCGCGAGCGCGACATCATCGCGCACCACCCCTACGAGAGCTTCGACGACTCGGTGCGCGCGTTCGTCAGCGCCGCCTCGCGCGATCCTGACGTGCTGGCCATCAAGCAGACGATCTACCGCACCAGCCGAGACTCGCCCTTCGTGCGATCGCTCGTCCGCGCCGCCGAGAACGGCAAGCAGGTCGCCTGCATGGTGGAGCTTCGTGCCCGCTTCGACGAGAACCGCAACGTGAGCTACGCCCGCCGCCTCGAGCACGCGGGCGTCCACGTCGCCTACGGCATTGTCGGGCTCAAGACCCACGCCAAGTGCTCGCTGGTCGTTCGCCGGGAGAGGGACGGCCTGCGCGCCTACGCCCACGTGGGCACGGGCAACTACCATCCCCACACCGCCCAGCTCTACACCGACCTGTCTTTGCTGACATGCGATCCTCGCATCACCGGCGAAGTCCTCGAACTCTTCAATGCCATGACCGGCTACTCCCTCAAGGCCGACTACGAGCACCTGCTCGTCGCCCCAACCACCATGCGGCCGCGTTTCGAGGCGCTCATCGACGCCGAGGTCGAGAACGCCCGGGCCGGCAAGCCCGCGCGCATCTTCGCCAAGCTCAACTCGATGGAAGACCGCAAGATGGCCGAGAAGCTCTACGAGGCTTCGCAGGCCGGCGTGAAGGTCGACCTGTGCGTGCGCGGCTTCTGCTGCCTGCGGGCGGGCGTACCGGGCTTGAGCGAGAACATCCGCGTCGTCTCGGTCGTCGGCCGATTCCTGGAGCACTCGCGGATCTACCACTTCGCCGGCGGCCACGAGGACCCGCTCAAGGGCCACTGGTACGTCGGCAGCGCCGACTGGATGTACCGCAACCTGAACAACCGCCTCGAATCCATCTGCCCGATCTACGACACGCTGGCCCGCAAGCGCCTGCTCGAAGTGATGCACGCCAACCTGGGCGACCACGCCTACGCCTGGGACCTGCTGCCCGATGGCACCTACAAGCGCCGCGAGCGCAGCGGCCGCGGCACCTTCGCCACGCTCATGCGCAGCACGCAGAAGGCCCACGCCGCCGCCCTGGCCGAGATGGGCTAGCCTGACGAATGCGCATCGCCGACCGCACGATCGACCTTCAGCGGCCGCCGTACATCATCGCCGAATTAGGCGTCAACCACGATGGCTCGGCCGATCAACTCATGCGTTTGGTTCGTGGCGCGGCCGATGCGAAGGCCGACGCTATCAAGCTCCAGCTCTTCTCCGCCGATGACCTGCTGGCAAGCGCCGCGACGCTTGCCGAGTATCAGAAGTCCGCCGGCGAAAGCGACCCACGGGAGATGTTGCGACGGCTCGAACTGCCGATCGAAGTCGCTCGGCAGGCCATCGACCTTGCGCACGACCTCGGCATGCACGCCATCGCCACGGTGTTCGACCTGCCCTTGCTGCCCGCTGCGATGCAACTGCCACTCGATGCCTTCAAGACCGCCTCGCCCGACCTTGTCCACAAACCGCTGCTTGAAGCCCTCGTCGACTCTGGCAAGCCGCTCATCATCAGCACCGGCGCTGCGTCGAGAGAAGAGGTACAACGGGCCGTCGGCTGGCTCGCCCCCGCACGCGATCGCATGGCCCTGCTCCAATGCGTCAGCAGCTACCCCACGCCGCCCGAGCACGCCGCCGTCGCGGCCGTACGAGACCTGGCCGACCTGTTTGCCGGGCCGGTCGGGTACAGCGACCACACGACCGCCCTCGATACGGGCGCACTGGCTGTCACGTTTGGCGCCAGAGTGCTCGAGAAGCATGTCACCCTCGACCGAACACTGCCCGGCCCCGACCACGCCGCATCCATCGAGCCCGATGGGCTCGCCGAGTACGTCCGACTTGCGCGCGCCGCGCACGAGGGCTCGTGGCACGCCGATCCGAACGACGAACGACTCGGCGCGCCCACGAAGTTCCTATTGCCCATCGAGGCCGACGTGCGACAGGTCGCCCGCCGCAGCATCGTCGCGGCAACAGACCTGCCCGCGAGCCACGTCCTGACCATGAACGACCTTGCCTTCAAACGCCCTGGTGGTGGCGTCGAACCCTGGCAGGCCGAGCTACTCCTCGGCAAGCCGATCGAGTTCCCCATCCCCGCCGACCGCGCCATCATGCCGGACGACGTAATCGACTGATCCCGCCACGGCCAGGCCCATCAGCAGCATCCACATCGCCAGCACGTGGATGTTCATGTGCATGACCTCGAACATGCACGCCGCGAACAACCCCAGCAACGCCCATGGCACGCCCGCGGCGTACGGGTGCTCGTGCAACCGCATCGTCCACGCGATGCGAGCGAGAAGCATCAGCACGACGACATACAGGCCGAAACCGATGATCCCCGTGTTTGCGAGTGGCTGCAAGAGCGTGTTGTGCGGGTGCGGCCCGGTGTGCGTGCGGTCGGCCGGGTCGATGCCACGCTCGGCAAGATTGTCGAGCACCCAAGGCTCGTAACCGCCCTCGCCTGTGCCACCGATCGGATTGTCCGCGAAAGCCTGCAAGGCCCACCACATCAACAGCAGCCGAGTACCAGTGTACGACGAGAAGTCGTTCTCCTCGAACACCTGCCTGAGTTCTTCACGGGCTTCGAGCGCCCGAGGGGCGGCGACCTTCCAACCAACGACCCCACCTGCGCCGAGCAATACGACCGCAACAACTCCGGCAACGATCGCGCGGCGTGCCGTCCACCGGATCTTCCACGCGCCGACAAGGCACGCGAGAAAGACAAGGCCAGCCGCAGCGATCCAGGCGCCGCGCGTGCCGGTCGCGAGGATCGCCGCCAGCGTGATCAGCACTCCGACACCGCCGAGGGCAGCCCATCCTCGCTTGCCGTACAACAAGGCAGCCAGGTGCAGCCCGAGCGCAGCACACAAGTTCGTACCACCAGCGACGGGCTCGTTCCAGCCCGCGTTCCTGTTGGGCATCCGATCCCACTGCGGCAGCCATTCCAACCCCGCCCGGCTCAGCCCGTGGCTGACCTGCGAGAGGTTGTACACGAAGAACCCGCCCACGAGCCCGACCGCGAGCGTGCCCACCATCGGCGCGAGCGGCATCAGGAACGGGATGTTCCAGATGAAACGGAGCTTGTCGATGCGGTCGACGCCCGCGACGACATCGGGCGACCACAGCAAGGTGATCGCTCGCCACGCCGTCCAGACCACGATGGTCAGGAACAGCGGGTGGGCCAGGCCCATCACCACCGCCCGCCACGTCCAGGGCAGGCGGACGAGCGTCATAATCCAGAGCAACGCCCCACCGGCTTCGACGTAGGTCGTCCGCCCGCTGACGCACACCATCCAGCCCAGGGCCCCGACGACATGGATCCACCACAGCGACCGTGGCCCACGCTGGGCCCGCTCGAGAGCGTCTCGGGCGAACTCGACCGAGAAGAATCCCAGCACAAGGTGGTTGGCTTTCATGCGGGATATCCCTTGGTTGCCGCATCCAGCGCATTCTGGGGGCCATAACGGGACGGAATGCAACGAACCCGGCCCTTGTTCGTACAATAGTGCATCGAGGGGTCTCTGCCGTCCGACGTTTCTGTTGGGGCGGCTATGCCCCGAAGCGAAGGAGGCACCGACCATGCAAGCCGTCCACCGCGTCGTCCGTAAGGCCTCGCTCCGGCTGTTCGTCCGCCTGTTCCTGCAACGGCTGGCGGTCACGACGTTTGTTGCCGTGCTGGGAGTGCTGGCGGCGAAGATCGGCTTCTGGATGGCTGGCATCGGCTTGGACGCCATCGCCACGGTGTCCATCGCCGCTGGTGCCGCGGTCGCCTCTGCCGCGATTTGGTCGCTCATCACCCGGCCGCGCGGCGTCGAGGTGGCTCGAGCCATCGACGAGGCAGCTGGCCTTCGCGAGAGCCTGAGCACCGCCTGGATCTACGAGAGCCAGACCGACCCATGGTCCGCTGCCGTGCGCACCGATGCCGACCGCAGAGCAACCGGTGTCGATGTTCGCGCCGCGCTGCCCTTTACCCTCGGCAAGCTCTGGAAGGCGCCGCCCATCGCCGCGGTTGCCGTCGCGATCATCTGGTTCGTGCTTCCGGCCACCAGCCCCGACATCTTCGGCTGGCTCGAGAAGGAAGAGCAACAAGCCAAGGCCGAGCAGGAGATGGAAGAGGCGCAGGTCGCCATCAAGGTAGCCGAGGAGATCGCACAGAAGGTCGCCGAGAAGACCGGCCAGCCGCTCGACCAGTTCAAGCCCGAGCAGAACCCCGAACTCCAGACGCCCCAGGCCATGCGCATGGCCGCGCTCGACAAGCTCACCCAGGCCGAGAAGGCACTGAAAGAAGAGGTCGAGAAGGGCGAGGCCGCCATGAAGCTCGAGGCCATGCGCCGCGAGCTCAGCCGCATGAAGCAACCCGGCCCCGGCCCGGCCGAGAACATGGCGCGCGAGCTTGCCAAGGGCGACTTCAAGGCCGCCCAGAAAGAGCTCGATGATCTCGCCAAGCAGATCGACAGCGGTGAGCTCGACGAGGCCACCCGGCAGCAACTCGCCGAGCAGCTTAAGAACATGCAGGCGCAGCTCGAGCAGATCGCCAAGGACCAGTCTTCACTCGAGCAAGCTCTCCAGCAGGCTGGCATGGATAAGGACCAGGCGCAGCAACTCGCCCAGCAGATGGCCCAGAACGCCAACAACCCCGAGCAGATGCAGCAGATGATGCAGCAGGCCATGCAGAACATGCAGAACCTGACGCCCGCCCAGCAGCAGCAACTCATGCAGCAGGCCCAGAAGATGGCCGAAGCGTGCAAGGCATGCGAGGGCATGGGCCAGAAGCTCGGCCAGATGGCCGGCGCGTGCCAGAACCCGGGCCAAGGCCAGAGCGCCGGCCAATCATCGTCGGGCATGCTGAGCCAGATGGAGATGATGCAGATGGAGCAGATGGCCGCCCAAGCCATGCTCGCCCAGACGCAGAGCCAGATGCAGTCGATGTGCCAGGGCACGGGTCTGTCGAGCCTCCAGGGCGGCAAGACGGGCACCGGCCCAATGGCAGGCGTTGGCTCCGACCACGCCACCGGCGACCCGACCCAAGCCGTCGAGGTTGATCGCCAAGCCCAGCGCACGCCCACGCACTTGGGCCAGGGCCCGATCGTGGCCGAGCGTCTTGTGTACGGCGAGCTCGTGAAGGGCGAGTCAGTCGCCCAGTTCAGCAGCGCCGTGCAGGCCGCCAGCACGGGCGTGGCCGAGGCCATCGAGGAGAACGTGGTCCCCGTCGAGTGGCAGGAGTCTCTCCAGACCTACTTCGGCCGCCTGCAGAAGCGAGCCGAGGTGGTGCAGGGCACGGCCCCGGCCAAGCCGGTCGAAGAGAAGCCCGAGGGCGGGAACTAAGCCCGACTATTCGGCCAGCACTCGGTCCATCCAAGCAACCACCAGATCGATAAGCAGAGGCTGCATCGGATCGCCCGCGGTTGCGTACTCGTTCATGAGGCCGGTCTCGGCTTGCTGGAACAGATGATTCTGGCGTTCGAGCACCATCACCGTTGAGTAGCTGTGGCCAGCTTCGCGTAGGTGCGCGGACATCGGCGGCACGTTCTGTTCCGGCACGACCTGAACGTCGAGGCCGCCGAACACCGCCAGCACAGGCACACTCGATGATCTCAAGTCTTCGGAGGGATCGTACTGCAAGAAGTACGCCATCCAGGTTTCTTGCATGGGTGCAAGCGCCTGATCTACGAAGCTCTCCATCATCGCGTCATCGATGCCAGATGGGTCCCCGCCTCCAAGCCTTACGTTGAACTCGACCGCGGCACGCGCCCTTGCCCGTTGTTCGGTCTGGTCACCCTCGACCATGGATCGGATGAGGGCGGTCTGCGTTGCCTGCAATTCGTCGATCTGCTCGGGCGTCAGTCCCGTTGGCTGGAGCCTGTCCGTCTCGCGGAGAATCTTGTCTGACTGATACGACAGCAACTCCCAGCCGATGACCGCGGGTGAAGCGAGGAGCACCGCGCCGGCGGGAACCTTGCCATCGCCCAGGAGCATCGCGGTGACCAGCCCGCCCGTGCTGTGGCCGCAGACGATGATCCTGGATGCATCGACTGAAACGTGCGCCGCCAGATGCTCCAAAGCGGCCGCCGCATCGTTGGCGAAGTCGGCGGTTGTCGAACCGGCGAACGATCCGGTGCTCTGCCCGATGCCAAGACCCGCTGTCCCCCGATCGTCATACCGCAGCACAGCATACCCGTGCTCGGCGAGGGCTTCGGCCAGCACCTTGAAGGGCTTCTGACCCATCAATGATTCGTCGCGATCCTGCGGACCAGATCCCGTGATGAGCAGGACACCGGGGACGGAGGTTTCGCGTGAAGCCGTTGCCGGCAGCAAGATCGTGCCAGCAAGCACCACATCGGTCCCCTCGACTGGGATCGTCACTTCTTCAGCGTTCGCCGATGGCGGAGCATCCTGGAGGGCGTCACACGGATTGACAATACCCAGTGTGCAAAGAACAATGGCAAACGCGGCTACCGGGTTCGTTTTCATGCCCGAGTATACCGCGTCGCAGATTCACCTGGTTGTGCTTCGCGTCGGTCTATTCCACATTCAGCTTCTCGAAATACGCCCGCCGTTCAGTTTCGGCCTGCTCGATGGCCTTGCGGGTCTGCTCGATCTCGGCGGTCAGGGCGGTGAGTTGGTCTTCCTGGGCCGTCAACGTTTCGAGGTAGCGTCGATAGAGGTCGGTGGTCTTGTCGATGGCCTGCATGTTCTCGCGGATGCGGCCCTGGTCCTTCTGGATGCTGTCGAGTTGTGCCGTCATGCGGTCGAGGCGGCTGCGGAGCATGGCGATGTTCTTGTTGAGCTTGGCACCCTCTTGCAAGGCAGCGATGAGCCCGTCGCTGGCATGGCCGTTGCCGCGGGTGACCTGCTCGATCAGGTTGGGCAGGTCGTAGTCGACGAGCGCATAGCGTGAAGACTCGGTCCGCCGCTCGACGACCTTGAGCTCGAGCGTCTTGCCGGCGTCGATGGTGCGCTCGAAGCGGACCTTGCCGTCGTCGCTCTTGGCGCCGTTGGTCGGCTCGACGAGGTCCCACCCCGGCATGGGCTGGTGCTCGATGACGACGGTGCGCTTCTTCTGGGCCTCGCTCCGCAGGGTGTAGGTGTTGGTGAACGTGCGGACGAAGCTGGTCTGGAGGTAGCCGTTGGTGATGCGGTAGGTCGCGCGAGAGCTCTCGGAATTCTGGGCGTGCTGGGCCTTGAGGTCCATGTCGACGGCGTACGCGAGCATTCGTTCGGCCTGCATGGGCACGAAGCCGACCATGGCGTCGCCGGCGTACGCGCCGTCGTAGACGGCTACGGGGCCGCTGATGAGCGGGGCGCTGGTGGTGTTGGTAAGCTCGACGCCGAGCATGGGCTGGCCGCCCTCGCTGGGGGTGTAGATGCTGATCTTGCGGGCGTCGACCTTCTCGGTGAGCATCGGGATCATCGCGCTCTGCTGGCGGTCGAGGTCGATGGGATTCTGGATACGGAGCACGACCGACTCGCCCACCTGGACGGCGGCGGCCATGCTGGCGGCGGACTCGAAGAATCCGGTGGCCGAGTCGCTCAACGTCATAGAACGCCTACTGGCCGCCGGCGCTTGGCTGCGATCCGCTCCGCTTCCACCAATGGCACCGCCACGCCGAACGAACTCCGCCTCCTCATTGAGCAATCGTTGTTCAAGTCGCCTCACCTCAGCACCGGCATACATTTTCGGCCGTGCCATCGCGCCAGCCGGAACGGGAATGTCCGGCCGCTGTGAGAACAATGGCGTTTGTAAGTCCATCGTGAAACCGACCGGCTGGCTGGCGACGAGGGAAAGGTCGATCTGCCGCCAGTCTTCCTCGGTGGTGTTCTCCACGATGGCCCAGGCTTGCAGAACGGGCTCGCCGCGTTCGCTGAGCACGAGGCGGTAGGCGGGCTTCCACACGGGCATCTCGTGCACGTAGCTGATGAGCAGCTCGCGATCGCCGTCTCCGTCGCTGGACACCTCGACCGTGCGGATGTTCTCGTCGCGCTCCTGGGCGAGGATTTGCAGGGCCCGCTCGATGTCGTTCCTGAGACGCTCGTCGAGGAACTCGAGGTTGATGATGTTGTCCAGGTCGATGCGTTTGATGCCCGCGCCGGTGAAGATCGTCACGGCGTAGGAGGTAACCACCTCGTCGCCCTCGGCCCGTTGCACGCTCTCCACACTTGTGATGGTGCCGGTGGCGGTGCTGTCGGCGGTCTGGACCTTGACCTTCGCCCCTCGCAGGCGGCTGAGGAGCTCGGACATGGAGGGGTTGTCGGCCAGGTTCACGCCGAAGCTGGCCAGCCGCCGCTCGATGGGCTCGCGCGAGCCGTAGCTGATGGCCCCCACCGTGCCGCCGCCGCCGTCGAGGACGACCAGGCTCTTGAGCAAGTCGTTGAGCTGCCCCTGGTCGACGCGGAGGTAGACGTTGGCGTCGCCGTTGATCTGGCCCACGCGCTCGAAGCTGCCCACGCCCGAGCGGTAGAGCGTGATGGCGGTGATGGGCAGGTCCTGGGCCTCGTCCTGGAAGGCCAGGGCGGGCGTGGCTAAGCCGGCGAACAGGACAAGGCTGAGGCAGGTGCGGGCGGCGGGCATGGGGTCATCCTCCTTGGAGTCACTGGTGTCGGGTCCGTACTGGCATGTACGGACGCCGGCACTCTTGGATCGACCCGGTCGGGGGTTCCCGTCCAGCGAAAGCGCCGCTTGTGACATAGGCGTGACCACATACCCTGTACGGATGCCCTCCATCAGCCTGCCGCAACTCTCCGGCGCCACGAGCGCTCTCCCCGCAAACATCCTGACGGACCTGCGGAACGCCATCGAGGGCGAGGTGCGCGGCGGGTACCACGATCGGATGCTGTACGCCACCGACGCGTCGATCTATCAGGTTGAGCCGTTGGGAGTGGTCATCCCCGCGAACACTGGAGACGTGGTGAAGGCCGTTCGGCTGGCGAGCGACCACGGGCTGCCGATGCTGCCCCGGGGCGGGGGCACCAGCCTGGCGGGGCAGTGCGTCAACCGGGCCCTCGTGATCGACACGAGCGCGAGGATGACGGCGATCAGGTCCATTGACGCGCAAGCGAAGCGTTGCACGGTCGAGCCCGGCATCACGATCGATGATCTCAACGCGGCCCTCACGGAGACCGGCTTGTTCTTCGCGCCCGATCCGTCGACCGCCCGGCAGGCCAACGTCGGCGGCAGCATCGGCAACAACGCGGCTGGGTCCCGGTCGGTGCTGTACGGGCGGATGGTCGAGAACGTCGAGGCGATCGAGGCCTGCCTGGCCGATGGGACTGTGACGCGGTTCGAGGCGGGGGCCCGCGATCCGGCCGCGCGCCGGATCGCGGCAGGCGTCATCGAGATTGTGAAGGAGCACCGGCAACTGATCCGAGCCCGCTTCCCGAAGACGCTGCGGCGCAACGCCGGATACGCGCTCGACATGGTGCTGGACGACATCGAGCGAGCCGAGCGGGAGGGCTTGGATCCGCTCGACGTTGTGAATCTCACCAAGCTGCTCTGCGGCAGCGAGGGGACGCTGGCGGTCACGCTGAGCGCCGACCTGATCCTGCACCCGTTGCCCAAGGCCAAGGGCCTGCTCCTGCTGGGCTTCAACGATCTGGATGCGGCAATCGCAGCCGTGCGACCGCTGTTGGACACCAATCCCTCGGCGATCGAGTTGGTCGACGACGTCATTATCGATCTGGCGTTGGCGAACCGCACGCATCGGGACTCGGCCGGGGCGATGCCGATGCCGGGCGAGGGCGATTTGCGGGGCGTGCTGTACGTCGAGTACTTCGCGCAGGACATGGACGAATTGCGTGAGCGACTGGGGCACGGGCAGCGAGTGGCCCAGGCGGGCGACCCGAGCGTGGGCGTGCGGCCGATCGACGACCCGCGCGAGATGGGCGGAGCGTGGGCCCTGCGCAAGGCGGGCGAGCCGCTGCTGCACGGCATGGTGAGCGACCGCAAGCCGGTCACGTTCGTCGAGGACAACGCCGTGCCGGTGGCGCGGCTGGGGGAGTTCGTGCGGCGGTTCCGCCAGATCGTGCAGAACCACGGCACCCTCGCGGCGTTCTACGCGCACGCGTCGGTGGGCGTGCTGCACGTGCGGCCGATGCTCGACCCGCGAGACCCGCAGGACGAGCAGAAGATGCACGCGATCTCGGTGGCCATCGCCGACCTGGCGAGGGAACTCGGCGGCGTGATGAGCGGCGAGCATGGCGATGGCCGGGTGCGAGGACCGCTGCTGGAACGCTTCTACGGGCCCGAACTGATGGCGGCGTTCGCCCGCGTGAAGGCGGTGTTCGATCCCCAAGGGTTGCTCAACCCCGGCAACATCGTCGGCGCCCCCACCGCGATCGAGACCATCACGCAGCACACGCGCATCCGACCCGACGGCGGGAACGTTGATGTCGGCGGTGTCGCCACCTACTTCGACTACGCCGACCAGCACGGCTTCCGCGGTGCGGTCGAGATGTGCAACGGGGCGGGCGTGTGCCGCAAGAAATCGGGCGGCGTCATGTGCCCGAGCTACATGGCGACCCTCGACGAGCGGCACAGCACGCGCGGGCGTGGCAACGCCTTGCGGTTGGCGGCGACGGGACAACTCGAATCGAGTGATGCGGACCCGTGGAACGACCCGGGCACGATCGAGACGCTGAACCTGTGTTTGAGCTGCAAGGCGTGCAAGAGCGAGTGCCCCAGCAACGTGGATATTGCGCGGCTCAAGGCCGAGTACACGGCCCAGCGGTTCGCCAGCATGGGGCGGCCAACGTTGCAGGCGGCGGTGTTCGGGCACGTGCGCACGCTCAACAAGCTCGGCTCGCTCACGCCCGGCCTGGCCAACGCGGTGAACCGCACCAGTCTCGCGAAGTGGGCGGCGGGCAAGCTGCTGAACCTGGACGAGCGACGGAGCCTGCCGCCCTTTGCGCGGTCGCTCAAGGGGCAATGGAAGCGTGCGCGGCTGGGCGAACGCGAAGACCGACCCACGGTGCTCGTCTTCGGCGACTGCTTCACGATGTACAACGAGCCGGCGATCGGGCTCGCGGCCGGGCGCGTGCTCGAGGCCTTCGGTTACAACCCGGTGCTGGTCGACGCCGGCTGCTGCGGACGCTCGATGATCTCGACGGGCCTGCTCGACGACGCGGCACGCACGATCACCAACACCTACGCCAGGCTCGTTGGCGTCAACGCGAGCGCCCCGATGGTCGTGCTCGAGCCGAGCTGCCTGTCGGCGATCACCGACGACTGGGTGCAGCTCAAGAGCGCGATCCCGCTCGACGAGCGCACGGCATTGGCCGGACGTTCGCACTCGCTCGAGGCGTTCCTGGAGAACGCGTGGGACGAGCACCCCACCCGGCCCGACATGGTCGGCAAGCCCGAACTCTACCTGCACGGCCACTGCCACGAGAAGGCACTCCGCGGCATGGGCGACGCACACCAACTCCTCGACCGCTTCGCCCACGTGCGCACGGCCGACGTGACCTGCTGCGGCATGGCCGGCTCGTTCGGCTTCACGCGCGATCGCTACGACCTCTCGATGACCATCGGCGAACTGGGCGCACTGCCCAAAGCCCGAGAGGCGCACGCCGAGGGCCGCCCCGTGCTCGCTGCGGGCACGAGTTGCCGCCACCAAATGCACGACGGGGCCGGCGTGCGGGCGATGCACCCGGCGGTGTGGTTGGCAGAGCGGCTGGCCGAGCGGCGGGGTTGATGCGGCCTTTATCCGGACGCGGGGGAAGAGCAAACCATGCCCGGGACGGAGCAAACCAGGCGTGGGATGGAACAAACCACGCCCGGGATGAAGCAAACCGAGCCCGGGATGGAGCAAACCGAGCCCGGGATGAAGCAAACCGGGCCCGGGATGGAGCAAACCGAGCCCGGGATGAAGCAAACCGGGGCCGGGATACGGTTTCCGGAAGGGGGTGAACCGCCCAGGCGCAACGGCAGAGCGATTTCCATATCCGGACTCGCTCCGCGAGGGGTGCTCCGCACAGGTTTTCGCCCGCGGGGTGTTCACCCGCTCGGTACGCGTGAATGTCCGCTGTCACGTCGCGACAGCCGTTGGCCGAACCGGCAGCTTCCACCTCGCCCGGCACGCGGGGCAGGCGGTCAGGCCATCGCCGCCCGCCGGCACGCCACACATGTCGGCATCGCAGGCGGGGCAGATGGAAAGGCGGCGGCACGACTGGATACGTACCCGTTCGATGACTCGAATCCACCGCGGAAGCAGAGCGCCGATAAATGACCACACGACCAGCATGCCCAGGACTTGAGCCGTCGGCTCGGAAGTGAATCGCTCTGCAACCGTGATGATCGCGTATATCGCGAGGCCTGGCAGCAGCCATATCCCCAGCAGCCCGCCGAGGAGCAAGCACCAGGACAACAAGCCGGCACGCTCACGCTCATCTTTGCTTCGCAGATCACGAGCCTGGCGTTTCGATTTCCGATTTGACAGATTCGCCACGTCTTCGCCCGCGTCGTCAGTGAGGCTTCCGTGCTCAACGAGTGCTTCGTGTCTCTTTCGTCGTTCTGACGGTGCTGGCCATCGGGCTGCACACTCGGGGCAGGTGATGAAGTCCTGCACGCCCACTGCACCGGTGAGGTCGTATCGGCACGAAGGACATTTCTCCGGCGTGCCCAAGCGCCAAGAGGCCTGACAAGTGCCACACCCGACACATACATCGTCGTGCTCTCGCGCACCGAGCAAGGTTGCCGTGCAGGATGGGCACATGCCACGCGCCGCCATCAGTCTGGCCGCCTTCTGGCGGCCCGACCACGCCCAGCTTGCCTGGATGCCGAGCAGGAACATGGCCGGAGCCGAGAGCCAGAACAACGCCATGACTCGGAATTCCCGGGTTTCGGCGACAACGTCGATCCCCGAACTAAAACTCAATAGTACTGTTGTGATCGAAACCGTGATGAAGCACCACGCGGCACTGGCATATCCAATGAAACCCCAAGCTGTCATCACGCTCACGCGCACGTGCTTCGGCAACGCCACCCGCTTGCGCCACACCGCCACCGGACTCGGCAGCGATTGCAACTCTCTCACCACGGGTACATCCCGCCCTCGCTCATCGGTCACCGTCGCTGTGAGGAACCGTTTCACTTGTGGCGTTTCGCTCACTCGGCCATCGGCGGACGCAGCAGGCGCTCGATACTGCCGTCGTCGCGACGGACGAGGACCTCGGTGGCCTCGGTCAGGAACAGGCCGTGCTCGATGACGCCAGGCGTGTTGTTGAGCGCACTGTTGAGGCGTTCGTAGTTGTGGCCATCGTCGTTGGCGGTGCCGCCGTGGAGCTGCACGTCGAGGATCAGGTTGCCGTTGTCGGTGACGTAAAGCGTGCCGTCCATGCTGCGGCGGAGCACGCCCGAGAGCCCGAGCGTGCGCAGGTTCGCACGGATCGACGCGAGGCCGAAGGCCATGACGGCGACGGCCAGCGGCGTGCGCTCGCCCAGGTGGTCGACGAGTTTTTCTTCTTCGACCAAGTACACGCGGCGCGCGGCGGCGGTGGCGACCAGGCGTTCGCGGGTCATGGCCCCGCCCGCGCCCTTGAGCATGCGCAGGTGCCCGTCGACCTCGTCGGCGCCGTCGAAGAGGTAGTCGACCTGGTCGATGGTTGCGAACTCGCGGACCTTGATGCCAAGCTCCAGGGCGTAGGCGGCCGACGCCTCGCTCGTGGACACACAGGTGATGTCGAGCTGCTCGGCGATGATGCGGCCGGCCAGGGCGGCGATGGCGCGGCGTGCGGTGCGGCCAGTGCCCAGGCCCACGATCATCCCTGGCTGGATGTCGGCGACGGCGGCGCGGGCGAGCGCGTCGTTGGCGCTCTCGGTGGCGGCGAGCCTGGCGGCCTCGGTGGGCCGGTTGGTCGGCTTGGTTCCATCAGCCAAAACGCACCCCCTGTGCCAGGCGGAGCGAGGCCCCGTAGTTGATCGTGCAGGTCTGGCGGCGCATGTAGGCCTTCCACGAGTCGCTGCCGGCCTCGCGGCCGCCGCCGGTGTCCTTCTCGCCGCCGAAGGCCCCGCCGATCTCGGCCCCGCTGGTGCCGATGTTGACGTTGGCGATGCCGCAGTCGCTGCCCGCGGGGGAGAGGAATCGCTCGCTGGACCGCACGTCGCTTGTCATAATCGCGCTGCTCAGGCCGTGGGCGGTGCTGTTGTGCAACTCGATGGCGTCGTCGAGGTCTTCGTAGGTGAACACGTAGAGGATCGGCCCGAACGTCTCGCGCTGTGCGACGGGAAGCTGGTTGTTCGACGGAGCCCGGATGATCGTGGGCTTCACGAAGCAGCCGCCCAGCGAAACATCGGCACGCTCGCCACCGACGAGCACGGTGCCGCCCTGGCTCCTGGCTTCTTCGATCGCGCCGTCGAAGGCTTCGCCCGATTGCTCGGTGATGAGGGGGCCAACGAGCGTGTCTTCGTCCATGGGGTCGCCGATGGGCGCCTTCTCGTAGGCGGGGATCAGCTTCCCGAGCAAGGGCTCGACGATCGACTCGTGGGCGATGAGGCGACGCGTGGTCGTGCAGCGCTGGCCCGCGGTGCCGACGGCGGCGAACAGCAACGCCGACACGGCGAGGTCGAGGTCCGCATCGGGCTCGACGATGACGGCGTTGTTGCCGCCAAGCTCGAGCAGGCACTTGCCCAGACGGCCCGCGACGACCTGGCCGACCTTCCGGCCCATCTCCGTCGAGCCGGTCGCGCTGATGAGCGGCAGGCGGGGGTCGGCGGTCATGGGCTTGGCGACGGCGTCGTCCGTGCCGATGACGAGGTTGAAGACGCCCTCGTGGCCCATCTCGCTGGCGACGGCGTCGGCGATGGCGTTGGTCGCCATCGCGGTCAGGGGGGCCATGAGGCTGGGCTTCCAGACGACCGAGTCGCCGCAGACCGCCGCGATCATGGCGTTCCAGCCCCAGACGGCGTTGGGGAAGTTAAAAGCGGTAATGACGCCGATGGGGCCCAGCGGCTGCCACTGCTCGAACAGCCGGTGGTCGGCCCGCTCGCTGGGCATGGTGCGACCGCCGATCATGCGCGACAGGCCCGTGGCGTAGTCGGCGATGTCGATGGTCTCCTGGACCTCGCCCAGCCCCTCGCTCCTGATCTTGCCGACCTCCATCGAGACCAGCGCCCCCAGGGCGTCCTTGTGCTGCCGCAGGGCGTGGCCGATGCGGCGGACGACCTCGCCCCGCTCGGGGGCGGGGACCAATCGCCACCTCAGGAACGCCGCCCGAGCCCGCTCGATGGCGGCCTCGAGCTCGGCCGCGCCGTCGAGCCGGACGCCCGCCAATGGCTGGCCCGTGGCGGGGTTGAGGCTGACGGCTTGCGAGGCGTCTGCGGGGTCGGCCCGATCGGCGGGAATGAACCGCGGATCGCTGGCCAGCGGGAGGCTTTCGAGCGGGTTGGCGGCCGTCGTCTGGGGCATCGGGGCACTGTAGGCAAAGCCCGCCCCTGGCCCAGCGACCGGGCCCCGCGAGCCTACTCGCAGCCCGCGTCGAACGCCGTCTGGAACGCCAGGAAGTCGAAGATGGTGAACGCGCCGTCGCCGTCGAAGTCGGCACGGGGGTCGCCGGCGTCGAAGGCGGTCTGGAAGGCGAGGAAGTCAAAAATGGTCAGCGAGCCGTCGGCGTCGAAGTCGGCGGGGCACTGGGGTTCGCAGCCCCAGCGGGCGATGTATCGCGGGACGCCATCGATCGTGATTTGGCCGCTCACGATCAGGGCCGGGCCGCGGCCGTCGTCGAGGACTCCCAGCGAGATGCAACTACCGACCTCGGCGTCGCCACCCAAGGGCTCCCATCGGTCGCCATCGAAGCGGGCCAAGCCTCGCATCGGCATGCCATCGATTGTATCGAAGCCGCCGGCAGCGTACAGGGCTGGTCCGCGGCCGTCGTCGAAGACCTGCAGGTCATAGAAGCCGCTTGATCCCGTGGCGCCCGTGGTTGTCAGGCTGATCCACCGTTCCTGGTCCGGATCCCACTTGCGTGGGGCCACGTTGCCCGCGGCATAGAGCACGTCTCGGCCGCCCTCGGCATGAACGGTGAGTGCCCTGATCTCGCGGGGCATGCCATCGCCCATGGCCGACCAGCGTGTCCCGTCCCACCTGGCGATGTGGTTGACTACGAGTCCGTCGACCGTGGTGAATCGCCCACCGACGATGAGCACCGGCCCGGAGCCGTCGTCGTAGGTCGCGAGCGCGAGCACCTCGCCGTCTGGCGTGTGGCCGTTGAGGAACGACCAGTTTGTGCCGTCCCATTTCGCGAGCGAGTGGTGTGTTGTGGTGCCCGAATCGAACATCCCACCGGCGATGAAGAGCGCCTTGCCATTCCCATCGTCGTACACGGCCATCGCGTCGGGGCTGTCGGGGCGGAGGTTGCCAACGGTCGTCCACGACACGCCGTCCCAGCGGGCGAAGTTCGTGATGGAGCGATCATCGACCACTTGGAAGCTCCCGCCCGCGTAGAGCACGGGACCG